>NZ_DATCWX010000164.1:0-32498 GCF_036566125.1 Intrasporangium sp.
GCCGATCGCGGCCACGAGGTCGTCGTCGCTGGGGGCCACGCCGCCACCATGACCGCCGTCATGGACCGCTCTCATATCCGGCACATCCCGGCTCCGACCATCACAGGCATGCGATCGGTACTCAACCGCCTGGGCGACGCCGACATCTTCAATGTCCATATGACTGCGGCCGAGATCGCGGCAGCCACGGCATGGCAAAGCCGACACGTACCCGTCGTGGCCACGCGCCACTTCGCAGCGCACCGTGGGCAGTCATCGTGGGCTGCTGGGGTCGTGTCCAGGTGGGCGGCGCGACGCATCGCCGCCCAGATCGCGGTCAGCCGTTATGTTGCCGAGCATGTCGAACCACCGGCGACCGTTGTCCTCTCTGGGGTTGGATCCACTGAGATGAGCAATCCTGTCGCGAGCCGTTCCCGGACCGTGCTCGTGGCGCAGCGGCTGCAACCGGAGAAGCGAACGGGAGACGCCATTCAGTGCTTTGCGGCGTCCGGCTTGGCCGCGAGCGGCTGGCATCTGGACATAGCGGGGTCGGGCGCTGATCTGGGGCGCCTGCGGGACGTGGTTGCGCAGTGCGGACTGGATTCCAGCGTGCGATTCCTGGGACAGCGCCGTGACATCGGCATACTCATGGCGAATGCAGCCATTCTCCTGGCCCCCCGTCCGGACGAGGCGCTCGGGCTGACCGTCCTCGAGGCCATGAGCCATGAGTTGCCCGTGGTCGCCGCCAATGGTGGAGGACACCTGGAGACGATCGGGGCGATCGCGCCGGAGCTCTGCTACCCAGTGGGTGATCTTTCGGCCGGCGCTGAGATCCTGCGCATGCTCGCGGCGAACGAGGCCCAGCGCGGGCAGCTCGGTGCTCGGCTGCGGGCGGCGCAGCGAGCCCAGTTCTCACTCGAGGCGCAGGCGTGCGCGACCGAGGCCGTGTATCGGAGTGTGCTGTGACGGACCTCATCGTCATGTCGCTCGAGCGATGGGACGACGTGTGGCGGCGGAACCAGCACCTCATAGCCGGGTTGCTTGACCGAGATACAACCCTGCGGGTCCTCTTCGTCGAGCCGGCCGTGGATCCGCTCCACGACCTGAGTCAGCGGCGACGACCACGGTGGCCGCGCGGGCTTCGTCCTGGGCCTGCCCTGCCTTCGGGTCCGACGAGGCGTCTGTGGCTGCTGGAGGGTGCCAAGTGGCTTCCGCGGCGCCTGGCTCCCCGGGTCGACGAGGGGCTGGCCGGCCGAGTGGTGGCCGCCACACGGCGGCTGGGTTTCGAGTTCCCCACCCTGTGGGTGAACGACCCCGATGGTGCTGCCGTTCTCGAGGTCATCGACTGGCCCACGCTGTACGACATCACGGACGACTGGCTACTCGCTGATCGGCCCGCCGCCGAAACGGAACGTCGGGCCCGCGCTGAGGAGCTGCTGATGGAAAGGGCCCGTGAGGTCGTGGTCTGCTCGCCGACCCTGGCGCGGACCAAGAGCGAACGACGAGACGTGGTCCTCGTCCCCAACGCCGTCGACGTCGCGGCCTACCAGCGACCTCAACCGCGGCCACGGGACCTGCCTGCAGACCCGTATGCCTTGTACGTGGGCACTGTCCATCGCGACCGGATTGACATCTCCCTCTGCGTCGACACCGCTCGCGCGCTTCGAGGCCGTGGTCGACTCGTTGTCGTTGGACCGCTGGCGTTGTCGTCCGCGGACCGCGCCCTAGTCGAGCGTGCAGGGGTCGTGCTGCTCGGCCCGCGGCCGGCAGCGCAGGTGCCCGCCTACCTGCAGCACGCGGAGGTCCTCGTCGTGCCACACGTGGTGACGCCCTTCACGGACAGCCTGGATCCGATCAAGCGCTATGAGTACCTGGCCACGGGCAGGCCAGTGGTCAGCACTCCAGTTGCAGGCTTCCGCGACGCGGGAGACCCCATGATTACCGTGGTCGAGGCGTCAGCCTTCGCTTCAGCGGTCGCGGAGCGCGTTCCCGACCGGGCGCCCCGCCTCCAGGCACCTGTCTCGGGGGTGCCGTCTTGGCACGATCGGGTCGAGCAGTTCGCGGAGGTACTTGACCGTGTGAGCGCGCCGTAGCGCATCAACGCGAAGTCAGCTGTGTCTCCGCGCTCGGCGCTGGCTCGACGCGGCGGACTCCCACGCCTGCAGGACCAACTGCGCTGTTCGTGTGACCGGATACCGGGCGCTGACCATCTCCCAAGCTGTCGTGCCTCGCCGTTCAGCCTCGATGGGATCCGCGAGCGCCTCAGTGATCGCGCTCGCGAGCGTGTCCGGAGATGCCGGGGGCACCAGCCATCCGACGGCGTTCGAGTCAGGCTCGAAGATCTCGTTGACCCCGCCTCCGGATGTGGCGATGACTGGGACGCCCCGGGCCATGGCCTCGGTGACGACTTGGCCGAACGGTTCGGGGACAGCCGCTGTGTGGACGACCAAGGTGAGTTCGTCGACGAGCCGAGTCGGGTTGTCGACGAAACCGGTGAAGTGCATGACCTCGTCGAGCCCTAGGCGGCTGACCTCCGAGGCGACCCTGCCCGCATAGTCGTCGGCTCCGAAGGCGGGCGCTCCGACCATGACGAACGTGGTTTCACCGTTGCGCTGTCGCACGCGAGCGGCCGCACGCACGAAGGTGAGCTGATCCTTGGTCTCACTGATCCGCCCCACTACGCCGATGGTTGGCGGCCCCGACGGTCGCGGCCGCGGAGTGGCCCGGATCTGCTCGGCGGACAGGCCGGGGGGAGCGACGATCACGTCGCGTCGTGAACTCAGAGTGGCTGCGGTCGCCAACGAGTTGGCGATCACCACACGCGGAACCCGAGCCAGCCGTCGAACCAGATCGACGGTACGTGCTGGCAGGTAGTCCGGTGCAATGCGGTCGTGCACGTGCCATACGAGGGGGCGGCCGATCAGCGGCCTCAGCGCAGCGGTGAGCAGGTTCGCTTTGAGCGACGTCGCGTGAACGACGTCCACGTCGAGGGACCTGATCAACCGCGCTAGCTGCCACCCGTGCCGCGCGATCCGACCTACCGACATGAGCGCCGTGCGCAGATCCAGTTCGTCACGCCGTATCGCGTTCACGGATGCGGGCAAAGCCAGGATTCGCACGTCTCGGCCGCTGTTCCGCAGCCGCTCCGCCAAGGGTCCGTCCTCGAAGAGCACGATGCTCACCCGGACGGTGTCGCCGATCGCATCGAGCAACCGCACCAAAGCCAGCTCAGCGCCGCCGAGTTGACTGGTGTGGTCAACGACGGCGACATGGAGTCGGCCAGGCCGCCATGGTCGTTCCTCCATCAGCCCTCCCTCGGGCGCAACCCTAGTGAATCGAGGACTGGTCCATCGGCAGAGCCCGACATCGTCAGGTGCATCCCGAACGCTGATGCCGATTCGGCCAGGCCCCGTGCATGCGCCAGAATGCAGCCATGCCTTCGACCCGCCAACCGCGCAGCCTCTCTGGAATGCAGCCGACAAGCGACTCGCTCCACCTCGGCAACTACATCGGTGCGCTCGTCGAGTGGGTCAAGCTTCAGGAAACGCATGACGCCTTCTACTTCGTCGCGGACCTGCACGCGCTCACGGTCGCGCCGGATCCCCACGTCCTGCGCGAGCGGACACGGGTCACTGCGGCGCAGTTCATCGCCGGCGGAGTCGATCCAGAGCGGTCCGTGCTGTTCGTCCAGAGCCACATCGCGTCGCACACCGAGCTGGCCTGGGTTCTCTCGACGATTACGGGGTTCGGTGAGGCGAGCCGGATGACCCAGTTCAAGGACAAGACGGCCAAGGGCGCCCCGGCGAACGTCGGGCTCTTCACGTATCCCATCCTCATGGCGGCCGACATCCTCATCTATGACGCCGACGTCGTGCCGGTGGGTGAGGACCAACGCCAGCACCTCGAGATCACTCGGGACCTGGCTGGCCGGTTCAACCAGCGATTCGGCGACACGCTCATCGTGCCGGAGCCGCACATCATCCGGGAGATCGCAAAGATCCAGGATCTCCAGGAACCCACGGCCAAGATGAGCAAGTCCGCGGGCGCGGATGCGGGACTCATCGGGCTGCTCGAGGAACCAGCGCGCATCGTCAAGAAGATCAAGTCGGCCGTCACCGATGCCGAGCGGGAGATCCGGTACGACCCCGAGGCCAAGCCCGGTGTGTCCAACCTTCTCTCCATCCACTCGGCCCTGTCAGGCACCCCGATCGGCGCCCTCGAGGCGACCTACGCAGGCAAGGGGTACGGCGACCTCAAGAAGGATGTTGCCGAGGTCGTCGTTGGGGCAATCGGCCCGTTCCGGGAGCGTGTCCTCGAGCTCATGCGGGACCGGGCTCAGCTGGACAAGATCCTGGCTGACGGGGCGGAACGAGCGGCCGCGGTGGCCGAGGCCACGGCGCGCCGCGTCTACGACAAGGTGGGACTCCTGCCGAGCGCTTCCCGAGCGTGACTGCGGGTCGGCGCCTCAACATCGCAACCATCGCCACCGACGCGCCGATGGGCGCGCAGGTGTACCAGGAGCAGGTCGCGAGTCGCGCAAGGGCCGCACTACTCGACGTGGGGGCCGGCGATTGGGAGGTACGCCGGCTTGTCACCCGCTCTCTTCGCGCCTCGCTACCCGGCAACCGCCGACTTCCAGTGGCGAAGGTCGCGATGGCTCCTGCCGTGGTGCGACGTGAACTGGGCAGACTGTTCTACGGCCGACACTCGGTGTCGCATCGGATGAACTTGGAGCTTCCGCCGGCGCCGCGCGGGGACGTCATCACGATCCACGACGTCGTCGCATGGCGATTCCAGGACGAGTCGCCACCCGTCTCCGCCGCCGCCGAGGAGGCACGACGTGCTGCCGCGGTCATCTGCGTGTCGGAGTTCAGCGCCAGCGAAGCACATGACCTGCTCGGCATTCGCGACCCGCACGTCGTGCACAACGGTGTCGATGCCGCGTTCTTCGATGCGACCCCGCATGACTCGACCACGTTGAACCAGTGGGGAATCGAGCGGCCCTACGTGTTGCACGCGGGTGGTGCCGCACGACGCAAGAATCTCGAAGCGCTCGCGGCGGCCTGGCCGCTCGTGCGTGCCGCCCGACCAGACCTCGATCTCGTGCTCGCGGGTCCTCCACATCCACGCCGCTCGGAGCTGTTCGCCTCACTGCCGGGCACGCACCTGGTGGGCCGGCTGCCGGACCAAGCCGTCCCGGGCCTGGTCGCGGCCGCCAGCGCCGTGATCGTCCCCTCGCTGTATGAGGGTTTCGGGCTCCCTGCCCTCGAGGCAATGGCGGCTGGCGTGCCCGTCGTCGCGGCGCGCACGAGTTCGTTGCCCGAGGTCGTCGGCAACGCAGGCCTGCTCGTCGATCCCACCAGCGCTGGTATCGCAGCGGGAATCATCGACGCGACCTCAGGGGACTCCGACGTCGTGAGCCTGGTCGACGAGGGGCGCGCCCGGGCTGCCCACTTCACATGGGAGCGCTGTGTCAGCAAGCACGCCCGCGTATGGGCCTCCGTCGGCTTGGCCGGACAGACCTAGGGTTGCGAAACCTGCTGTCGTTCATCTTCTGCCGTCAGGCGTGCCGGAGGACATCGATGACCCCACGCGGGAACGATCCGACCTCCACAACCTCAGTGAGCCGTTCGAGGGCACTCAACAGGGCGTCGCCACTCGCTGTCACAGCGTCTGGTTGCGCGGCCCACGCGGCGGATATGAACTCCTGGAGTGGCATCCCCGCTTCGAACGGAACGAAACGACTTCGTCCCGGCGTGATGACCGATTCGTAGTCACGGAACTTGAAGTCGCCGCCCCCAAGGGCGGGTTCCAGTGTCGTCCACACGGCTGGAATCCCGAAGGAGTCTGCCGTGATGAGGCCATGGAGTGATGTCGTCATCACTACACGCGCGGAGCCGATCTCCTGGGCGGCTCGGGGCGCGCTCTGGTGCACGTTGACGATTCGAACGGAGAGATCACGAGTCCCGGCCAGACCGAGGAAATCGCGGTGCTGTCGGTGGTGGCCGTGTGGCACGAGGGCGACCTCCCAACGTTTTCGGGGCACGGGTAGGTGGCGAGCCACGAGGATGCCCGGATCGCCGAGTGCGCAGGTCTCTGGCGCGCCGATGCGGTCCGCCGTCAAGTGCCCCCGAACGGCAAGGACGTGGGCACGCGGCAAGCTGTACCGCTGATCTGACATGAGGCCGCTGCCCCAGACCGCCCCCGCCCAGTCAGGGGGCAGGAACTCGAGGATGCTGCCGACGCCGATGAGCCGCGCGTGCTGGGGCTCGCGGTGGATCGGAGCCACGCCGAGGCGGGGCAACAGCCAAGGGGTGAGGTCATCCCCGAAATTCGGGTGTCCGTCCCACCAGTAGGTGGGAACCACGATGCCCTCAGTTCGCAGCGTCGCTTGGGTCAGCATTGTGGCGACTCTCCGCAGGACCCGCGCTCTGCGACGAAGCCGGTGGTCGTACGTGATCACAGGTCAACGTCCCATCGTTGAGTACATGTCGTTGTATGCGGCTGCTGTTGCCTCCCAAGTAAATTGGCTGACGCGCGAGCGGCCGGCTCTTGCGAGTCGGGCCCCCAGAGCGCCGTCCGCCTGCATCCTGTCTAGCGTGCCGGCCAGGGAGACGGTGTCCATGGGGTCGACCAGGATTCCGTCAATGCCATCGCGGACGAGGTCAGGCCCGCCCCCGCGGCTCGACATGATCAGGGGGGAGCCGCTCCGCCACGCTTCAAGGGCCACGATGCCGAAGGCTTCAACCCTGCTCGGCACGGCGACGGCCACGGCCCCCGCCATGCCGGCGGCGACCTCGTCCGCCGATAGGCGCCCGGGCAGAACGACCATCGGGTCGAGACCCAGTCGGCGTCGCTGGTCCTCCAGCGCCATGCGCTCGGGGCCGTCCCCGCCGATGATGAGGCGGACGCCTTGTTTCGGCAGTGAGGAGGTGGCGTAGGCGGACAGCAGCAGGTCGAACCCCTTCTGCTTGCCAAGCCGACCAACCGCGAAGACGTAAGGCGCTGGCGTTTCGGGAGTGCCGGGCGACATGTCGAGGTCCACCCCGTTGGGGACGACGACACCGCCGCGGAGTCCGTAGTTGTCTGCCAGATGGTCCAGCACAAACTGTGAACAGCCCGTCGTCGCAGTCGCCCGGGTCAGGGCGCTGCGCAGCCCGGACCGGAGTAGCGCCGACTCGTCGAAGATCGCGTGGTCGTCGGCGATCGTCTCACCATGGGAGCTCACGACGAGCGGGGTACGAAAAATGCGGTGCAGGGCGAGTGCATAGAGGCCGTTCGGCCCAAAACACTGGACGTGGAGAATCTCCGGTCGGAAGGCTCTCTGTACACGGACCCACTGCATCCATGCGGAAGGCGCCTGAGCGGCGTACGACAACAGGGCCCGTGTCGATCTCGCCGGAAGAGGAGTCGGAAGGTAGTGAACGGTCAGGCCGTCGACGAGTCGTTGACCAAGGTGTTCACCACGGTCGACAGTCCAGACCTCCAGGCTGTGGCCGCGGGTCATCAGCTCACGTCCAACATGCCGCACGTGCTCCTCGACGCCGCCGACATGCGGCGCGAAGGATGAGGTGACCAGCGCGATGCGGCGCGGTTGGGCAGTGTTCGGCACGCGCCCGATCGTAGACGTTGCCACAGCGGACTGACCGGCTCGATGGGCGCTGTCGATACGGTGAGCACGTGACGTCAACAGTTGCCCGAATCCTCTGGCTGAGCAACGAGACTCCGGATCGAAACGGGCAAGGTGGTCAGCGTCGCCAGTACTTTCAGATTGGCGCCCTCGTTGCTGGCGGTGTCGACGTAACGGTTGTGACAAACGCAGGCCACCAGTCGGACACCTCGGTGCGCGCTCTCGCTCACGTCCACCGCACCCACCCACGAGCTTGGCGGGGACTGCCCTCGACTCGGCATGGGCTGCTCATGCGTCGTCTCGCGGCGCAGCCGTGGGACGGAGTAGTGATCGCACACACTGAGTCGTGGGGCACGTGGCAGGCACTCCTGCGGCGCATGGATTCGAGCAGGGTGCTCGTCGACATGCACAACGTGCTCAGCTCATGGCACCACAGCCAGGGGCGCCTCGACGAGGCGGGCCGCTGGAGGGAGGTCGAGGCGGAGATCGAGTCACGAGGGGTCCGCGTCGCCGTCTGCTCAGAGAAGGAGGCCTCGCTGCTCGGCGCTTCTGCCCCGCCCATCGTGCTCCCGCACGGCATAGATCCGGACGAGTGGAGGGCGCCTCGGATGCCTGCTCGTGGCCCCGTCCTGAAACTCTTCGGCACGTGGGGTTGGGCACCGAACGCCGCCGGCCTCCGATGGTTTCTCGACGATGTCTGGCCGCGCCTGGAGCAGGCATCGGGATGGAGCTGCCACATCGCCGGGTCGGGGGTCGCGCAACCATTGCCACGTGGCGTGCAAGCTGTGGGGCGGGTGGGGTCGGTCAGTGACTTCCTGTCCGATGCCACAGCAGTGGCCGTGCCGGTGCACAACGGAGTCGGAGCGCCGCTGAAATACGCGGAGGCATTGGCCTCCGGGGCGCCGGTCATTGCGACTGTCGACGGCGCGCCGCTTCTGAGCTGCCTGCCTGTCTGCGTCTCCGACGACCCCGGCAGGTGGGCGGCTGCCCTCGCCGAGGTGCTGCGGCGACCGACCCACTACGAACGTGTGGCTCGGCATGCTCGAGCAAAGGTGTTGGAAGAGCTCTCTTGGGTCGCGGTGAGCAAGCCGCTGCTGGATTGGGCGGTGCAACCCGCCTGAGCGTCGCGCTGGCCGCGCCGGGGTTCGGATGTGCTCCGAGTGGCGGCCGGGTCCGCCGCCAACACGTACCATGTCGCTCGATGCGACAACTCATGGCCCAGCTGGGGGACGTTCTCGACCGGCCGACCAAGGTCCGACTGGGACTGGCGACGTTGGTTTCTCTCTTGTTTGCCCTGCTCGATACCGCGGCGATCGTGCTCATGCTGCCCTTGGTTGAGCTCGCCTCGGGCAGCGCGCCGACCGAGGGCATCATGGCCACCTTCTCGGAGGTGCTTGGTCATCCGTCAACCGAGCGTCTCACGCTCTACGTCACACTCATCGTGGTGGGCCTCTTCGTCGCCAAGGATCTTGGTGCTCTCGGCTTCACCTGGTGGATGGCGCGCTTCAAGGGACTCAACAGGGTGAAGACGTCGAGCGCCATCTTGGGCCACTTCCTCACCTCGCCGTTCACCGAGATCTCTCGGCGCAGCACGTCAGAGTTGATTCGCACCATGGTCGACGCTGTCACGCAGGTCTATGGGAGCGTCGTCTACGGGCTGATGCTGGTCGTCACCAGCTCGCTCTCGATGCTCGCCATTCTCGCGGCGCTGCTTTATACGGCGCCGTTGCCCACTGTCGTCCTGGTCACCTACCTCGGCTTGGCGTCGGCGGCCTACCTGCGCTTCATGAAGCCGAAGGCCGTGCGAGCGGGTCATGCATCGGCGGCAGCGTCGGAGGCTGCGTGGCGTTCCGCGCTGGCGGCGCTGGGTGGGCTCAAGGAGACCCGAGTGCGAGGAAGCGAGGCCGTCTTCGTGGAGCGCTTCGAGACTGCCTCGCGTCGCGGAGTTCGTCCGGCGCAGATTGCCGAGTTCATTGGTGCGGCGCCTCGATACCTCTTGGAGATCCTCTTCATCATCGCCGTCGGCGTCATCCTCGTCATCGGAGGCGCCTCCGGTCCGGGGCAAGCGGGCGCTGGCGCCATCATCGGTCTGTTGGCCATGTTCGTCGCGGCCGGCTTCCGCACGCTTCCAGCCGTGACTGCACTGTTGGGTGCCGTCAACAGCATTCGTTTCGGGCTGCCCTATCTCGGGCTCGTGCGCAAGGAACTCCAGCGGATGGGGGCCACGAGTCAGCCAATTCATGCCACCGGAGCCCGGCTCGCGTTCGATCGCGACGTCAGCGTCGAGGATGTGAGCTTCCGCTATCCCGGAGCAGACCGGCCAGCCTTGGAGGGAGTGTGCCTGCGGGTCCCCTATGGACGGTCGCTCGCGCTCGTCGGCGGGAGCGGCGCCGGCAAGACGACCCTGGTCGACGTGTTGCTCGGGCTGCACAGCCCCGACAGCGGAAGGATCACGGTCGACGGGCATGACGTAGCGCAGGACGTGCGCGCTTGGCAGGCCAACATCGGCTACGTTCCACAGGACGTGTTCCTCCTCGACGGCAGCCTCGCGGAGAACATCGCTTTTGACCAACCGCCGGAGCAGATTGACGCAGGTCGGCTGGCAGACGCAGTCGCACATGCGCAGCTCGGTGATCTCGTCGCTGCGCTCCCGGACGGCATCGACACCTATATCGGCGAGCGGGGTTCGCGGCTGTCCGGCGGCCAACGCCAGCGAGTCGGGATAGCACGCGCGCTGTACCGGCAGCCAAAGCTGCTCGTCCTCGACGAGGCAACCTCTGCCCTGGACAATGAGACAGAGCATCGGATCAGTGCCGCGATCACCGCACTGCGTGGCGAAGTCACCGTCGTCATCGTTGCGCACCGGCTGTCCACAGTGCGTCACGCGGATGCGATCGCGTTCCTGGAAGACGGACGGGTTGTCTCCATGGGCACTTTCGACGAGGTGCGCCGTTCGAACGAGGCTTTTGACCGACTGGTGCGCCTTGGTTCCCTCACCTAGTGCACGTCGCCCACCGCGGCGTTGGGTACGGTTCGTGGTGTGACCGAACCAACGACGATCGGTGTCTCCATCCCGATCCCGTCACCGCACGGCGAGTACCTCCAGGAGCGACGCGCGGCCTTCGGTGATCCGTCAGCATGGGGCATCCCGGCCCACATCACGCTGCTGCCGCCGACCCCGGTCGAGGACGGTGTGTGCGAGGACTTCATCGCCCACTGCAAGCACGTCGCCAGTGAGCGCGACAGCTTCGAGGTCGTCCTCCGCGGAACGGGCACGTTCCGCCCCATCTCAGACGTCGTCTACATCCAGGTTGCCCAAGGCGTCTCCGCCTGCGAGCGGCTCGAGACGGCTCTGCGATCCGGGCCGCTGCAGCGGGAGCTCGACTTCTACTATCACCCGCACGTGACGGTCGCCCACAACGTTCCGGCTGACGCCCTCGATCGGGCCTTCGAGGAGCTCGCCGACTTCCACATCGCCTTCACCGTCGACGCGTTCCATCTCTACGAACTGGGTGCTGACAGTGTGTGGCGGCCCAAGCACGACTTCAAACTCGGGGCGGCCGCGCAAGGAGAGTGACTCGGTCATGGCGTTCAAGGACCTCGTCGACCGTGCCACTGCCACACCCCCGTACCGAGCCTGGAAGCGCTACCGGGACGCCAACGGCAGGCTCCTCGCTGCAGGGGTCTGCTATTTCGCCTTCTTCTCGATCTTCCCGGCACTTGCGCTGGCGTTCACGGCATTCGCCTTCTTCCTCCAGGGCCGACCCGACATCCTCGCGACCATCGCTGAATCGCTCAACGAAACATTCCCCGGCGTGGTGAAGACCGCGGACAACCCGGATGGGCTCATCGGGATCTCCGCCCCACAGACCTCCACGTTGACGATCACGGGCATCGTCTCGTTCGTCACCCTGCTCTGGGCCGGCCTGGGCTGGGTCGGCGCCCTGCGCAGGGGCATCCGAGGGGTCTTCGGCCTTGACGCCGCGCCGGGCAACGCGGTGCTGGCAAAGGTGCGCGACCTCGGAGTGCTGCTCACCTTGGGACTGGGCATTGCCCTCTCCGCGATCGTCACCAGCGCCGTCGGTGGCTGGGCGGAACGCATCGCGGGCTGGATAGAGGTGCTGCCGGGCAACCCGGTCCTGTTCACGGCAACCGGGCTGCTCCTCGGTGTGCTGTTCGACGCCCTGCTCATGGTGATCCTCATTCGGGTCCTCTCCGGGGCTCCGCTCCCGGGGGCGAACGTCCGCACCGGCGCCATCGTGGGCGCCGTCCTGCTCACCACGATGAAGTACTTCGGCGGACTCCTCGTCGAGCGCGCCACGTCGAACCCGCTGCTGGGAACCGTCGCGGTCGCGGCCGGCCTTCTCGTGTGGCTCAACCTCATGGCGCGCGTGGTGCTCTTCTCCTCGGCGCTGGCGGCCAACGACCTCGACGTGGCCCGTCTCGCTGGTGTGGAGGAGCCGTCACCTGTGACGTCCCCGGTCACCGTCATGCCGTATGCCGCTCACGTCGTCACCGAGGCACCGCCGAGTCGTGCGGGTGATCGGGTCTCCTTGGCCGCTGGAGCCGTACTGGGTGCGCTGGGGGCACTGACCATCGGGGCGCTGCGGGGCAGACGCCGGTGAGGCTCCGGCTCGTGTCAGGTGCGTGACCGTCGCCGCACGACCAGCGCCGCCGCCAGCCCGAGGACAGCCACGCCCAGCGCCGCAATGCCCCAGGTGACCACTGAGGCGGCAGTCTGGGCGCTCTCATCAGCGTCCGACGGGGCCGCGAGACCCGCCCGGGTCGGCAGCGCCGGGGAGGACGGGGCAGGTGTCCCCGTCAGACTCGCCGTCGCTGGCGGAGCTTCGCGCGGCGGGGCGGCCTCTCCAGGCTCGACGAGGCGCCCCACCGGCACGACCGCTGCGGCGTTCGCAAAGCCCCAGTCCAGCAGGGCCGCGGTGTCCTCCCAGTCGCCAGTCGTGCTGCCCATCTGGGTGACGATCAGCGTCCTGCCATCGCGTGTGGCCGCCCCGATGAAGGTGTGCTGCGCCCGGTTGGTCCGCCCCGGCTTGATCCCGATGGCTCCCCGGTAGTTCGCCAGCAGGTCGTTGATGTTCTGGATCTGGTAGGGCTGGTACACCGTGCCGCCGACCTTCGCCTTCCCGCCCGGGAAGACCGCATGGCGTCTCGAGACGTAGACCCGGAAGTCCGGCAGCTTCATCGCGGCACGGCCGATGAGGGCCAGGTCGTAGGCGCTGGAGTGCTGGCCCTGCTCGTCAAGACCGCTCGGGTCGACGGCGACGGTGTCGTGCGCACCAAGTGCCACCGCCGTCTCGTTCATGAGGGCAGCGGTCTGCTCCGGGCCACCGGCGGCATCAGCGAGCAGGTACGCGGCGTCGTTGGCGGACGACATCAACAACGCGTCGAAGAGCCGGCCGACCGGATAGCCGTTGCCGGCGAGGATGCCGACGCGCGTCCCGGCCGCGGCTTCGTGCTCCGGCTTCGCGACGAGAACCTGGCGCGGGTCGAGCCGAGGGATCAGGGTGAGCGCGGTCAGGGTCTTGAGGGTGCTCGCCGGGCGGAGCCAAGCATGCGGGGACTTCGAGGCGAGCACCTCGCCGGTGTCAAGGTCGGCCACGACGTAGGAGACGTCCGGCACGGTGGGTGGGGCGGCCGTTCCGGGCTTGAGGTCGACCACAACCCCGGTCGCGCCGAGCCGCGCGCCGCCGACCACGGTCTCCGGCGCCCACGCCGGCTGTGGGAAGGGCGTGGGTGGCGCGTTCCGGCACACAGGCGTCGTCGTGGGCGTCGGCGTCGTCGTGCCCGAGCCACTGGCCGATCTGCTCGCCGATCGGCGCGAGCCCGGCACCGGCACCTGCGTGACGGTCTGCCACTCCTTGCAGTTCGGAGTGGCGTCGCGGGAGTCCGGAGCAAGGGCCACCGCGCCGGAAACCCCGACCGTGACGAACGCGAGGATGGCGGCACACGCGGCACCCAGCCCGGCCCGGGCGGAAGCCCGGGAACCACCCTGCGGCACTGCAGTGGGTCGCATCATCGCCGACAGGGTAACCCGGCTGACCCAACCCCCTGCAGGAGATCACTCACGCGCGTCACCGAGCTCAGCGGCATACGGCCAATGGGCAAGGCCCGCCCCCTCGCAAGGGGACGGGCCTCGTCAACGGCGGTCAGCGCGTCACCGGCCGCGCGCGAGCGCGCGAAGCAGGTCCTGGTTGAGCTGGTTGATGACGTCCTGCGGGATCTCCTTCGGGCACGCCCGCGAGCACTCGCCGATGTTCGTGCAGCCGCCGAAGCCCTCGTGGTCGTGCTGGTTCACCATCGCGACGACGCGGGCGTCCCGCTCCGGCTGGCCCTGGGGCAGCTCGCCGAGGTGGGTGATCTTCGCGCCGAGGAAGAGCATGCCGGAGGCGTTGGGGCACGCGGCGACGCAGGCGCCACAGCCGATGCAGGCCGCCGCCATGAAGGAGCGGTCCGCGTTCGTCTTCGGCACCGGCACGGAGTGGGCCTCGGGGGCCGCCCCGGTGTTGGCGCTGATGAAGCCGCCCGCCTGGATGATCCGGTCGAAGGCGTCGCGGTCGACGACGAGGTCCTTGATGACCGGGAAGGCGTCCGCACGCCATGGCTCGATGGTGATCTCGTCGCCGTCGCGGAACGAGCGCATGTGCAGCTGGCACGTCGTCGTCACCTCGGGGCCGTGCGCCTTGCCGGAGATCATCAGGCCGCACATGCCGCAGATGCCCTCGCGACAGTCGGAGTCGAAGGCGATCGGCTCCTCGCCGCGGGTAATGAGCTGCTCGTTGAGCACGTCGAGCATCTCGAGGAACGACATGTCGGGCGAGATGTCCGTGACCGGGTAGGTCACCATCTCGCCCCTGGCCTTGGGGCCGGGCTGCCGCCAGATCTTCAGGGTCAGGTTCATGCCGCTCACTTGTAGCTCCGCTGCTTCATCTCGACGAACTCGTAGACCAGGTCTTCCTTGTGCAGGATCGGGGCGCCGCCGTTGTCGCCGCCCCACTCCCATGCCGCGACGTAGGCGTACTGCTCGTCGTGGCGCAGGGCCTCGCCGTCCGCGGTCTGGCTCTCGGCCCGGAAGTGGCCACCGCAGGACTCGCGGCGGTGGAGGGCGTCGATGCACATGAGCTCGCCGAGCTCGAGGAAGTCGGCGACGCGGCCGGCCTTCTCGAGGCTCTGGTTGAGGGTGTCGGCGGCGCCGAGGACGCGCACGTTGCGCCAGAACTCGTCGCGGAGCCCGCGGATGAGGTCGATGCCCTTGAGCAGACCCTCCTCCGAGCGCTCCATGCCGCAGTACTCCCACATGATGTTGCCGAGCTCCCGGTGGAAGGAGTCGACAGAGCGGTCTCCGTTGATCTCGAGCAGCCTTGCTACCCGTGCGTCGACCGCTGCCCGCGCCTCGATGACCGCCGGGTCGTCCTCGTCGATCTTCGAGAACGGGCCCTTGGCGAGGTAGTCGCGGATCGTGTGAGGCAGCACGAAGTAGCCGTCGCCAAGCCCTTGCATGAGGGCCGACGCGCCGAGACGGTTCGCGCCGTGGTCGCTGAAGTTGGCCTCACCAGCCACGAAGAGACCCGGGATCGACGACTCGAGGTCGTAGTCGACCCAGAGGCCGCCCATCGTGTAGTGCACCGCGGGGTAGATGCGCATCGGCACCTCGTAGGGGTTCTCGCCCGTGATCCGCTGGTACATGTCGAGCAGGTTGCCGTACTTCTCCGCGACGGCCTCCTTGCTCATCCGCTTGAGGGCGTCGGTGAAGTCGAGGTAGACGCCGCGCCGGAAGTCGCCGACCTTGGGGCCAACGCCGCGGCCCTCGTCACAGACGTTCTTCGCGGCCCGCGAGGCGATGTCGCGGGGCACGAGGTTGCCGAAGGATGGATAGATCCGCTCGAGGTAGTAGTCGCGGTCCTCCTCAGGGATCTGGCGCGGGTCCTTCTCGCAGTCCTCGACCCGCTTGGGCACCCAGATCCGGCCGTCGTTGCGGAGGGACTCCGACATCAGGGTCAGCTTGCTCTGGTACTCGCCGGCGACGGGGATGCACGTCGGGTGGATCTGCGTGTAGCAGGGGTTGCCGAAGTAGGCGCCCTTGCGGTGCGCCCGCCACGTCGCCGTGACGTTCGAGCCCATGGCGTTGGTCGACAGGAAGAAGACGTTGCCGTAGCCGCCGGTGGCCAGCACGACGGCGTCCGCGAGGTGCGTCTCGATCTCTCCGGTGACGAGGTCGCGGGCGATGATGCCGCGCGCCCTTCCGTCGACGACGATGATCTCGAGCATCTCGTGACGGCTGAACATCTCCACGGTGCCGGCCGCGACCTGCCGCTCGAGCGCCTGGTAAGCACCGAGGAGCAGCTGCTGACCGGTCTGGCCACGGGCGTAGAACGTCCGTGACACCTGCACGCCACCGAAGGACCGGTTGTCGAGCAGGCCACCGTACTCGCGAGCGAACGGCACACCCTGCGCGACGCACTGGTCGATGATGTTCGCGCTCACCTCAGCGAGGCGGTAGACGTTCGACTCGCGCGACCGGTAGTCGCCGCCCTTGACGGTGTCGTAGAAGAGCCGGTAGGTCGAGTCGCCGTCGTTCTTGTAGTTCTTCGCGGCGTTGATGCCACCCTGTGCGGCGATCGAGTGCGCGCGACGGGGGGAGTCCTGGTAGCAGAAGGACTTCACGTGGTAGCCCGCCTCGCCGAGCGTCGCCGCGGCCGCGCCGCCGGCGAGGCCGGTGCCGACGATGATGATCGACAGCTTGCGGCGGTTGGCGGGGTTGACGAGGCCGGCCTCGAACTTGCGGGTGCTCCACTTGTCATCGATGGGACCGGGGGGAGTCTTGGTGTCCTGGATCGGCTCGCCCTCGGTGTAGAGCCCGTGGATCAGTTCAGTCATCGATCAGTTCCCCTTGACGAATCCGAAGAGTATGGCGAGCGGCGGCAGGATGAAGCCGACGGCTGTCACGAGCGCGATGATCGTCGCCGTGGCCCGGGCCCGGGTGCGGGCCTTCGCCGTCGTGGACAGACCAAGGGTCTGGCTGGCGCTGAAGACGCCGTGCCAGAGGTGCAGCCCCAGGGCGATCATGGCGAGCACGTAGATGAGGGTGACCCACCAGACCTGGAAGCTGCTGATGACGAGGAGGCCGACGCTGTCCCCAGCCCTGTCGGGGCCGACGTTGAACTTGAGCCAGGTGAACTGGAGCAGGTGCCAGATGACGAAGAGAAGGATCGCGACGCCACCCCACCGCATCATCTTCGACTTCGCCGCGGCCCTGGCGGCCTCCTTGGCGTAGTAGCGCGAGGCCCGCGCCCCATTGGCCCGGCTCCAGAGGTGGAACGCGGCCCACAGGTGTCCGAGTACCGCGAGGACGAGCAGCGCCCGGAAGATCCAGAGGAACCCGCCGAAGGGCAGGATCGGGGTGAACATCGTCCGCAGGGACAGCGCATAGTCGTCGAACGCCTTGACGCCGCTGAAGATCTTCAGGTTGCCGTACATGTGCAGGAGGACGTACAGGACGAAGAGCGCACCGGACGCGGCCATGACAACCTTCATGAACACGGTGGTGCGGCGCGCCGTTACGGGTCCCGTCCTTGGGAGAGTGTTGGTGGCCACCTGCGCACCCTACCGTCGCGCCCCCACGCCGGCAGTGTGACCATTTCCACTACCCGCGAGGATGCCGTATGCCGCTGAGCTCCTCTCGCGCAAAGGTGCCGTCCCAGCCCTCCCGCAGTCGGGTCCAGCAAGGCGACCCGGCAGTCGGGCCCGGGCAGCTCAGGTCTTGCGGAGGCCGATCTTGCGGCCCAGCCACACGAGCGGGTCGTAGCGGTCCCCGGCGACGCGTTCCTTCATCGGGATGATCGCGTTGTCGGTGATCGCGATGTTCTCGGGGCAGACCTGCGTGCAGCACTTCGTGATGTTGCACAGCCCGATGCCCTGCTCGGTGCGTGCGAGTTGGACGCGGTCGGTCCGGGCGTCGAGCGGGTGCATGTCGAGCTCGGCCGCGCGGATGAAGAAGCGCGGCCCAGCGAAGGCGTCCTTGTTGTCCTCGTGGTCGCGCACGACATGGCAGGTGTCCTGGCATAGGAAGCACTCGATGCACTTGCGGAACTCCTGCGAGCGTTCGACGTCGACCTGGGCCATGCGGTACTCGCCGGGCGCCAGGCCGGGTGGCGGCTCGAAGGACGGCATCTGGCGCGCCTTCTCGTAGTTGAAGGACACGTCCGTGACGAGATCGCGGATCACCGGAAAGGTGCGCATCGGGGTGACCGTGACGGTCTCGTCCTCGGCGAAGGTCGACATCCGGGTCATGCACATCAGGCGCGGCATGCCGTTGACCTCGGCGCTGCATGAGCCGCACTTGCCGGCCTTGCAGTTCCAGCGCACGGCGAGGTCGCCCGCCTGGGTGGCCTGGAGCCGATGGATGATGTCGAGGACGACCTCGCCCTCGTTCACCTCAACGGTGTAGTCGACGAGCTCACCACCGTCGGCGTCCCCGCGCCACACCCGAAAGCTCGCGTCGTAGCTCACGACCCACTCCCATCACTGGTGCTCGTCGCCGGCACGGCAGCGAGCTCTTCCGAGGTGAGGTACTTGGCCAGCTCGTCCCTGGTGAACAGCGCCATGAGGTCGTCGCGCATCGGCTCCGCCGGCTGCTCCTTGACGCTGATGCTGTCTGCGTCCATCGAACAGACGAGCAGCCTGGATCGCCATTCGGAATCCATGCCCGGGTAGTCATCGCGGGTGTGTCCGCCGCGGCTCTCCTGTCGGAGCAGCGCGGCCCGGGCGATGCACTCGCTGACGGCGAGCATGTTGCGCAGGTCGAGGGCGAGGTGCCAGCCGGGGTTGAACTGGCGGTGACCTTCGACGGTGAGGTGCTGGGCGCGAACCTTGAGCTCTTCGAGCTTGGCGAGCGCCTGCTCGATCTCCTCGGCGGTGCGGATGATGCCGACGAGATCGTTCATCGTCTGCTGCATCTCCTGGTGCACGGTGTAGGGATTCTCGCCGCCCTCCTCGGCGAACGGGGCGACCGCGGCTGTCGCCGCCGCGTCGATGGCGGCCGCGTC
This sequence comes from Intrasporangium sp., assembly GCF_036566125.1. Lineage (GTDB taxonomy): Bacteria > Actinomycetota > Actinomycetes > Actinomycetales > Dermatophilaceae > Intrasporangium. Next base: position 18,673 of record NZ_DATCWX010000164.1, read on the forward strand.
GGCCTGCGGTCGGGCCGATCCAAGGCCCGTGACGTACTCGGCCGCCCCGGCGCCGGCCCGGGCCCCGAAGACGAGCAGATCGGACAGCGAGTTCCCGCCGAGCCGGTTCGACCCGTGCATGCCTCCCGACACCTCGCCCGCGGCGAACAGCCCGGGCACGCGGGCCGCCGCAGCGGTGTCAGGGTCGACCTCGACACCGCCCATGACGTAGTGGCAGGTCGGTCCGACCTCCATGGGTTCGGCTGTGATGTCGACGTCGGCCAGCTCCTTGAACTGGTGGTGCATCGACGGCAGCTTCTTGAGGATCTCTGCGGGGCTGCGTCGCGAGGCGATGTCGAGGTAGACCCCGCCGTGTGGCGTGCCCCGTCCGGCCTTGACCTCGGCGTTGATGGCCCGGGCGACCTCGTCACGGGGCAGGAGCTCCGGCGGGCGCTTGTTGTTGTCGGGATCCGTGTACCAGCGGTCGCCCTCCTCCTCACTCTCGGCGTATTGCCCACGGAAGACGTCCGGCACGTAGTCGAACATGAACCGACTGCCCTCGGAGTTCTGCAGGACGCCGCCGTCGCCGCGCACGGACTCGGTGACGAGGATGCCCTTGACGGAGGGCGGCCAGACCATGCCCGTCGGGTGGAACTGGACGAACTCCATGTTGATCAGGGTCGAGCCTGCCCGGAGGGCGAGGGCATGCCCGTCCCCGGTGTACTCCCACGAGTTGGAGGTCACCTTGAACGACTTGCCGATGCCACCGGTCGCCAGCACGACCGCGGGCGCGTCGAACCGGATGAAGCGGCCCGACTCGCGCCAGTATCCGAAGGCGCCCGCGATGGCACCGCCGGTGCCGACAGTGCCGACGGTTTCCCCCGAGTCCGTGAGCAGGTCGGTGATGGTGCACTCGGCGAAGACCTTGAGGTGGCTCTCGGCGTCGCCGGTCTCGCGCTCGTCCTGCTGCTGGAGCGAGACGATCTTCTGCTGCATCGTGCGGATCAGCTCGAGCCCGGTGCGGTCACCGACGTGCGCGAGGCGCGGGTACTCGTGGCCGCCGAAGTTGCGCTGGCTGATCCGGCCGTCGGACGTGCGGTCGAAGAGGGCGCCGTAGGTTTCGAGCTCCCAGACGCGGTCGGGCGCCTCCTTGGCGTGCAGCTCGGCCATCCGCCACGAGTTGAGGAACTTGCCGCCGCGCATCGTGTCCCGGAAGTGCACCTCCCAGCTGTCCCTGCTGTTGACGTTGCCCATGCTCGCCGCGATGCCGCCCTCGGCCATGACGGTGTGTGCCTTGCCGAAGAGGGACTTGCAGACGATCGCCGTCCGCATGCCGGCCTCTCGGGCGGCGATCGCGGCGCGCAGCCCGGCCCCGCCGGCACCGATGATGAGCACGTCGTAGTCGTGGCGCTCGAGCTCTGCAGCCATCAGTTGACCAACCTCAGATCGGAGAAGGCCCCGGAGGCGACCAGGGCGATGTAGGCGTCGGTCACCATGAGGGTGCCGAGGGTGATCCACGCGAGCTCCATATGCCTCGTGTTGAGCCGCGACACGATCGTCCAGGCGCGGTAGCGGACCGGATGCTTCGAGAAGTGCGTCAGGCGACCGCCGACGACGTGACGGCAGGAGTGGCAGGACAGGGTGTAGAGCCAGAGGAAGGCGACGTTGACGACGATGATCACCGTGCCGAGGCCGATCCCGAAGCCGCCGTCGACGCCCTTGAAGGCCCGAGTCGCGTCGTACGTGTTGATCGACGAGACCACCAGCGCCGAGTAGAAGAAGAACCGATGCGAGTTCTGCAGGAAGAGCGGGAAACGGGTCTCGCCGGTGTAGCTGCGGTGCGGCTCGGCCACGGCGCAGGCGGGAGGCGACAGCCAGAACGACCGGTAGTACGCCCTGCGGTAGTAGTAACACGTGAGCCGGAAGCCGAGCAGGAACGGCAGCACGAGCAACGCGTACGGCACGAGTGGCGGGAACTCACCGAACCACGTCCCGAAGTGACGTGCCCCCGGGACGCACGAAGCGGTCACACAGGGCGAGTAGAACGGCGTCAGGTAGCCGTATTCCTCGACGAAGTAGTTGCGTTGCGAGGCGGTGCGGACCAGCGCATAGAGCACCCAGATCGTCAGGAGCGCGAACGTGACAGCGGGTTGGACCCACCAACGGTCCGTCCGCAGGGTCGGCTCCGCGATCTGGGCTCGCCCCGGCGAGCCGACTCCGCCAGGCACCGATCGACCTTGAGGTCCGGTATCGAGCCGTGTGTCACTCATCGTGCGAACCTCCACCGTCATTGGTCGGGCGCCGTGCCTCACCCTAACCGCAACATCGGCGGCAGAGGGGGATTCGCGCCGACCGCATCGGCGAGGTCACGCGGCGACGAGCGTCCGGGAGCGAGCGACCTTCTCGTAGTGGCCGATCAGCTGGCCCACGACCGACTCCCAGGACCGGTCGCGGACCCGCTCGAGTCCCCGCCGACCGAGCTCGGCCAGGTGGTGCTGGGAGGAGAGTGAGCGGCATACGGCATCGCGAAGCGACCCCGGGACGGCGGGGTCGAAGAGGTGGCCGTTGTCGCCGTCAGTGACGAGGTCGATGGGCCCACCGGCCCGCGGGGCGATGACGGGCAGCCCCGAAGCCCCGGCTTCCTGGATCGTCTGCCCGAATGTCTCGTGGGTCCCGGTGTGGACGAAGAGGTCGAGTGCCGCGTAGGCCCGGGCCAGGTCTTCTCCCAGACGCGGCCCGAGGAAGACGGGTGGGAGGTTGGGCCGGCCCGCCGCTGCAGCCACCGCCTCGGTGAGCAACGCGCCGACCGACTCACGCGACGGGCCGCCGCCGACGATGACGAGGCGCGTGCCGGGCAGGTCCGCGATCTCGGTGAGCCGCTCGAGCTCCTTCTCGGGGGCCAGGCGGCCCACGTAACCGACGAGGCGCTCGCCGCCCGGAGCGAGCTCGCGCCGCATCGCGCGAGTCAGGGCATCGGACCGCCACGCCGGGTTGAACAAGTTCGTGTCGACGCCGCGTCCCCACAAGGCGGTCCGGGCGATCCCGTGCGCCCGCAGGTCCGCCAGCGCCGCGGTCGAGGGCGCCAGGGTGAGGTCCGCCCACGAGTGGACGCGCCGGATCCAGCCCCACGCGGTTCGGGCCGCGGCGGCGCCCGCCGGGCCGGGCGTGTGCTGGCGGAGGTAGCCGGCCATGTCGGTCTGGAAGATAGCCACCGTCGGCAGCCCGAGCCGGCCAGCTGCGCGCAGCCCCCTCGCCCCGATGACGAACGGGCTCGCGACATGGACGATGTCGGGTGCAGCGTCCGCGAGGATCGCCTCGATCTCACCGCTCGGCAGTCCGACGTCGAAGCTGCGGACCGGCACCGAGGCGACGCGGTGGACCGGATACCCCGCGTACCGTTCGTGCCGCTCGGGTGTGGCCTCCCGCGAGCGCGGCGCGATGAAGACCGCGTCGTGGCCGCGGGACCGGAGGTGGTCGGCGACCCGGCAAACGCTCGTGGTGACACCGTTGAGGCTCGGGAGGAACGACTCGGTGACGATCGCGACCCGCACGCCTCAACGCTGGCGGGGCCAGATGATCGGGGGGCAACGGGGGAGGGTGTGTTGGGTGACCTCCCAGTGACTTCAGCGGCTGTGTGAAAGCTTCGTCCCCTCATAGGGGGCCGGATCTTTCACCCTCAGGAGACTGTTCAGGCCTGTGGACGATGGGCGCGGCCGGCGGGACGTTCCTGGGCACCATCGACGCATGAATGCCATCACGAAAGCCCGAGTTGCAGGGCAGTCGGGCGTCGTCACTCGCGAACAGGCGCTCGGCGGGGGGATGACCCGGAAGGCGATCGAGTGGCAGCTACGACGTGGGCACTGGGCGGCACTCCATCCAGGCGTGTACCTCACGACGCCCGGTCGCGGCGACTGGGAGGTGCTCGCCGTGGCGGCGCTCCTCCATGCCGGTCCCGGGGCTGTCCTTTCCGGGCGCAGCGCGGGCCACGCCCGGGGACTTGTCCGAGCCGAGCCAGCACCGATTGAGGTCTCCGTCCCCTGGACTCGTGCCGTGCGTCCATCGTCAGGAATCGTCGTGACCCGCGGCCGATACGTGTCTGACCGCACCCATCCCACCGAGTGGCCGCACCGGATCAATGCCCCGCACACGGTTTGGGACCTCGCCGCGAAACGCGACCTGGATGGAGCCGTGATGCTCGCGGCCAAGGCGATCGACCTCGGCATCGCGACGACCGACGACCTGAGGTGGGCGCTCGCCAGCCGACCCCGGCAACGGCATCGGGGTCTGCTCACTGAGGTCCTCGCAGACGTGGAGGCCGGTGCCGAGAGCCCGACCGAGGTGCGCTACATCCGGGACGTCGAGCGCGCACATGATCTACCCAAGGGAACCGTCCAGAGTCCCCTCGCGGACGGCCAACGGCGCGATGTCGAGTACGAGGAGCTCCGGGTCGTGGTCGAGATCGATGGCCGTCTGAACAACGATGGGCTGGAAGGCCCGCAGACGGGATGGGCGTCGCGACCGCAAATCGCTGGTCGAGGGAAGACTGACGGTCCGGGCCTACTGGACGGATCTTGTCCCGAGCCCGTGCGACTTGGCCGCTGACGTCGCCTCCATCCTGCAGGACCGAGGCTGGTCGAGTCGGCCGAGGCGGTGCCGACGCCGGGACTGCGTCATCGAGCGGGCGTCACCGGGTGAGGACGCGGCCGCCTGACCTCCGCTTCCAGCGGACGCCGCACTCCGGGGCACCGTCTAAGGTGTCCGTGTGAAAATCGCAGTCGTCGGCCTCGGTTACGTGGGCCTGTCCAACGCCGTCATCCTGGCCCAGCACAACGAGGTCGCAGCCCTCGACCTCGACGCCGGGCGGGTGGAGGCGATCAACCAGCGCCGGTCCCCGATCGTCGACCACGAGCTGGAGGATTACCTCGCGTCCAAGCCGTTGGCCCTGCGCGCGACGACGGATCCTGCCGACGCCTACGCTGGCGCGTCCTTCGTCGTCATCGCCACGCCCACCGACTACGACCCGAAGTCGAACTACTTCAACACGTCGAGCGTCGAGTCGGTGATCACGGACGTCCGCGCCCACGCCCCTCAGGCCACCATCATCGTCAAGTCGACCGTTCCGGTCGGCTTCACCGCCCGCATGCGCGACCAGTACCCCGACGCGAAGGTCATCTTCTCGCCGGAGTTCCTCCGGGAGGGCAGGGCGCTCTGGGACAACCTCCACCCGAGCCGCATCATCGTCGGGGACACCTCGGCCGAGGCCAAGCAGTTCGCGGACCTGCTCGTCGAGGGCGCCGAGGCGACCGATGTGCCGGTGCTGCTCACGAGCGCGACCGAGGCCGAGGCCACCAAGCTGTTCGCCAACACCTATCTCGCCATGCGGGTCGCCTACTTCAACGAGCTCGACACCTACGCGGCAACGCACGGGTTGGACGCCAAGTCGATCATCGAGGGCGTCGGCCTCGACCCCCGCATCGGCTCGCACTACAACAACCCGTCGTTCGGCTACGGCGGCTACTGCCTGCCCAAGGACACCAAGCAGCTGCTCGCCAACTACGACCAGGTCCCGCAGACGCTGATCCGCTCGATCGTCGACTCGAACACGACGCGGAAGGACTTCATCGCCACGGACATCCTGCGGCGAAGCCCCCAGGTCGTGGGCATGTACCGCCTCGTGATGAAGGAGGGGTCCGACAACTTCCGCAGCTCGAGCATCCAGGGGATCATGAAGCGGATCAAGGCCAGGGGCGTCGAGGTCATCGTCTACGAGCCGACCTTGGAGTCGGACCACTTCTACCACTCGCGCGTCGTCCGGGACCTCGACGCCTTCAAGGCGGAGGCCGACGTCATCGTGGCGAACCGGCACTCCGACGACCTGGCTGACGTGGTCGACAAGGTCTACACGCGCGACATCTACGGCCGCGACTGAGTGCACTCGCGCCAGCGAGGCGGCGCCACATGTGAGCCTCAGGTGAGCTCTGTCAGCCCGCGCCCCGTCAGCTCGTCGACGACCCGCTTGACGTCCTGGGCCCGGTCCTTGGTCGTCACGAGCAGGGCGTCTGCGGTGTCGATGACGACGATGTCGTCGAGCCCGACGATGGCCACCGCCCGTCCGCTGTCGGCCGCGACGATGCCCGTCGAGTCGACGCTGATGACGTGGTCCGCACCCGTGATCACCTCGAGCGACTCAGCCTTGCCGCTGCCGAGAATCGTTGCCAGGGAAGCGAAGTCGCCGATGTCGTCCCAGCCGATGGACGCCGGCACCACGGCCACCCGTCGGGCGGCGGCTGCCGGCTCGGCGACGGCGTGGTCGATGGCGATCTTCGGCAGCGTGGGCCACAGGTCCTGCATGCGGCGCGGGTCGCTCGCGATGATGCGAAGGTTGTCGACGAGGTCGGGGTGGTGCTCGGCAAGCAGCTCGAGCAGAGTCGTCGCGCCGACGACGAACATCCCTGCGTTCCAGCGGTATTCGCCCGACTCCACATAGCGCCGCGCGGCCTCGGCGTTCGGCTTCTCGACGAACTCGTCGACGCGGCGGGCGTGGGGTGCCCCCTCGATGTCCAGGCTGGAACCTTGCCTGATGTAGCCGAACCCGGTCGCCGGGTGTGTCGGCTCGATGCCGATCGTGACGAGCTCGCCTGCGCGGGCAGCCGCGCACGCCTCGGCGACGGCAGCGTGAAAGGCGGCGACGTCCGTGATGACGTGGTCGGCGGCGAACGAGCCGAGGATCGCCTCCGGGTCGCGTCGCTCGAGGATGGCCGCGGCCAGCCCGATGGCCGGCATCGAATCGCGGGGTGACGGCTCCGCGACGACGTCGTCGCGGCGGAGCATCGGCAGCTGGCTGCGCACGGCGTCCTCGTGGGCTGCTCCGGTGACGACGAGGAAGCGGTCCTCGACGAGCGGGGACAACCGGTCCCACGTCATCCGCAGCAGCGAGCGCCCCGACCCAGTCAGATCGTGGAGGAACTTCGGGGAGGTCCGACGCGAGAGCGGCCACAGCCGTGTGCCCGACCCGCCCGCGGGGATGACCGCCCACAGTCCCTCGATCTGCGTTCCCTCAGACATGGGGCAGAACCTACCGACAAACCACGATGCCGTATGCCGCTGGGCTGGCTTCCGCCGAGACCTCCCGCACCCCCTCCGTCGCGTCGAGTGTGCAGAGGACGAAGGGGAGGAGCGTCAGGTCGTCGGGAAGTCTCGCTGCCGCAGAGCACCGGTCCCGACGAGCACGAGCCCAGCGGCGATGGCCGTCAGCGTGATGAGGGGCGTCATGACGAGGTCCGCCGCGGGCAGGCCGGGCACGTGCCCGAAGGGCGTCAGGCTCTGGACCCACTCGGGCAGCCCGAAGATCGCCCCGAACTCCCCGAGCAGCAAGAACGCGATGAGGACGGCCCAGACCAGCCCGGTGTGCCGTGGCAGGAGTCCGACGAAGACGAGGGCGATGCCCACACAGACCCAGATGGCCGGGAGAGTCACGATGCTCGCGCCGACCAGGCGGCCGATCGACCCTGCGGCGTCGCCGGTTCTCTGGCTGTCGGCCAGCCCCGCAGCGATGCCGACGAGGACCATGACCAGCGTCGTCGCCAGGACCGCGACGCCGACGTGCGACAGCGCCCAGCGGAGCCGGGTCACCGACGTCGCCAGGACCGACTCGCCGCGCAGCGATGTCTCCTCGGACCGGAGCCGGGTCACCAGCGAGATGCCCATGGCCGCCACCGCGACCGACGCGATGTGCAGCTCCGCCGAGAAGAAGACGTCGACGATCGTGCCTGCTCCACCGCCGAGCTTGCGCAGCATCTCCGCTGTCTGCGGCGAATCCATGAGGGACTGGACGTTCCCGGCAATCGAGCCGACGACGGTGCCGAGCACGAGCGCCGTGACCACCCACCCGATGATGGTGCCGCGTGCGAGGTAGGCCGTGAGGGCCTCGACCGTGCGCATCCGGCTCCGGCCGGGTCCGGGACGGGGCGGGATGACGCCCGCACCGAGGTCGCGCCGCTCGAGCAGGCTGAAGGCCGCCCCGCTGAGCAGCCCGAAGGCGGCGATGCCCAGCAGCAGCGGCCAGAGCTGGTTCGCGCCGTAGGGTGAGACCTTCTCGCCCCAGCCGATCGGCGAGAGCCACGTGAGGAAGGTCAGCGGGCTGTCCTCCTCGGCTGTGTCCCCGACGGCACGCAGAAGGAACACGACGGCCAGGGCGCCGAGGGAGAAGGCGGCGGTGCCGCGTGCCGTCTCCGTGAGCTGCGCTGCGAACGCGGTGACGCCGACCCACGTGAGTCCCATCGCCAGCCAAGCGACTCCCAGGGCGACGGAACCGGTCTGGTCGAGACCGACGGCGATGGCAGACACGGTGGTCAGCACGCAGGTGACGAGTACGGCGAGGACACCGAGCAGGATGGCAGCGGCCAGCGGCGCACGACGCCCGACGACGCCGGCCCCGACGAGCTCGAGGCGCCCTTCCTCCTCCTCGGTCCGGGTGTGCCGTCGCACGACGATGTAGGCGAGCAGGCAGAGGAACACCCCACCGAGCAGGATCGTCTTGAAGACCGAGAAGGAGTCGATCGTGGGACTGGTCAGCGGGCCGTACATCGCCACGAGCGCCGGGTTGGTGACGATGTCACCCATCGCACCGAGCGCGGATTCGGTGGTGGGATAGAGGTCGATCGTCGCCTGCGCCGAGCCCGCGACGAGAACGACGAGCGCGAGGACGCTGACCGGGATGAGGACCCGGTCGCGACGGGCCGCGAGGCGCAGCAGGGCGAACGTGCCGGTGAAGCCGCTCATCGGGTCGTCGCCGCCTCAGGGGCCGACGGGTCCGCCTCGCTCCCGCCGAGGCCGCTGGACGAACCGCGGTACTGCGCCATGAAGAGCTGCTCGAGGGTCGGGGGAGCGCTGGTCAGGCTGCGGATGCCGTGGCGGCCGAGGAGCTCGAGCAGCTGGCCGAGGTGGGTCGACTCGACCGTGCACACGACGTGGTGGTCGGTGAGCACGACGTCGCCGAGCCCGGGAACGCTCGCCAGCTGCTCGGCCGTGACGGATTGGGCCAGCGTCGCGTCCACGGTGGTTCTGGCCAGGTGCCGCAGCTGCGCGAGCGAGCCGGACTCGACGTTGCGCCCGTCCCGGATGATGCTCACGCGGTCGCAGAGCGACTCGACCTCGCTGAGGATGTGGCTCGACAGGAGGATCGTCACGCCCTCGTCGCGCCTCTCCCGGGCCGTGTCCTTGAAGACCGCCTCCATGAGCGGGTCGAGGCCCGCGGTGGGCTCGTCGAGGAGGAGCAGTTCGACGTCCGAGGCGAGCGCCGCGACGAGTGCGACTTTCTGCCGGTTGCCCTTCGAGTAGGACCTCCCCTTCTTGGTCGGATCGAGGTCGAAGCGCTCGAGCAGCTCGGCCCGCCGCCCCTCGTTGAGGCCGCCACGGAGGTTGCCGAGCAGGTCGATCACCTGGCCACCGGTGAGGTTCGGCCAGAGGGCGACGTCACCTGGGACGTAGGCGAGTCTCCGGTGGAGGGTTTCCACGTCCGTCCACGGGTTCTCGCCGAGGAGGCTCGCGCTGCCGCTGTCGGAACGCAGCAGCCCGAGCAGGATCCGGATCGTGGTGGACTTGCCGGCGCCATTGGGCCCGAGGAAGCCGTGGATCTCGCCTGTGGCGACCTCGAGGTCGAGCCCGTCGAGGGCCACCGTGGTGCCGAAACGCTTGTGGAGGTCAGTGACCTGAATCGCTGCGGTCATAGCTGGCACATTACACATCATTCAGCAGTTGGTGAATGTTATTAACGATGCGATATCGTCGCCCCATGAGGCTGGAGGACGGGACAACGGTCCGCGCCGATCCGGGTGAAACCCAGGCGGGCGAAGCGCCGGCCCGCGACGACCGGGCCGTCCGCGCCTACGTGGAGCGTCTCGGCGACGCCCTGACCGACGCCGGCATGCCCCGACTCGCCTCTCGCGTCTTCGCCCAGCTCCTCGCCGACGACGACGGCCGGATGACTGCGGGCGAGCTGACCGAGGCCCTCGAGGTCAGCCCCGCCGCGGTCTCAGGGGCGGTGCGCTACCTGACGCACACCATGCTCATCGGCAAGGAACGCGAGCGCGGCACGCGCAGAGACGTCTACGTCGTGCAGGACGACGGCTGGCACAACGCGATGCTGAGCCGCGACCGCATGCTGTCGCAGATGGAGAGCAGCGTTCGAGACGGGGTCGCCGCAGTCGGCCCCAACACCCGGGCGGGTCGCCGGCTGCAGCTCACCGTCGAGTACTTCGACTACCTCTTCGAGAAGATGGAGTCGATCCGCGCCGGCTGGGAGGAGCGCAAGGCCGAGATCATCCGCGACTGGCCCACCGACCACTGACCCCACCACCCCGACTGCGCCGATAGGGACACAGCCGTGCGGAAGCCAGCCCAGCGGCATACGACCAAGGGGTGAACGCACCACGTGAGATCGGCTACGTTCGGGCTCCTGGCCGAAGCTCACCCAGGCCGACGCCACTACGCTCGACGGCATGGCTGACAGCACTGGCGCGCGCTCCGAGTCCGACCTACCGATCAAGGCCGTCTATGGCGCCGATGCGCTGGACGGGTTCGACGCGGAGGCCAGGCTGGGCCAGCCCGGCAGCTATCCGTTCACGCGGGGCGTCTACCCGACGATGTACACCGGCAAGCCGTGGACGATGCGCCAGTACGCCGGCTTCGGCACGGCGAAGGAGTCGAACGAGCGCTACCACCAGCTCGTCAAGGCCGGCACCGGCGGCCTCTCCGTCGCCTTCGACCTGCCGACGCAGATGGGCTACGACTCCGACGAGCCGATCGCGCACGGTGAGGTCGGCAAGGTCGGGGTCGCCATCGACTCGATCGACGACATGCGCATCCTGTTCGACGACCTGCCGCTCGACAAGATCTCGACGTCGATGACGATCAACGCGCCCGGCTCGACGCTGCTGCTGCTCTACCAGCTCGTCGCCGAGGAGCAGGGCGTCGGCGGCGACCAGCTGACGGGAACGATCCAGAACGACGTGCTCAAGGAGTACATCGCGCGCGGCACCTACATCTACCCGCCGCGCGAGTCGCTGCGCCTCATCGCCGACGTCTTCGCGTACTGCCACACGGAGCTGCCGCGCTGGAACACGATCTCCATCTCCGGCTACCACATGGCCGAGGCCGGTGCGACGCCCGTGCAGGAGATCGCCTTCACCCTGGCGAACGCGATGGAGTACGTCCGCGCCGCCCAGGCCGCGGGGCTCGACGTCGACGACTTCGCGCCGCGGCTGTCCTTCTTCTTCGTGGCCCGCACCACCTTGCTTGAAGAAGTGGCGAAATTCAGAGCTGCGAGGCGCATCTGGGCGCGGATCATGAAGGAGCAGTTCGGCGCGACGAACCCGAAGTCGATGATGCTCCGCTTCCACACCCAGACCGCAGGTGTGCAGCTCACTGCCCAGCAGCCCGAGGTCAACCTCGTCCGCGTCGCGCTCCAGGGTCTCGGCGCGGTGCTCGGCGGCACGCAGTCCCTGCACACCAACTCCTTCGACGAGGCCATCGCCCTGCCGACCGAGAAGGCCGCCCGCCTCGCCCTGCGCACCCAGCAGGTCATCGCCTACGAGACCGATGTCACCAAGACGGTGGACCCGTTCGCCGGCTCCTACGTCGTCGAGTCGATGACGGACGACATCGAGGCGGCGGCCCTCGCCCTGATCCAACAGGTGGAGGACAAGGGTGGCGCGGTCGCCGCGATCGAGCAGGGCTTCCAGAAGTCCGAGATCGAGCGCTCCGCCTACCGCGTCCAGCTCGAGATCGACGAGGGTGAGCGGACCGTCGTCGGCGTCAACCGGTACACGCTCGACGAGGAGGAGGCCTACGACCCCCTGCGCGTCGACCCGCAGATCGAGCTTGACCAGAGGGAGCGTCTGCAGCAGTTGCGTGCCGAGCGGGACAACGACGCCGTTGCTGCTGCCTTGTCGGCTCTTCAAGCAGCCGCCCGCGGCAGCGACAACGTCCTCTATCCCATGCGGGAAGCCCTCCGGGTGCGGGCCACCGGCGGCGAGGTCGCCCACGCGCTCCGCGAGGTGTGGGGCGTCTACCAGCCACGCGAGACTTTCTAGGCCGTATGCCGCTGGGCTTGCTCCCAGGCCGACGCCGAGTCCCGCTCCGGCGGGCCTAATGGGTCAACCAACCGGACGTCCGGACGCCGTCGTGCTCAGGCAGGGCGCGAACGCCGCCTACGTCCGGTCGGTTGGCCCCGCTCAGCCAGTCGGCGCTGAACGGTCCGCCGGATGACGGAGGCAACCCACTCCGGCTCGAACATCACCTGCTCCCAGGCGAACCGCAACACGAGCCATCCTCGGGCGACGAGCTCGTCGTAGCGATGGCAGTCGCGTCGCATGGCCGACCGCTTGCCGTGGAACTCGAAACTGTCGGCTTCGAGGACGATCTGCAGCGTTGGGTCGGCGAGGTCGACCCGTGCATAGAAGTCGTCGTCCTGGATCCGGTGCTGGATCTCAACGGACAGCCCACGCACATCGAGGGCGATCGCCCGCAGTGCGGACTCAAACGGGTTGGCTGCCTTGCCGTGGGCCGCCGCCAGCACGCGCTCGACCTTGCTCACCTGCCGCGGTCCCAACCAGCGCGCCCGTTCGATGACCACCGCACGCTTGAGTCCCGACCGGAGCGCCGAGTCCGCGACGGCCAGTGCCTCGTCGAACGGCAGGTCGAGGCAGCAGTCGATGACGGTCCGCTCGCGCGTGGTGACCCAGCCCTCCTCGACGTCGTCGGCATCCAGATCGCGCCAGTGGAGCACGACCTCGTCCCCGGCGCCTGCGGCCAGGCTGCGCTTGGCGCGCACGGTGACGTGCGGCAGATCAGGCGTGTGCTTCACCGCCCATCCCCACTGGTTGGCGGCGGTCAGGTGCGACACCGTGCCGCAGAGCCGCAGGGCGTCCCCGCGACCCTGCTCCGCCAGTGGCAGCGAGTAACGCCCGTGAGCGACCCGCACGATCGAGCCGTCGGCCAAGGCCGCCTCGATGCGGCGCCAACTGCTCAACAAACGCAGCTGGTCCCTGCGGGCGATGCCACCCAACTGCTGGAGCGCGCGGGCTGCGTGCATCGGACCAGCCTTCCACGTCGCGCGATCTCGCCCCCGTAGCTGTCCACAGGGCCAACCAACCGGACGTCCAGCCGGGTTCGTGCTCAGCAGGTGAGCGAAAGCGGCCTGCGTCCGGTTGGTCGGCCCGGGTCGTCAGGCGGTCAGCTGTCGCTTGCGGGGGACGAACAGGGCTGCCAACGTGGCGATCCCCACGGCTGCGGCCCCGGTGAGCAAAGCCGGTCCGACGGCGCCGTCATAACCGGCGGGCGTCAGCTCGCCGCCGGCCCCGAGGAAGACCGCGGACAGGGTCGCCACACCGAGGGTCACGCCGAACTCCCGGATCGTCGCGTTGGCGGAGCTCGCCACGGCGAAGTCCTCGTCCGGGAGCCCATGGAGGACGGCCGTCGACGCCGGCGCGAACGTCAGCCCCATGCCGATGCCCGCGAGGATGAGCGGCGGCACGAACGCCCCGTAGTCAAGACCGGCCTCGGTGATGACGGCGAACCAGGCGAGCGCCGTGGTCTGCAGGGTGAGACCGCTGACGAGGAGCGTGCGCACGCCGACCCGCGGTGCCAGGGCGCCGGCGAGAGGCGCGATGGCCATCGGAGCCGCGGTCCACGGCAGCGTGCGGATGCCGGCTTCGAGCGGGCTGTAGCCCTGGACGATCTGGAGGTACTGCGAGAGCAGGAAGACGGCTCCGAACATGCCCAGGGCGAAGAACAGGCCGACGACGTTCGCGGCCGAGAAGCTGCGCGACCGGAACAGCCGCAGCGGC
>NZ_DATCWX010000178.1:0-4712 GCF_036566125.1 Intrasporangium sp.
TCGAGTGCGCCACCTCAGCGGCGGTCGTTAGTGCCGTCGAGAACGAGCCGTTCGACATGCTGATCCTCGACGGCGAGGCGGCGAAGCTCGGTGGCATGGGTCTGGCGCGCCAGCTGAAGAACGAGATCTTCGACTGCCCCCCGATCATCGTGCTGACCGGCCGCCCGCAGGACGCGTGGCTTGCGGCATGGTCGATGGCGGACCTTGCCGTGCCGCACCCGCTGGACCCGGTCGACCTCACCTCGGCAGTGAGCCTGCTCGCACGATCATCCGTGTCGACGGCCTGAGCCGCGTCGCGTGATGTCGCAGGATGATGCGCTGACCTGGCCAACCATCTACACCGACCTCATCGCCGGTCGTGACCTCGAGCAGGCGGCTGTCGAGTGGGCCATGGCGCAGATCATGGACGGTGCGGCCACACCGGCACAGATCGCGGGCTTCCTTGTGGGCCTTCGGGCCAAGGGGGAGAGCGTCGAGGAGATGCAGGGTCTGGCGGAGGTCATGCTGTCGCGCGCCCACCGGATCGAGGTCGAGGGACCGAGTCTCGACATCGTCGGCACCGGGGGCGACCGAGCGCACACCGTGAACATCTCGACGATGTCGTCCATCGTGGCGGCTGCTGCCGGAGTCCGCGTGGTCAAGCACGGCAACCGGGCGGCATCGTCGTCGTCCGGTTCGGCCGATGTGCTGGAGGCGCTCGGTATCGACCTGTCGCTGGCCCCGGAGCGCGTCGTCGAGGTGGTCCGGCAGGCGGGCATCACGTTCTGCTTCGCGCAGACCTTCCATCCATCCTTCCGGCACACGGCCGTGCCGCGGCGAGAGCTCGGCGTCGGCAGCGCATTCAACTTCCTCGGCCCGCTGACCAACCCGGCCCAGCCGACCTACGCCGCGATCGGCTGCGCCGATGCCGGGATGGCGCCGCTGCTCGCGGGGGTCTTCGCCAGTCGGGGCAAGGATGCAGCGGTCTTCCGCGGGGACGACGGGCTCGACGAGGTGACGGTGTCCACGACGACGACCGTGTGGTGGGTCCGCGACGGGCAGGTCCGAGACCGTACGGTCGAGCCGACCCGTCTCGGGCTGGAGCTGCACCCGACGGAGGCCCTGCGCGGTGGCGACGCAGCGCACAACGCAGCCGTGGTCCGGGAGGTCTTCGCCGGAGCGACCGGTGCGGTCCGCGACGCCGTCCTGCTCAACGCCGGCATCGCCCTGGCACTGACGCAGCCCGACTCAGGCGACGACCAGGCGTCGTTCGACCGGGACCTCCAAGCGGGCTTGGAGCGGGCCAGGGAGGCAATCGACTCCGGTGCGGCGACCCGGGTCATCGAGCGGTGGATCGAGGTCACTCGCTCCTGAGCCGCTACTCGCCGTCGAGGCCGAGGCTGAAGGCCGCCTCGAGATCGTGCGCGGAGTACGTCCGGAAGGCAATGTGCGTGGAGGTGCCAACCACGCCCTGGACCTTGCTCAGCCGGTCCGCGATGATGTCGGCGAGCTCCTCGTGAGCGCGCACCCGGACCATGGCGATGAGGTCGGCGTCGCCGGTCACGGAGTACACCTCGGACACACCCGGGATCTCGGCGATCTCCTCCGCAGCCTCTGGGATGCGGTTGACCTCGCAGTTGACCAAGACGATGGCGGTGATCACGCCACAACCCTATCCCGCACGCTGGTATCGGTCGCGGCGCCGGGAGCGCCCACCCCTGAGTCCAGCGTCGTGGCTCGCGTCTCGATCGAAGCCGACGACCTCGAGGGCGGCGGCAACGGCCGGCTCCAGCTCGTGGCGCACCGCCCCGGCGCCACCGACGGGGCAGGTCCATGAGCCGTCCAGCTCGACGATGCGAACGCCCGGTGCCTCGAGCCACCGCAGCACGATCTCGGTCTCCTCGGTCAACGCCGCCGCGGCTCCGGCCAGTGGTGCGAGGACGACCTCCGCGGTTGCCTGCAGGTTGCGCACGTGCACCATGGGGTCGGCGCCACGCGGGCTGACAACCGTGCCGGCGAGCCTGCCGTATCGGACGCACACCAGCTCCCAACCACCGGCCTCGTGCCGTCGAGCGGCCACGACCTCAGGGGCCGACCTCAGCGGAGCAAGCCGTTGCGAGCGGGCCGCACCCCTGACCAGCTGGAGGAAGCGGTCACGGACTCGGGCTGCGTCCTCGAACCGCTCCTGTGCGGCAAGCTCCTCGAGCCGGGACCTCAGCCGGCTCGCGCCGGGACGAGCATCGCCGGAGAACAGCGCTGCGCATTCAGCGGCGACCAGCGCATAGTCGGCATCGGACTGGGCACCGGTGCAGGGTGACCCGCAGCGCCCGAGCTCCGCCAGGGCACAGGCGGCCTCTTTGCCGGTGATCCGTTGCCGGCACTGCCGCAGCGGGACGATCTCGTGGACCGCGTCAACGGCGGACTGCGCGCTGACCCGGGATCGGAACGGCCCGATGTAGTGCGCTCCGTCGTCGCGCACCTGCTTGACGATCGACAGGCGGGGGAAACGCTCGCTCGTGAGCTTGACCCACACGACGCGTCGGCCGTTCTTGGATCTGCGGTTGAACCGTGGCTGGTGCTCGTCGATGAGGCGGAGCTCACGCACCTGGGCCTCCAGGGCTGTCTCGCACACCACGGGAGTGACGGCGTGAGCCAGCCGAACCATGTCGGCCATCCGGGTGCGCTGCTCCGACGCGGTGAAGTAGCTGCGGACGCGCGACCGGATGTCTCGGCTCGTGCCGACGTAGAGCACCCTTCCGTCCCGGTCCTTGAAGACGTAGACGCCGGGGGCATGGGGGAGCGGCTCCGCGAGGAACCGCTTGCGTCGCAGCGCGGGGCTGACTCGCGACGTGTAGCTGGAGAGCTCCTCGAGCGTGTGGACGCCCAGGTTGCCGACGCGCTCGATGAGACCGTGGAGCACGTCAACCGTGGCACGCGCGTCGTGGAGTGCGCGGTGGTCAGGAGTCGTGGTCGAGGAGAACACCCGGGCCAGCGACGAGAGCTTGTGGTTCGGCGACTCGTCGTTGGTCACGAGCTGGCGCGCCAGGGTCAGCGTGTCAAGGACGTCGAATCCCGGCCACGGGGTGCCGGTGCGGCGCGCAGCCGACTTGAGGAAGCTGAGGTCGAAACCGGCGTTGTGGGCGACGAGCACGCTGCCGGCGGCGAACTCGAGGAACGCCGGGAAGGCGGACTCGATCCGCGGCGCGTCGATCACCATGGCATCCGTGATGCCCGTGAGCACGGAGATGAAGGCCGGGATCGGCTCGGCCGGGTTGACGAGCGTCTGGAACTCTCCCAGCACCTCGCCGGCGCGAACCTTGACCGCGCCGATCTCGGTGATGCCACACTGCTCCGGGCTGCCGCCGGTCGACTCCAGGTCGACGACGACGAAGGTGACATCCATCAGGCGAGTGCCGAGGTCATCGAACGTCGCCTGGATCGCGTGCATGGGCCGACCGTATGCCGCTGGGCTGACACCGCCTCGAAGGCGCGGCGGTCGCGGGGACAGGTTGCGCGTCAGTCAGCATGAGTCGCGAGACGGAGGACCACGAGGGCAGGACCGTTGTCGGTGGCGGCCCATAGCGTGTGGATCGACAGTTCGCAACGACGAAGAAGGGCGGAGCCGGTGATGCTCATCGACTGCCAGACCTGCCCCGTCAGGGACGTCCACTGCGCTGACTGCATGGTGACGGCCTTGGCGGACATCCCTGTGAGCGCCCCTGCGTCCGCCACGAGGGGACTACCACTCGACCGCGCGGAGCTCCGGGCCGTGTCCGTGCTCCTGACCGCTGGACTTGTCACGCCCGAGGCAGCACACGCTGCCCGTGCCCAGCCGGACGATGACCTGCGTGACCTGCGGGACCTGCGGCCGATCCGCGCGAGGCGGACCGCCGTCTGACAGCCGCGACAGTCGTGCCACCATGGCGCGATGGGACGAGCCGGCCTCGGCGCCGCAGCTCTGGCGAGCGTGATCGCGGTGACGCTGGTAGGCGGGTGTTCGTCCCCGTCCCCACGTGGACCCAGTGCCACATCCCCAGCCTCCCAGGTCGCGGCTGCTGTCACGTCCACCGCCTGGCTCCAGCAACAGACCTGGCGCGATGCGCGGGAGTCCGTGAGCAGAGAGCTGATCCGCGCCCGGGCCGCGGCCGTGGTCACGGGCGACCGGCGCACCTGGCTCGCGAGAGTACAGGGACGGGACCTCCGGATGGCTCAAGAGGAGGTCTTCGCCCGGATGCAGGCAACGCGAGTGGAGCAAGTGCGACTTCGATCCATCGAGGAGACGCGACCGCCGGATCCCTCGATGCCCGGCATGTCGGCCACCTGGGAGTCACGGGCCACGTTGGAGTACCGGATCACGGGCTTCGACGAGGCTCCGCGCACCTTCACTCTTGCCCTGACCTTTGCGGCCGACCCGGCACGACCGGGCGAGACTGCGGTGATCACCGGATCCCGTCCTGACGAGCGGCCCGAGCCGTGGGACCTGGACGGTCTCCAGGTCCGCCGCTCGGAGCGTTCGCTCGTCCTGGCCTTCGGCACTGCTTCCGCCGCTGACGCCGCGGCTGACGAGGTGGCGCGGAGAGCGAACGCAGCGGCACGACGGGTCTCGGCCGTCCTCGGATCCGCCGAGGCCGCGGTCTGGCTCGTTCCCGCCACGGACGACGACGCCGCGCGGCTGCTCGGCCGCGACGAGCGCGGGCTCGACGGAGTCGCGGCCGCCACCGACGGCCCCATCG
>NZ_DATCWX010000195.1:0-23482 GCF_036566125.1 Intrasporangium sp.
ACCGCGCGGTAAGCGGGTGTGTTGCGGAAGAGGGTGGGTCGAGGGGTGATCGTCAGCGGCGCCCTGTCCGAGACGAGCCTCCAGTCGATCGCGGAGAAGGTCGAGGGGTCGATGACCCCCTGCGCGTCAACTACCGCATGGCAGAAGATGACGACGTCGCGAGATTCGGCTCGACAGGATCGGCTACCGACTCAACGCCGGCCGACCAACCAGTTGCGGATCCGTTCGATCCGCTCCGTGACCTGCTCGGACGAGGCTGCGGCGAGATCGGGCCCACCACACGCCCGCCGCAGGTCCAGGTGGACCGTGGCGTGCGGATGGCCCTTCTGCCTGGCGTAGGCAGAGACGAGCTTGTTGAGCTCCTTGCGCTGAGCGGCGAGCGCCCGGTGCTGGGCGACGGGTGGCGCGCTCGTGGGCTTGGGTGACTTCTTCACCTGCTTGCGTTGCCGCTCATGGAGCAGCGCCGCGACCTGGTCCGGCTCGAGCAGGCCCGGCAACCCGAGGTACTCCTCTTCCTCCTCGGACCCGACCTGCGCGTGCATCCCCCACTGCTGCTTGTCGAAGAGCACGTGGTCGAAGTGCGCCTCGGACTCGAGCGCCTCGAAGGCTCCCTCGTCGAGCAGGCCGGCGCTCGCCTTCTCCTCGCGCATCGCCTCGTCGAGCAGGCCCTGCTCCTCCGCCCACATCGCGGCGACGTCGCCCTCCGCCGCCGGCTTCCGGTCGAGGGCATGGTCGCGCTGCTCCTCCAGCCGCGCCGCATGGTCCAGGACGACGGGCACGGACGGGAGGAACACGGAAGCCGTCTCGCCACGCCTCCGCGCCCGGACGAATCGACCCACCGCCTGGGCGAAGAAGAGCGGGGTGGAGGTCGACGTGGCGTACACGCCGACGCTGAGCCGTGGCACGTCGACACCCTCGGACACCATCCGGACGGCCACCATCCAGCGCGACGTCCCTGCAGCGAACTCCTCGATGCGCTGGGAGGCGCCCGCGTCATCGGACAGCACCACGACGGGAGGTTCGCCGGTCAGCGCTCGGAGGTGAGCGGCATACGCCCTCGCCTGGGTCTGGTTGGACGCGATGACGAGGCCGCCTGCGTCGGGCACCCCACGCCTGACCTCGGTGAGCCGCTTGTCGGCGGCGGCGAGAACCGAACCGATCCACTCTCCCTTCGGGTCGAGGGCGGTGCGCCAGGCTTGCGCGACCTGGTCCTTCGTCATCGGGGTGCCGAGGCTCGCGGAGATCTCGTCGCCCGCCTTGGTGCGCCAGCGCATGTTGCCGCCGTAGGCGAGGAAGAGGACAGGGCGCACGACGCCGTCACGCAGGGCCTGCGCGTAGCCGTACGCGTAGTCACTTGAGGAGGTCAGGACTCCACCCGCGTCGAGCTCATAGCGCACGAAGGGGATCGGCGACGTGTCCGAACGAAACGGCGTGCCGGTCAGCGAGAGTCGGCGCGCGGCCGGCTCGAACGCCTCGCGGATCCCGTCCCCCCAGCTCTTGCTGTCGCCGCCGTGGTGGATCTCGTCGAGGATGACGAGGGTGGGCCGGGTCAGCGTCAGCTCGCGGTGGAGCGAGGGTCGCGAGGCAACCTGGGCATAGGTGACCGCGACGCCGTGGTAGTCCTCGGAGTGCCGCCCGACCGAGTTGGTGAACCTCGGATCGAGGCTGATCCCGACCCGGGCTGCCGCATCGGCCCACTGCGTCTTGAGGTGCTCGGTCGGCGCGACGACGGTGACCCGTTGGACGGTGCCGCGGGAGAGCAGCTCGGTCGCGACCCGCAGGGCGTAGGTGGTCTTGCCGGCACCGGGCGTGGCCACGGCGAGGAAGTCCCGCGGTTCGTCGCGAAGGTACGAGTCGAGGGCCTCCTGCTGCCAGGCGCGCAACTTGCTCGCGGTACCCCAGGCGGCGCGATCCGGGAAGGCGGGTGACAGGTGAAAGGCGGCCCCTGAACTCATAGGCCACCCACCGTAGGCGATCGCTGGAGACGACATGCCGAGGCCCCGCCCTGCTGGGCGGGGCCTCGACCGCGTGGTATCGGCCGACTCAGGGCGTGCCGCCCGAGTCGCCGCCGGAACCGCCGTCGCCACCGTCCTGCGGGTCTCGTAGGCCGTCGTAGATCTCCTTGCAGACCGGACACACCGGGAACTTCTGCGGGTCGCGGCCTGGCACCCAGACCTTGCCGCAGAGGGCGACCACCGGGTCTCCGCTGAGCGCGCTCTCGAGGATCTTCTCCTTGCGGACGTAGTGCGAGAAGCGCTCGTGGTCGCCCGGCTCCTGGAGCTCCTCGCGGACCTCCTCGCGCTCGATCGTCGCGGTGCCGGTGCTGCGCAGAGGCTGCGGCTCGGGTTCGAAGGGGTCGGGAGGCATCACGCTCATGACGAAAGTGTAGGCCGTGGGTCCGGGCGGCCCAGCAGCTTGGCTCCCGGGGGATACGCCGCGAGCCGCTCCGGCAGGTGGCCCGGGCGACCGCTGAGCAGCACGGTCGGCGCCGCCGCGCTCGGGGCCGCATGCTCGTCCGGCTCGAGGCCGATGCGGCGCAACGTCTGCCGTGCGACGGCGACCGGCGAGTCGAAGATCGTCACGTCGACCCCCGTCTGCCGGCTCCATGCTTCAGCGATACGGTCGCCCACGAGCCCATAGTGCGTGCAACCGAGGACGAGGGCGCTGACGTCCCGGGGGGAGGCGGCAACCGCAGCGGCAATGGTCCGGTCGATCGCGTCCGGGTCGGCGAGCTCGATGGCCTCGGCGAGGCCGAGTGCCGCGATCGAGTGCGTCTCGATGTCCGACGCGAAGGCGTCGACGAGACCGCGGAGGTAGTCGCTCGACGACGTGGCCGCGGTGGACCAGATCGCCACCGGTCCGCCCGTCGACGCCGCCGGGCGGATTGCCGGGACGGTCCCCACGATGTGGACGTCCGGCTCGAACTCCTCGCGGAGGGCTGCCAAGCCGTGGACCGATGCGGTGTTGCAGGCCACCACGATGGCGGTGGGTTCATACGTCGCGGCGGACCTCGCCAGAGCCAGGACCAGCTCCCTGACCTCGTCGTGCGGACGGGGACCGTACGGCATGTGGTCGGGGTCGAGCGCCAGGACCAGCTCCAGGTCGGGCCGGAGGCTCCGGAGGGCGTCTGCGTAGCCGAGCAGGCCGATGCCGCTGTCGATGAAGGCGACCCGAGCGGGAGCTGGCGGGCCCACGATAGGGGGCGGAGCGGCATACGGCATGAATGGGCTCAGTTCATCGACGGGTCGTCGGGGAAGTTGGCGACGAAGGCGAGGCTGTCGCGCTGGCGGCGGAGGACGGCGCGCCACAGGCCGTCCGGGTCCGACGTGAACGTGTCTCGGACCTCGGCATCCACGACGTACCAGTCGCCGCGGAGGATCTCGCCCTCGAGCTGACCGCCCTCCCAGCCTGCGTAGCCGGCGAAGATCCGCATCCCGGCGAGCTCAGCTGCAACGACCGGTGTCGGGACGTCCAGGTCGACGAGGCCGATGGAGCCGAAGAGTCGCTTCACCCCGAGCGGCTCGGGCTCGTCACCCGGGACCGTGACGATGCCCAGGGCCGACGACGTCGCGACCGGTCCGCCCTGGAAGAGGACGGGTGGGGCCGTCACGACGCGTTGCCACCCCGGCAGCACGGAGTCGACCTCGGCCGACAGCGGCTTGTTGAGCACCACACCCTGCGCGCCGGCCTCGTCGTGGTGCAGCATCAGGATGACCGAACGATGGAACACGTCACCTTCGACGGAGGGGGTGGCCACGAGCAGGCGGCCGGTGTGGAAGGTCGAGCTCACGGGGGCAAGCCTTCCACACCGGGGGTCGTCGATCAGTAACGCGGTCGGCGACGGTCGCGCGTCCGGTTCTCGTCACCCCAGCGACCGATGAGGGGCTCGCCGTCACGCGCTCCCCGCTGCCGGCGGTCACCATGCTCATTGCGCTCACCACGTCGGTCTCCACGGCGGTCGTCGTGACCCGCGCCGTGGTGGGGGCGATAGCCACCCCGGGATCCCGCGTCGGGACGTCGAGGGCTTCGAGCGCCCCCGGGCCCGCGCTGGTGGCGCTTCGGGCCCTCGATGAGGCGCGCGAAGTCCGCGTCGGCGATCGGGACTCCGGACGGTGCCGTGGCACCCGTTGCCGTGATGATCGCGTCGCCGGGCGCGGCCTTGACCGGCGCGATGCCGAGCCCGGCATCGCGCAGCTGGCGCTCCATGGTCCGGCGCTGGTGCGGCAACGCGAGCGTCACCACCGTGCCCCGGTCACCCGCGCGCGCCGTGCGCCCGGAACGGTGCAGGTAGTCCTTGTGGTCGGCCGCCGGGTCGACCTGCAGCACGACCGAGACGTCGTCGACGTGAATTCCACGTGCGGCGACGTCCGTGGCAACGAGGACCGGCAGGGTGCCGTCCCGGAAGGCGCCGAGGACGCGGTTGCGGGCGCCCTGGCTCAGGCCGCCGTGCAGCGCGGCGGCCAGCACCCCCTGCTCGCGCAGCTGGCCGGCCACCCGGTCGGCACCAAGCTTGGTCCGGCAGAACACGAGGGTGCGCCCCGGGCGGTTCGCGACCTCGGCCGTGATGAGCTTCTTGTGCTGTGGGTCGATGAGGAGGACATGGTGCTCCATCGTCTCCACCGAGGCGGTCGCCTCGTCGGTCGAGTGGACCACCGGGTCCGTGAGGTAACGCTCGACCAGGTTGTCGATGCCGTTGTCCAGGGTCGCCGAGAAGAGCAGGCGCTGGCCGTCGGTCGGGATGAGGTCGAGGCTCGTCGTGATCTCGGCCATGAAGCCCATCTCGGCCATGTGGTCGGCTTCGTCGAGGACGGTGATCCGGATGTCGTCCAGCTCCACCGCGCCCCGCTCGAGCAGGTCGTTGAGCCGACCCGGCGTGGCAATGAGGATGTCGACGCCCTTGTTGAGCGCGTTGATCTGGGTGGTGTAGCTCAGGCCGCCCGCCACGAGCTTGTGGCGCAGCCCGACGACGTGGACGAGTGGCTCGAGCGCGTCCGAGACCTGCATCGCGAGCTCGCGTGTCGGCACGAGCACGAGGGCGTGGGGGCGACGCGGCGACCGGCGCAGGCCCAGGTCGAGGAGGCGGGCGATCAGGGGAAGACCGAAGGCGAGGGTCTTGCCCGAGCCGGTCCGGCCCCGACCGAGGACATCCTTGCCGGCGAGGGCGTCGGGGATCGTCGCCGCCTGGATCGGGAACGGGTCGGTGATCCCGTCCCGGGCCAGCCGCTCGACGAGCCGCTCCGGGAGGTCGAGGGCCGCGAAGCCGTTGTCCGCCCCGACCTCGACTGGACCATCGGAGACCGGTTTGCGGGTGGCCTTCGTCCACGCGTCGGCCTCGAGCCGCTCTGCCTCGGCATCCTCGAACGAGGTGGCCGCGAACCGGTCGCGGCCGGTGTCGCGCGGACGCCGTGCGTCGCGACGGGTGTCGGCGCCACGATCATCACGACGTGTCCACGCGCGGTCGTCACGACGGTTGTAGCCGCCACGGTCGTCACGACGGTCGTAGCCGCCACGATCATCACGACGGTCATAGCCGCCGCGGTCGTCACGACGGTCGTAGGAGCGGTGCTCGCCACTCCGCGGGCGCCATTCGCGACCGCTCGTGTGTCCAGTCGCCGAGGTGGCCGGACGTGAGGACCGAGCGCCGGGCTTCTGCCCGACCTCGCGTCCATCTCGACCACCACGGTGTGGCTTGGTGGCTGCAGCGGCGACTCGCGCCTTCTTCTGGGCAGGGGTCCAGCGAGCCTTCTTGGGCGCGCCGGACGTGGGCTTCTTGGGCATTGCGTATTCAACTCTTTCGACTCGAGCAGACTTCGTCTCGAGCCGTGAGTCAAGAACACGACCTGGCAGACGAGCCTCAGGCGCACCAGCTGCGCGCCCATGTCAACCGGGTGGGCATCGGTGCCACGCGGTGGTGTGGTCCGCTCCGCGTCGCTCGGGTCACACCGGATGGTGCGAGCTGCCGTTTCAGCCATCTCGCCGGCCGAGCCATATGAGTCGCGATTCGCGATCGGCTCGTCCACGGTTCCGAGATGGGTCGGAGTAGGACCCGTCGAGTTTACCAGCGGCCGGACCGTGCTCTGACCACGAGCGCCCCCGTCGCGAGGACGACGCCGGCGAGATCCGCAACAACGTCCCACGGGTCGCCCGAACGACCCGGGAGGAGCAGGTGCTGCGCGAGCTCGCTGACCAGGGCGTGCGCAGCGAACGCCAGCGCGACCAGCAGTGGTCTGCCGACGAGGCGCCCAACGAGGTAGGTCGGGAGGGCAAAGACGAGCACATGCACGACCTTGTCGGTCCACGACACCGGGCCGGTGACCGCGATGACCGGCCAGTAGAGGACGGCCAGGTGCACCACGACCGACAGCGCGGCCGTCGCGGCCCACCATCGCTGTCCATTCGTCGCCATATCCCCGCCATATCCCCCGCGATGCCCCCGTCATGTCCCCGCCGTCCCCGGCAGTCTACGAACCGGCCCGACGTCCGCCTGACCGGTTAGGTTGGAGTCATGCCAGAGCGCACCGTCAGCGTCATCGGGACCGGCCGCGCGGCCGTGACTCCCGACGTCGTCCGCCTCGACCTGCGCATCGGCCATGACGCGCAGGACGTCGCAGCCGCCCTCACCGGCGCCTCGAAGGGGATCGCAGCGGTCGGCCGGGTGGTCCGCGACCAGGGCGTGCCTGACCAGGACATCCGGACCCTCGACGCCAATGTCAGCCAGCGATATGACAACACCGGCACCCCGGTGGGCTTCACGGCCCAGCAGCGGCTCGGCGTCACCGTGCGCCGGCTCGACCAGGTCGGCCAGATCCTCGAGGCCGCCGCGTCCGAGGTCGGCAATGCGCTGCTCGTCGACCAGGTCCGTCTCGACGTGGACGACCGCTCCGAGGGGTTGGCCCGTGCCCGTGACGCCGCCTTCGCCGAGGCGCGCGCCAAGGCCGAGCAGTATGCCGCCCTGTCCGGCTCCGAGGTCGGCGCCGTCCTCGGAGTGGCTGAGTCCGGGGTCGTACCCGTCCAGCCCATGCGCCGGATGATGGCCATGGGCGCCATGGACTCCGCGGCCGGCATGCCGGTGGAGGGCGGTGATCTCGAGCTCACCGCGAGTGTCACGGTGACCTGGGAACTGCGCTGAGCGGCATACGGCGCCGGAATAACGATCCACGCACCATCCGTTGGGAGAGACATGGCAACCACAGAGCTGACCGCACAGACGTTCGAGCGCACGGTCCTCGACAACGACATCGTCCTCGTGGACTTCTGGGCGTCGTGGTGCGGACCGTGCCGCCAGTTCGCGCCCGTCTACGACGCGGCATCGGATGAAGCCGGCAACGAGGGCATCGTCTTCGGCAAGGTCGACACGGAGGCCGAGCAGGCGCTCGCCGGCGCCGCCAACATCACGTCGATCCCGACGCTGATGGCCTTCAAGGAGGGCGTGCTCGTCTTCTCGCAGCCCGGGGCCCTCCCCCAAACGGCGCTGCAGAACGTCATCGAGCAGGTCAAGTCGCTCGACATGGGCCCGGTCAAGGAGCAGCTCGCCGAGGAGGCGGCCACCAAGGGTGGCACTGCCTGAGTTTTCACATTGGGACGGCCGTGCCGAAGGTGCCGTTCAGCGACGGTGGACTCCGCGGTCACTCCTTGCGGCCAAGCCGCGAGATGAGTCGCGCTCTGCGGCGAGAGATGCGCGTCCAGATCGCCTGCTGGAGAGCGAGGGTCGCCCAGCCGGCGAGAGCCATTCCCGTGAGGTTCACCAGGAGCTGCAGCGAGCTTCCCCAGATTTCCTGAGGGACTCCGAACGCGAGGCCGAGGGCGACATTTCCCGCCGCAGGGATGGTGGTCACCGAGATGAAGACGCCCGACAGGCCTCCGACCCTCGCGGAGGTGAGCGACAGCACCCCGGCGGCCGCGGCGATCACGGCGACGATGAACGACCATTTGTCGGGCGTGTAGATGAACGCCGTCCCGGGTCTGGGGCCAGTCACGTCATGCAGGGTCACCCACCCCAGTGCGCGACCGAGCAGGGCGGCGACGGTCGTGGCCGCGATGCCGATGGCGAATCCGACGAGGAGGGTGCGGGACGCGAGCGCCAGCATGGTGAACCTTCGCCTGACCAGGGCGACGCCCAGGGCAGCGATGGCCCCGAACTCCGGGCCGAGAACCATCGCCCCGATGACCAGGATCTGCGAGTCGAGCACGATCGCGATTCCCGCGATCAGGGTGGCAAGGACCATGAAGCTGACGTAGGTCCAGTTGAACTCGGACTCCTCGTAGGAGCGCTGGGTTACCTCCGCCCAGACCACGGTGTCCGAGCTGCTTCCCGGCGTTCGCCGCTCGGCGTCGAAGCCTTGCCTGGACAGCCACGTGCGCACCGGCTCGATGTGGATGCTGCCCTCGTGATGAACGCCCAGCACTCGGAGCCGGTCGACGATGTCATTGGCCGCCTCACGGGCGACGTCTGCCAGGACGATGTCGCCCGGGGGGCGAACCGAGGCCTCCGAAATCAGCGCGAGGCTGCTGACCGCCGGATCATCGGACAAGACCTTCATGACCTCGCCCGTCAGACCTGCGGGCGCCGAGATCCGCAGACGCAACATGCGGTCAGTCTGTCGAAGGGGTCCTGCGAGACCAAGCGCTGCGGTCGCCCTTCGGCGGGTCGATCGCTGATGCCGGCGCCGTTGCACCTCCCAACACGGTCACTCCTTGTCGGGCAGGTGCCAGGTCTGGCGGCGATCGGCCTCTCTGACGTTGACCCACGCGCGCCCCAAGTACCTCAAGCCAGCCGAGCGGCTGGGTCGTCGGCGAGGCTGTGGGTCTTCGTCATCGGAGCTCTCAAGGGGGTGTCATCGACGTAGCTAACGGGAGCATCCGATGGGCCAATTCGAGTCTCACCGCTTCCGAGCCGAAGAGTATGTTGGTCCCATCCCGTAGTTCGGGGGGACCATGCCCGGAACCTATCTTGACTTCGACGTTCTGATCGAGCACGCGGCACAGGGCTACCGGGCGAAGGTGCTCGACTCACCGACCGGACAGGCTGCTGCTGATTTCTCGCTGCCCTTCTCAGCCCAGGACATGGAAATCTTCCTGCTGCGGCTCACCCGTTCGCTGAGCGAGGCGCGGCGACGGGTCCGCCGACTGGAGTCCCAGGAACGGGAACTGGTCAAGGGATTCGGGGGTCAGCTATTCCAGGCGATGTTCTCCGGTGCGGTGCTGGCAGCCTTGCAGGGCAGCTTGAACGAGGCCTTCCGGAAAGACGCCGGGCTGCGGATCCGGCTGCGCCTGACGGACACCCCTGAGCTGGCCGACGTGCCGTGGGAGTTCCTGTTCAACCCTGGCGCCAACCGATTCCTCAACCTCGCCCCGGATACACCGCTCGTCCGCTATCTGGACCTGCCGATGCCGGTTCGCCCGATCACGGTGACCCCGCCTCTGAGGGTCCTCTTGATGATCTCGAGCCCGACCGACTTTCCTCAGCTGGATGTCGGGGCGGAATGGGATCGGCTCAATGCGGCCCTGGCCGAGGTCGTCGAGAGGGGGCTCGTCACCATCACCCGGTTGCCCAGCGCCTCGCTTGCCGGCCTGCAACGGCCGCTCAGACTGGAGAAGTACCACATCTTCCACTTCATCGGACACGGCGGCTTCGACGAACATGCTCAAGACGGTGCTTTGGCGCTCGAGGATGCCCAGGGCCGGGCCCACCTGGTGAGCGGCCAGGATCTGGGGGTCATGCTCAGCACCCAGCACTCACTTCGTCTGGTCGTCCTGAACGCATGCGAGGGTGCCCGCGCCGCCACCTCGGATCCGTTCGCCGGAGTGGCCCAGAGTCTGGTCCAGCAAGGGATCCCTGCGGTGATCGCGATGCAGTTCGAGATCACCGATGAGGCCGCCATCACGTTTGCCGAGGAGCTCTACGCCGCCATCGCCGACGGTTACTCGGTGGACGCCGCGCTGGGCGAGGCTCGTCGGGCCATCTTCGCCTCAGGCAACGACGTGGAGTGGGCGACCCCCGTTCTCTACACCCGCTCGGCGAACGGGCAGCTGTTCAGGCTGACCAAGTCCTCGGAGGCGGCCCGGCAGGCGCAGGAGCAGGGGCAGCGGGAGGAGGCAGCCCGCGACAGCGCCACCAACGCAGCAGTGGAGCGAGTGCCGGGAAAGCCTGCCGCCGTGAACCGCGATGATGACAAGCTCGGCAACGCCTCCATCTCGGTAACTCGTCCTGACACGTCAGTCACTCCCGGGCCCCCGGGGACCCGGAGCTGGCTACGGCGGCATGCGCGACTCACGCTCGCAGTCCTGGCGCTCGCTGTCATCGCCGGCGTAGTCGTCATCGCATTGCAGGATCGACAGTACGACGCGTTGCTGAAGCTCGTCCCTGCCAGCATCCAGCCCAACTGCCGGAACGGGCGGGACGACGCGACCCAGAATTGGATGATCACGAGCAGCGGTGCGCTCGCTCAAGGCACATGCTCCGAAGACCCGTATTACCTCACGTATGGCCTTTGGTCGAACTCCTCAGGCGCGCAGAGCTTTGCCTCCCGGACGAATGAGGTCCCGGGCCAAGACATGGGCCCTTGCTCTCCGAACACGATCAACGAGATGAAGAAGATCCTCCCTGGCGCCACCGTGGCGTGCGGGGACAAGCCGGATGGTGAAGATTCAGGCATCTTCATGATCTGGAACGAGGATGGCTCACCTGTTGGAGCACAGTTCTGGATGGGCACTCATGACCAGGGAGAAGCGCTCAGTCGCTGGAAGACGGTGGTAGAGGCGCCGTAGCCACCGCGGCCCGGACCTCTGGTCGAAGATCTCGGGAACCGCGGCCACGTCAGCGGCTAGACCAGCTCGCGCGGGAGCACACGACGCCACTGCGCGCGGCGCTGCCGTCCCGCTGCCGTGCCCAGTTCCTCGCGGTCAGCCGGGTGCCGGTAGTAGTGCTCCAGCGTCAGCCACAGGCGTACCGCATCCGAGTCGAGCACGTCTGCATTGAAGGTCGGGCGGCCGCGATGCCCGTGCTCGTCGCGGGCGACGAGGCCTGGGCCGTGCACCTGGACGCAGCGGTGGACCCGGTGCTCGAGGGTCGGCACGATCCGCAGCATGTGGTCCCACTGCGCCGAGAAGCCGTGCCTGCCGTGCACGAAGTGCAGGCCATCGACCCCGACCATGAGCTGGTACAGCTCCGGCGGGCGGGCGACGGACAGCCCCAGCGCGATCATCAGGAAGCCCATGGGCAGCGTCAGCCACCACGGCACGTCGATGTCCCCGAAGCGGATCTGTCGGTCGACGACGAGCAGTCGCATCAGCTCGAAGTTCACGAGCAGCACCACACCCCAGATCACGAGCCCGAGGGGCATGAGCCCGAGCCTGGCGCGGGCAGGGAAGGTGATGGTCCGTCCGACGGGGTCGTGGATCGGCCGCCGCGGCAGGTGCCACGGCGATGCGACGGAGGCGACCAAAGTCAGCGCCAGCAGGTGCGCCGCCCAGACCCAGGCCTGGACGCTGGGTTCGTGGATCGCTCGGGCCAGCAGGACCAGGAACCCGACCAGGGGAAAGAGCGGCAGAGCCAGCAGGGGGTGCGGCCGGAACTTCTGCCGCTTGCGCCACGGCTCGGGGGTCAGGTCCGGGTCGCGCAGCACAGCCCCACCCTAAGCGGGAGGGCACGTCAAGGCTGGGACCCGCCCAACGGCATACGGCACAGCGTGACGTGGTCACCACAAGTGGTGGAGGTGGCGGGAATTGAACCCGCGTCCGATGACGAGAGACCAGGACTTCTCCGGGCGCAGTGCGCTATGGCTTTTCTCGGCCCCAGGGCTCGCACGCACACGTTCCCTGACAGGCCCAGTTGAGTAAGAGTCCCGCGTGGCCCCCCAACATGACCACGCAGCAAGTTTCCTAGCTGACGCCAGGCACTGAGTCGGAAACTAGCTCAGGCTGACGGACTTCGGAGCTCGCTCAGGCGGCGAGGGCGAAGTCGGTGCGCTTTGAGTTGGCACCTATTGGTTTGCAAGGAGCGTTAACGAGATAACCCTGCATCCTCGACCCGCTTCCCCTGGTGTGTCGACCACCGTCGAAACCGATCACCCCCATGAGGGGTGTCCACGTCACGCTGTGCACTTGTCAAACGCCGCTACTGCGAGACCACAGTATGCCTTGGTAACGACAGTGCCGCCACACACATTCCCCCAGACATACGCAGCCGTATGCCGCTGGGCTCGCTTGCACACTCACGCGCAGACAGCGCCAACTAGGCTGCCAGACGCACGCCGTCGATGCCTGGAGGTCACATGTTCCGCAAGGTCCTCGTCGCCAACCGCGGTGAGATCGCCGTCCGGGCCTTCCGGGCCGCGACCGAGCTCGGCGCCCGCACGGTGGCCGTGTTCCCCTACGAGGACCGCAAGTCGGAGCACCGGCTCAAGGCCGACGAGGCCTACCAGATCGGCGAGGAGGGGCACCCGGTCCGGGCCTACCTCGACCACGAGGGCATCGTGGCCAAGGCAGTCGAGTCCGGCGCCGACGCGATCTACCCGGGCTACGGCTTCCTCTCCGAGAACCCACTGCTCGCGGAGGCCTGCGAGCGCGAGGGGATCGCCTTCGTCGGCCCGCCACCGTCGGTGCTGCATCTGACCGGCAACAAGGCGCGGGCCCTGGCCGCCGCGCGGGACGCGGGCCTGCCGACCCTGCACGGGTCGGCGCCCTCGACCGACCTCTCGAATCTGGAGGCCGCGGCCGCAGGGATCGGCTTCCCGATCTTCGTCAAGGCGGTCTCCGGAGGCGGCGGACGCGGCATGCGTCGCGTCGAGGCCCCCGAGCAGCTCGCTGACGCCCTGCGCGCCGCGCAGCGCGAGGCGGAGTCCGCCTTCGGCGACCCGACCCTCTACCTCGAGGAGGCGGTGCGCAACCCTCGGCACATCGAGGTGCAGGTGCTGGCCGACGCCACCGGCGAGGTCGTCCATCTCTTCGAGCGAGACTGCTCGGTGCAGCGCCGGCACCAGAAGGTCGTCGAGATCGCCCCCGCCCCCAACCTCGACCCGGACCTGCGTGACCGCATGTGCGCGGACGCCGTCGCCTTCGCCCGGTCAATCGGCTACCGCAACGCGGGCACGGTCGAGTTTCTCGTCGGCGAGGACGGACGTTACGTCTTCATCGAGATGAACCCTCGCATCCAGGTCGAGCACACGGTGACCGAGGAGGTCACGGACATCGACCTCGTTGTCATGCAGCTGCTCATCGCTTCGGGCGAGACCCTCGCTGATGCCGGGATCCAGCAGGAGGACATCCGCACGCGCGGCTTCGCCATGCAGTGCCGGATCACCACGGAGGACCCGGCCAACGGGTTCCGCCCAGACGCGGGGACGATCACGACCTACCGCTCGGCCGGGGGTAGCGGGGTGCGCCTCGACG
Source organism: Intrasporangium sp. (assembly GCF_036566125.1). Classification (GTDB taxonomy): domain Bacteria; phylum Actinomycetota; class Actinomycetes; order Actinomycetales; family Dermatophilaceae; genus Intrasporangium. The sequence continues at coordinate 13,390 of NZ_DATCWX010000195.1, forward strand.
GCGGCACGATCTTCGTCGGCGCCGAGGTGAGCGCCCACTTCGACTCGATGCTCGTCAAGCTGACCTGCCGGGGACTCACCTTCCCGGTGGCGGTGCGCCGGGCGCAGCGTGCGCTCGCGGAGTTCCGGATCCGCGGGGTGGCAACGAACATCCCGTTCCTGCAGGCCGTGCTCGCGGATCCCGCCTTCAGGGAGGGCCGGGCGACGACCTCGTTCATCGACGAGCGGCCCGAGCTGCTGACCGCCCGGGTCTCGGCCGACCGGGCGACCAGACTGCTCACCTACCTCGCCGACGTCACCGTCAACCAGCCCAACGGCCCCGCCACGACGAGGGTGCGCCCTCGCACGAAGCTGCCTGCGCTGCCGGACGAGGCGGTGCCCCGGGGATCCCGGGACGTGCTCCTCGAGGTCGGTCCCGCCGAGTTCGCCCGCCGCCTGCGCGAGCGGACCGAGGTGGGGGTGACGGACACGACCTTCCGGGACGCGCACCAGTCGCTCCTCGCCACCCGGATGCGCACCCGGGACCTGCTCCACGTCGCCGGTCATGTCGCGCATCTGACGCCGCAGCTGCTCTCCGTCGAGGCGTGGGGCGGTGCGACCTACGACGTGGCGCTGCGGTTCCTGGCCGAGGACCCGTGGGAGCGTCTCGCGGCGTTGCGGGAGGCGATGCCCAACGTGCCGCTCCAGATGCTCCTGCGGGGGCGCAACACCGTCGGCTACACCCCCTACCCCACCGCCGTGACCGACGCCTTCGTCCGCGAGGCGGCCCGGACCGGTCTCGACATCTTCCGGATCTTCGACTCGCTCAACGACGTGACCCAGATGCGGCCGGCCGTCGACGCGGTCCTCCAGACGGGGACGTCCGTCGCGGAGGTGGCGCTCTGCTACACGGGCGACCTGCTCTCACCCGACGAGAAGCTCTACACCCTCGACTACTACTTGCGACTCGCCGAGCAGATCGTCGAGACGGGGGCGCACATCCTCGCCATCAAGGACATGGCCGGGCTGCTGCGGGCCCCGGCAGCGGCGCGCCTGGTCACCGCCCTCCGGGAGCGCTTCGACCTGCCTGTCCACCTGCACACGCACGACACCGCCGGCGGGCAGATCGGCACGCTGCTCGCTGCGATCGGCGCCGGCGTGGACGCCGTCGATGCGGCCACCGCCACCATGGCCGGAACGACGTCGCAGCCGCCACTGTCCGCTCTGGTCGCCGCGACCGACCACACCGACCGGCCCACCGGACTCGACATCCACAACGTTTTCGCCCTCGAGCCCTACTGGGAGGCGACCCGGCATCTCTACCGGCCCTTCGAGTCCGGTCTCGAGTCGCCGACCGGTCGCGTGTACTTCCACGAGATCCCGGGCGGGCAGCTGTCCAACCTGCGCCAGCAGGCCATCGCCCTCGGCCTGGGTGACCGGTTCGAGGCGATCGAGGACATGTACGCCGCGGCGAACCGGATCCTCGGCAACCTCGTCAAGGTGACGCCGAGCAGCAAGGTGGTTGGCGACCTGGCGCTAGCGCTCGTGGGCGCCGGTGCCGATCCGGCGGACTTCGAGGCGGAGCCGCAGAAGTACGACATCCCGGACTCGGTCATCGGCTTCCTCAACGGTGAGCTGGGTGACCCGCCGGGAGGGTGGCCGGAGCCGTTCCGGACCAAGGCGCTCGCCGGACGCCAGGCCAAGCCGCGCCTCACGGAGCTGACTCCCGAGCAGGAGCAGGCCTTGGCCGACAACCCGCGGCGCGCCCTCAACCACTTGCTCTTCCCCGCCCCGGCCAAGGAGTTCGAGGCCTCCCGCGAGGCGTACGGCGACCTCTCCGTCCTCGGCACTGTCGAGTTCCTCCACGGCCTCGTCCAGGGCGAGGAGTACGAGGTCGACATCGAACAGGGCAAGCGCCTCATCATCGGGGTCCAGTCGATCGGCGAGGCCGACTCCAAGGGCATGCGCACCGTGATGTGCACCCTGGGTGGGCAGTTCCGGCCGATCCAGGTGCGCGACCGGTCGGTTGAAGCCGACGTGAAGTCCGCGGAGAAGGCCGATCCAGCAGTTCCCGGACAGGTCCCGGCACCCTTCGCCGGCGTGGTGACCCTCACCGTGTCGGCCGGCGACACCGTCGAGGCCGGAGGGGTCGTCGCGACGATCGAGGCGATGAAGATGGAGGCCAACATCACGACACCCACGGCCGGCACCGTCTCCCGGGTCGCGATCGGGGCGCAGCAGCAGGTCGAGGGTGGCGACCTGCTCGTCGTCATCAGCTGACGCGGCAGGTGCGGATCGAGCAGACTCTCATCGGCCCAGCCTGACAAGTCCTTTGCGGCAGCCGGCCCGGCGCCAAGGTGAGGTGCGAGGCGAAGCCAGCTCAGCGGCATACGGCCAGGTGGTGCTGGGGCATGCGGAAGTCAGCGGAGCACCTGAAGGGTCTGGTCGTGCGCGAGCACCCCGCGGAAGAGGTCACCTCGTGCGTCCAGGCGATCGAGGATGGTGCGAATGGTGTACCGGTCGGGACGCAGGTCCGGGTCGTCGAGCTCGTCCCAGGTGATCGGAGCCGACACCGGCGCACCCGCCGAGGCTCGCGGGCTGTACGGCGCGACGAGCGTTTTGTTGACGGCGTTCTGCGTGTAGTCGAGGCGGGCCAGGCCGCGTCGCTCGCGCTTCTGCCATTTCCAGCTGACGAGCTCCGGCTGGGCGGCACCGATCGTCTTGGAGATCTTCTCTGCCCACTCGCGCGTCTCATCGAACCGGGGGCCGCTGGCGATCGGCACCCATACCTGGATCCCGCGCCGCCCGGTCACCTTTGGGTAGGCTCGCAGGTTCAGGTGCTCGAAGGCCGTGCGGTGCAGGCGCGCCAGCTCGACCACCTCCTCCCACGACGTGCGCTCACCCGGATCGATGTCGAAGAGGACATAGGACGGCCGATCTGGCGCATCGGTGGGTGAGGTCCATGGGTGCCACTCGAGCGCCCCGAAGCCGGCCACCCAGACGAGGGTCGCCGGCTCGTCGACGACGACGTAGTACTGGGTCTCGTCGGGGTCCGCCTGCTCGTTGTGCCAGCGGCCGATCCACTCAGGCGCGTGGTCGGGAATCTCCTTGTGCCAGAACCCCTTATGGGCCGCTCCGTCCGGGTAGCGGTGCATGTTCAGGGCGCGGCCGCGAAGGTAAGGCAACAGGACCGGTGCGATCCGGGCCGCGTAGGCGAGCAGCTCACGCTTGGTCACGGGCTCCTCGCCGGCTCGGGCGGGAAACAGCTCCTTGTCGAGGTTGGTGACCTTGAGCGTCCGTCCGAAGACCTCCCACGTCCCCTGGCGACCGAGGTCGGCGAGTGCCGCCAGCTCGTCCTCGGTGGGGCCCTCTCCGGGCTGTCCCTCGGCCGGCACGGAGGCCTCGGCGGCGGGCAGGTCCGAGCGCCAGAGCCGGTCCGGTGCCGCCTTGACCTCCTCGTTGGTGCGACCGCTGAGGACGGACGTGGGATGGTCCTCCGCATCCCAGCCGCTGACCGCGTCGGCGTCGTGCTTGTGCAAGAGGAGCCACTGCTCCTTGTCCGAGGACCGTTCCGGGCGGCCGGTGCGCACCAGGGCGAACCGGCCGTGCAGCCGCTCGCCGAACAGGTCCAGGTGCAGCTCTCCCATGCGCACTGCCTCCGCCGGGTCCTCCGTCTCGTGTGGTCGCCACGTCCCGCGGTCCCAGACGATGACATCGCCACCGCCGTACTCGCCTGCCGGGATGACACCCTCGAAGAGCTCGTACTCCATGGGGTGGTCCTCGACGTGGACGGCGAGGCGGCGCACGTCCGGGTCGAGCGTCGGCCCCTTGGGGACCGCCCAGCTCACCAGCACGCCGTCCATCTCGAGACGGAAGTCGTAGTGGAGGCGACGGGCCCGGTGGCGCTGTACGACGAAGCGGCGCAGCCCGTCCTCGGAGGAACGCGCCGCCGTGGATCCGCCGCCCGAGGGCTCGGGCGTCCGGCCGAAGTCACGCTTGCGACGGTACGGCTCGAGCAGCGCGTGCGGATCCTTGGCCATACCCGTGCCCTACCCGGCGGACGACAGCGCCATCACGAACCGGAGGAGGGCGCACGCCCACCCGAGTCGCCGTGCCGACTGCGGACGCGGTCGACGAGCCAGGACGACAGGGTCGCCGCGACCGCGCCAAGCAGCACCAGCCCGCCGAACATCAGCACCGCGGCCACCCATCGACCCGCGGAGGTGATCGGGTAGTAGTCGCCATAGCCGACGGAGGTGACCGTCACCACGACCCACCAGACGGCATCGCCGAAGTGACGGATGTTGGCCCCCGGTGCGTTCTGCTCGGCGTCGAGCACCGCGAGGGCGCCCATGAAGGCCAGCAGAACGGTCGTCGCCAACCCGTAGATCGTCAATCGACTCCGCACGGCTCCTCCGGTCTCTCCGCGGAGTGATGGGATGAGCCGCAGCAGACGGAGCAGCAGCAGCGGGCGCAGGGAAGGCACGAGGACGGCCGCGAGGTGTCCCAAGTGGGTCCGAATCCATTCACCGCGGGGGCGCGCGAGCACGACGCACACGACATACTGCGCGGCGAAGAGCAGCCAGATCACCCCCAGGAGCAGGCGCGGTAGGGCGTCATCAGGTGGCTGCACATTCGCGATGACCACCCACGCATACAGCACGGTGAAGACCACGGCCGCCGCGACCAGCGGCCACTCCGACAGTCGCTGCCAGCGGCTCAGCGTCATGGGATGACTGTAGGGCCGCGCCTGCTGCCACTCGGCGCACGACAGGCAGGTTCATCCGGTCCGGATGATGTCGCGTGACGACGGCCCGCCCAACAATCGGGGAGCAACCGAGGAGGCGCGTCATGAAAGACGGATACCCGCTCATCGAGGACCACGGCCTGATTGGGGACCTCCAGACCTCCGCGCTGGTGTCGACCGATGGCTCCATTGACTGGTTCTGCGCACCGCGGTTCGATTCGCCGAGTGTGTTCGGGGCCCTGCTCGACAAGGACAAGGGCGGGTACTGCCGCATCCGGCCGATCGCCGACGAGTTCACCACCAAGCAGCTCTATTTTCCCGACACCGCAGCCCTCGTCACCCGGTTCCTGACCGAGGAGGGTGTCGGCGAGGTGGTCGACTTCATGCCGGTGACGAGTTCACGCGTGCCGGCGGAGCACCACCGGATCGTGCGGCTGCTGCGATGCATCCGCGGGCAGATGACGTTCGAGATCGAGATCGCCCCGCGCTTCGACTACGGCCGCGAACCGCATGAGACGCAGATCAGCGAAGGCGGGGTCGTCTTCCGCGGGGCGGCCACCACGATGGCCGTCAGCATCGTGCGGGAACCCGAGGACGAGCAGCTGGGTCGTGGCGGTGCGGATGAGTCAGGCGACGTGCGCGCCCAGCTGACGCTTCACACCGGGGAGGCCCGCGGGATGATCCTCGACGTCGGGTCGACCGAAGCGCGCGAGACGAGCGTCGGTGAGGTGTGGGACCTCTTCAACGGCACCGTCGAGTTCTGGACGACGTGGCTCGAGCAGTCCACCTACACCGGGCGCTGGCGGGAGATGGTCAACCGTTCCGCGATCACCCTGAAGCTGATGACCTACGCGCCCAGCGGCGGACTGGTCGCCGCGCCGACAGCCGCGCTGCCGGAGCAGATCGGTGGCGAACGCAACTGGGACTACCGGTTCACGTGGGTCCGGGATGCGTCCTTCTCGGTGTACGCGCTGCTCGCCCTGGGCTTCATGGACGAAGCGGTGGCGTTCGGCGTGTGGATGCGGGAACGGGTGATGGACACCAGGACGAATGGTGGGGCGCCGCTGAACATCATGTACCGCGTCGACGGCTCCAGTGAGCTGAGCGAGGAGAGCCTCGAGCACTGGGCGGGCTACCGCGATTCCTTCCCGGTTCGGGTCGGCAACGGAGCCGCCGACCAGCTGCAGCTCGACATCTACGGCGAGATGATGGACAGCCTGTACCTGGCTGACCAACGCGGGTTCCAGATGAACTACGAGGGGTGGCTCAAGCTGTGTGGCGTGCTCGACTGGCTCGTCGACCACTGGGACCAGCCCGAGGAGGGCATCTGGGAGACCCGCGGCGGGCGGCAGCATTTCACGTACGGCCGTCTGATGAGCTGGGTCGCCTTCGACCGCGGCATCCGACTGGCCACCAAGCGAGGTTGGCCGGCCTCCATCGAGAACTGGACGCAAGCACGAGACGCGGTGTTCCGGCAGATCATCGAGAAGGGCTGGAGTGCGGATCGCCAGGCTTTCGTGCAGCACTACGACACGCAGGTGCTGGATGCCTCGCTCCTTCGCATGGCCGCCCTCGGGTTCATCAGCCCCACCGACCCGATGTGGCAGTCCACGCTCGACGCCATGGATGAGGAACTCGTCACCGACAGCCTCGTCTACCGGTACGACCCCGCAGCCTCGCCGGACGGCCTGCGCGGTTCAGAGGGCACCTTCTCGCTGTGCACCTTCACGTATGTCGAGGCGCTCGCCGGAGCAGGCCGGCTCGACAAGGCACGCATCACCTTCGAGAAGATGCTGACCTACGCCAACCACCTGGGCCTCTACTCCGAAGAGATCGCGCTGAACGGAGACCAGATCGGCAACTTCCCGCAGGCGTTCACGCACCTCGCCCTGATCAACGCGGCGATCACGCTGGACCGGGAGCTGAGCCGCCGGGCGGAGCACCGCTGACAGGACGCAGGTGGCTGGTTCCGTTGACCGACTGACCACCCCTTCACCAGGAGCCGGAGGAGGACCCTCCCCCACCGGAGCCGCTGAAGCCGCCGCCTCCCGAGAAGCCGGAGCTTCCGGATGAGCCGGGCGTCGACGTGAAGGTTCCCGTCGAGGTCGTCGAGAAGCTCTCCACACCGCTGGCGATGCTGCCGAAGTCAGGGAAAGCCGCGCCGCTCCAGACGTACCAGGACGGCATGAGGATCGGCTGGCCGACCGCCTCGGCCGCCTGGGCGACCTCCGCGAAGATGCTTGCCCACCGGTCCGCGACGCCGAAGACGACGGCATAGGGCAGGTAGCGGCTGAAGATGTTGCTCGCCTCCTCGAAGGCGATCTGCCCCGCCTCGGCCGTCGTGAGGTACTCCTTGAAGCCGAGGGACTGCGCGAGCACGGCCGAGCCCTCCGCGGTCTTGGCCGCCATCTTGCCGCCGAGGAACCAGACGATGGCGCCGGCAATGAGCAGGCCGACACCCAGCACGGCCCCACCGGTGAATCCTGCGCCCAGGAGGGCCGTGATGGCGCCCTGTCCGTAGAACAGGATCATCCCTCCGATGACGGCGAGGACGATTCCGAGACCCTGCCACATGCCGCGCTGGAGCTGCGGCGACGAGCGGAACCAGTGTCGCCTGACGACTTCGTCGTACATGTCCGACTGGATCCTCCGCAGCGTGCTGGCGAAGGTGTTCTTCAGGTCCGAGAGCGCGATGACATCCCCTCGGGTGCTGAAGATGCCGTCGAGGAGCCGGCGCTCGTAGGGCAGCAGTGTGTCATCGGCCGGAGGGCTGAGATGGACGAGGTTCCAGTCCGTCCGCTTGAACATGCTGCCGCCCTCGACCTCCTCGATGCGCAGGTACCCGCGCACCGCGAGGTCGATCACCGTCGCGGACACGTCGATGGGATTCGCCTTCTCGTCGAGGATCGTGCCGACGAGTCCCGGCGGCACGCCGGCGGGCGGGTGGAACTGGACCGCGACCGTGTCCGGCCCGCCCCGGGTCGTCGGCTGCGACTCCCGCTCGGTGACCGACGGCGTGAGGCCGGGCGTGAGGCCGGCGTACCGCTCGTCCCGCCCGCGGGTCCAGACGAGGGCCCCCATGACGGCGAGCGCGAGGACCGGGGCGGCGATACCGGCAGCGGTCGCAGCGGCGTTGGCGGCGGTTGCGGCGCCCCCGCCGACGGTCGAGTCGGCGTTGCCGTCGCGGACGTCCGGCTGCGGGTTGTCGAAAGCCGCAGCCGGGTACCCGGCGATGACGGTCATCGCCTCGCCGGGCGCGAGGCCCATGGCAGCGAAGGTCGTCGGACTGCCGGGTCTGGCCTGGCACTGGGTGTCACTGCCGGTCTCGCCCTCGTAGCAGGCGACCTGCGTCGAGGCAGCCGGCGCGTTGACGACGACGTTGACGCGCTCCCGCGGGGTCACCTCGTTGCTGCCGAAGACGTTGTAGTGGAACTCCACGGTGTCCGGCTTGCCACCGGTGCCTGCGATCGAGTTGAGGACGTTGTGCAGGGTGTAGCGCACTTCGTAGACCTGAGTGCCCTCGGTCCACTCGTCGGCGTTGCCGATCCGGATCTCCTGGGCCGCGCCGTTGTCGCTGACCTTGAAGTCGGCTGGGGCACCGGACGGACTGCTCACCCGGACGTCGGTCAGCTGGAAGTACCGGTACTTGCCCGCCTGGTCCTGGTAGCCCATTCGCACGACGATGTTGCGGAAGATCCCATGCCGCTGCTCACCGGGCGGGAAGCGCCACGTGATCGTCTCGGAGACGTGCACGCTGCCGTCCGGCTGCAGGTCATAGACCACGGCGAACCGCTCCATGGCCTCGTCGCCGACGGCCCGTGCCGTGCCTGCCGGGACGAGCACCGCAAACGCCGCGGCGAGGAGGAGGACCAGCAGCGCCGGGAGCCTCGTCCTCGACCGCATCTCCTGCGCCCCCTTCGACTGTCCGCTCATCTGCCGGTCATCCCTTGCGGCGTGCGGCGCTCACGGCGCGCTCGGCTTCACGGCGGTCCTGCCGCTCACGGAGTGCGTGGCGCTTGTCGTACTGCCGCTTGCCGGTCGCGAGGGCGATCTCGACCTTGGCGCGGCCGTCCTTGAAGTACAGCGCCAGCGGCACGATGGTCCGGCCGCTCTCGCGCGTCTTACTCGCGATCTTGTCCAGCTCGGACCGGTGCAGCAGGAGCTTGCGCTTGCGCCTGGGCGCGTGGTTCGTCCAGGTCCCGTTGAGGTACTCGGGGATGTGGACGTTCTCGAGGTAGAGCTCGTCCCCGGTGAACATCGCAAAACCGTCGACGAGCGACGCACGGCCATGGCGCAGGGCCTTGACCTCGGTGCCGGAGAGCACGATGCCAGCCTCGAAGGTGTCCTCGATGTGGTAGTCGTGGCGGGCCTTGCGATTGCTCGCGATGAGCGACCGCCCCTTCTCCTTCGGCACCGGACCGTCCCTTCTCCACGCAGCACGTCACAGCAGGTCGTATGCCGCTGGGCTGGCTTCCATCCGGCGGCGCCCCCACGCTACCCCGAGGAGGAGGCCACCCCGTGATCGAGTGAACAAGATCTGTGGGACCCGACCCAGCGGCATACCCCAAAGCTGTCCATTCGATCGAGAAGTGGGCCGCTCAGAGCCAGTTGCGGGGGTTGACCGGAGTGCCGTCCTCGTAGACGCCGAAGTGCAGATGGCAGCCGGTCGAGTAGCCGGTGGTGCCGCTGTAGCCGATGAGCTGGCCGCGCTGTACGGTGCCGCCCCATGTGACGATGCTCGACAGGTGGTTGTAGCTCGTGACGAGGTCGACGCCGCGGTGGATGCCGTGGTCGATGAGGATCTGGTTGCCCCAGCCGCTCTCGCGCCATCCGGCGCGGATCACCGTGCCCGGGGCCGCTGCGCGGACGGGCGTGCCACACGCGATGCCCCAGTCCAGGCCGTCGTGGAGCATCCACTTCTGGAGTACGGGGTGCCAGCGCATGCCGAAGCCGGAGGTCGTCCGGCCGTAGGCCGGGTAGGACAGGTAGTTGGACGGTGTGGGGTCGCTCTGCACGGGCGCCGGGATCCTCGGGGTGTAGGTCTTCCCGTTCCGGGCCGCCGCAGCAGCCTTGGCGCGCTCGGCCCGGATCTTTGCGTCCCGCTCCGCCTTGAGCTTGGCCAGTCGCCTCTGCTCGGCGAGCCGGGCCTGGCGCGCCCGCTCCACGAGAATCGCCTTGAGGCGTGCGGCTTCGCGCTCTGCGGAGGCAAGCTGCGCGCGCTCGTCTGCACGCTGGACCTTCAGGTCGGCTGCAAAGGCGGTCTGCTGGGTGTTGAGGGAGTCGAGGTCGGCTTTGGCTGCGGCAGCGTTGCTCGTCGCGGTCGCCGCGTTGTTCTTCGCGACGACCGCCTGCTCGCGCGCCGTCGCCG
>NZ_DATCWX010000211.1:0-8295 GCF_036566125.1 Intrasporangium sp.
GCCCTTGGGGGCCTTGCCGGAGGGTGACGTGCCGGCTACCTGACCCCTGCGGACGTTTGAGTCCATCGAGTCGCCCACATCGACGCTGAAGCCCGCGCGCTCGAGGATCCTCCTCGCGTCGCTCACCGACCGCCCGGTGACGTTGGGGATGTTGACCTCGTCGCCCTTGGTGATCTTGTCCGAGGGCTCCTTGAACTTCATGACGGGCAGGCCCTCGTGGGCCCGGTTCATGATGCCCTTCCAGATTGGCGCGGCGATCGATGCACCGTGCATCACCGGATAGAACTGGCCGCCGACGCGGACGTTGAACATCTTCCGCTTGTTGCCATCGTCCGGCGTGCCGACCCAGACCGCCGTGACGAGGTTCGGCGTGTAGCCGACGAACCACGACTCGTTGTTGGAGTTCGACGTTCCGGTCTTGCCGGCCGACTGGCGGCCGTCGAGCTGGTTGCGCTGGCCCGACCCGTTGGTCATGTTGTACTCGAGGAACTTGTCCGTCCCCCGGACGTAGTCGGCCTTGGCGACCTGCTCGCACTTGGTCTTCGGCGCCGCCAGCGTCTTCGAGCCCTGGGTCACCTTGGTGACGACGACCATCGAGCAGCGCTTGCCATCGGCGGCGAGGGTTGCGTAGGAGTTGGCCACGCCCTGCGGGGAGACCTCGGCGGCACCGAGGATATAGGCCGGCGCGTACTTCGGCAGTGGCTTGCCGTCGGCCTGGTGCAGGCCGAGGCGGTTCATCGTGTCCCACACCTTGCAGCCACCGAGTTGCTGGGCCAGGGCGACGAACGCCGTGTTGGTCGACAGGGCCGTCGCCTTCATCAGGCTGATCGATCCCCCGCCAAAGTCCGTGTCGTTATGGACCTGCCAGGGCGCTCCGGGTCCGCAGCCCTTGGCGAACTCGCGCGGCAGGTAGGTGGCAGCCTTTTTCCCAGCAGCCTTGGCCTTGACGCTCGCACTGGTCGTCATGCCTGACTCCATCGCCGTCAGCAGTGAGAAAGCCTTTGCCGTCGAGCCGAAGTGGAAGCCGCTCGAACCGCCCCACTGCTTGTCCAGCGCCCAGGAGATACCGGTCTTGCCGCGGCTCTGTTTCCCGACCGTGTACTCCGTGTTCTGCGCGAACCCGAGCACCTTGCCCGTTCCCGGCTCGGTGACGTACGCGGCGGCACCGACATCGGACTTGTCGCCGATCGGGACCTTCCGCGTCACCTCCTCCTGGACGATCTTCTGGATCTTCGGGTCCAGCGTCGTATGCACCGTGAGGCCGCCCGTGCGCAGCAGGCGTCGCCGCTGCTCCACGGTCTTGCCGAGCTCGGGCATGGTCTCGACGTAGTTGATGACGAACTCGCACCAGTAAGGGTAGGGCGACGCCAGGCAGGTGCTCTTGGCCTCCGACACCTTGAGGTCCTGCTTGATGGTCCGCTTCTTCGCGGCCTGCCAGTTCGCGTCGTTGATGATCTTGAGCTCGTGCATCCGGTCGAGGACCACGTTGCGTCGCGCGAGCGCCCGCTCCGGGTAGTTGACCGGGTCGGTGGTGCCCGGGTTCTGGGTCAGCCCCGCCAGCAGGGCCGCCTGCGACAGGATGAGCTTGCTCGCGGGGACGGAGAAGTAGTGCCGAGCTGCTGCCTCGACGCCGTAGGCCTGGTCACCGTAGTAGACGAGGTTGAGGTACCCCGCGAGGATCTCATCCTTCGTCATCTGCTTCTCGAGGGTGATCGCGTACTTGACCTCCTTGAGCTTGCGGAGGTAGTCCTTCCGGACCGCCGCTGCGGCGGCCTCCTCGTCGCCCTGGTTGAGCGCCGTGTACTGCAGCGAGATCTTCACGTACTGCTGGGTCAGCGACGATGCGCCGGATGTCGTCGCGCCGGTGCGGACGTTGGCGATCGCGGCCCGCACGACGCCCTGCAGGTCAAAGCCCCCGTGATCGTAGAAGCGGTGGTCCTCGATCGCGACCTGCGCCTTGCGCATGATCGGGGCGACCTGGTCCAGCGGGACGATGATGCGGTTCTGCTCGGCCGGGGTGGCGATGACCTTCCCGTCGGCTGCCAGGATCCGCGACTGCTGCTTCAGCGGATCGGTCTTGAACTCACCCGGGAGCTCGTTGAAGATGTCGACGCCATTGCGGGCAAGGGCACCGGTCGCTCCGACCGCGGGCATGAAGAGCCCAGCAGCGAGGAGGCCGAGCACCATCGCGGCAGCGACGAAGGCGCCGAGGAGGCTGATGACACCGCCGATCGACGTGGTCCGGGAAGACGACATGGGCTCAAGGGTAACGGGTGGGACCGACGTATCAGGCCTCGCGATTTGCGCCTCTGTGCCGCGTATGGCCCCATTCCTGCTGGTCAACGGGTGACTAGTCACCTCGACACCATCAAATGATGCATACGGCCTATGTCCGGTTCGGACCAGTGCTCGTAATGTCTCGTTTGGGCCGAAGGGGGCCTGGTCTGGATCGGTGGGACGGTCTGGATCCAACTCGGCGTCGTGGGAGGCGTCGAGCGGGGAGGGGTAAAAAGAATGAGTGTCGCCACCATTTCGACAAGTTGGGTCGACGAGTGGGCCAGTCAGGCAGCGTGCACCGGGCAGGACCCGGACGCGCTCTTCGTCCGAGGCAAGGCGCAGCATGATGCAAAGGCGGTCTGCAAGACCTGCCCAGTGCTGGCGCAGTGTCTGGCCGAGGCCCTCGACAACCGGACGGAGTTCGGGGTCTGGGGCGGGATGACCGAGCGGGAGCGGCGAGCGCTGCTCCGCAAGCGCCCGGACATCACGTCCTGGAAGACCGCGCTCCGGACGTCGATGGCGGCTCAGGCCCAGTCCGCGTAACGGGGACGCTGGCGGGGAACAGCAGGGCGCTGAGCCCTCGGGGGAAGCAACACATCGGAACCACTTGCTGGGTCGTGATGACGGGGATCACGGCCCAGCAAGCGCGTTGCCGATCTCACGCAGGTTGTCCAGGTCGTGGACGTCGCGGTTCAACGCCGGGATCTGGACGACTGGCACATCCGGGTGCGCTCTCGAGAAACGCTCCGCGAGCTCGCGCTGTCGCTGTGCGATCGTCACGACTGCGGCGTGGAGGCGGAGCAGGCCGGCGGCGTTGGCGGCCGACTTGGGTCCCCCGCTGTCCTCGAGCGCCTCCGCGACGGCCAACGCGCGTGAGGGCGTGAGTGCCCCCGCCGAGACGCGACCCATGCGGTTGACGACGAGCCCGCTCAGCGGCATACCGTCCGCTTGGAGGCGGTCGACGAAGAAGGACGCCTCACGCAACGCGTCGCGCTCCGGCGCCGCCACGACGAGGAACGACGTCCCCTGGCGCGACAGCAGCTGGTAGGTGAGGTCGGCTCGCTCGCGGAACCCGCCGAACATCGTGTCGAGCGCCGCGACGAAGGACTGCACGTCGCCGAGGAACTGACCACCGAGGATCTTGGCCATCGTGTTGCTGACGAGCTGGACACCGAGGCCGAAGACCTTGAGCCCCGCGCGGCCGCTCGCCTTGGCCGGGGCGGTGAGCATCCGGATGAAGCGCCCATCGAGGAAGCTGCCGAGCCGGTTGGGTGCGTCGAGGAAGTCGAGCGCCGATCGTGAGGGCGGGGTGTCGACGATGATGAGGTCCCAGCCGTCCGGCATCGAGTCGGCCGTGGCCTTGAGCTGGCCGAGCTTCTCCATCGCCATGTACTCCTGCGTCCCGGCGAAGGAGGAGCTGACCGCCTGGTAGAAGGGGTTCTCGAGGATCTGCTCCGCCTTGCCGGGGTCGGCGTGGGCGATGACGACCTCGTCAAAGGTCCGCTTCATGTCGAGCATCATCGCGTCGAGGCTGCCGCCCTTCGACGTGTCGATCCCGTCAACCGGTCGCGGGGTGTTGTCGAGCTCGCTCAGGCCGAGGGCCTGAGCCAGGCGCTTGGCCGGGTCGATCGTCAGCACGACGACCCGCCGGCCGGCCTCGGCCGCGCGCAGGCCGAGGGCGGCGGCCGTCGTCGTCTTGCCGACGCCTCCGGAGCCGCAGCACACGACGATCTCGACCCCCTTGTCGGCGATCATCGCGTCGATGTCCAGCCGGGGAGCCGACTGCGCGGCCCGGGCGTGTGCGGAGGTCTGGACGGGCGGCTCGTCGCGAGCGGTCGTTGCCGTCGTGGTCATTCGATCAGGCCTTCCTCCACGAGCCCGTCCCACAGGATGTCGGCCAGCTCGCGGACCGACCCGGAGTCGACCCCCTCGGGCAGCGCTGGGAGCAGCAGGAGCGGCAGGCCAGTCTGCTGCAGGAGGGCCAGCTGCTCGCTCTCGAGGTCGACCCGATGCGCGTGGTCGTGGGCCTCCTCGAGCAGCCCGTCGACGAGCTCGGGCGTCACCTTGACACCGGCCTCCGTGAGCTGGCCGGTGATCGAGGGCTTGTGCAGCCGACCGGTGCGGGCCTGTTCGAGCGCCACGTCGTCGAGGAGGGGCGGCCGGACCATGTTCACGATGATCGCGCCGACCTGGAGGTGCTTCGCCCGGAGCTCCGAGATGGCCTCGAGGGTCTCCTGGACCGGCATCTCCTCGAGCAGCGTGACGATGTGTACGAGCGTCTGGTCGCTCTCGAGGAGCTCCGTGATCGAGCCGGCCTGGCTGTGGATCGGACCGACCCGGGCAAGGTCGGCGACCTCCGAGTTGACGCTGAGAAAGCGCCCGATGCGCCCCGTCGGCGGGGCGTCCATGACGATGGCGTCGTATGCCGCTGGGCTCGGTCCCCGATGTTTGCCGTCCTTGCGTCGTCGGTTGGCTTCGTAGAGCTTGCCGATGACGAGGACGTCGCGGACTCCTGGCGCAATGGTGGTGGCGAAGTCGATGGCCCCGAACTTCTCGAGGAGCTTGCCCGCGCGGCCGAGCTTGTAGAACAGCTGCAGGTACTCGAGGAGGGCGGCCTTGGCGTCGACGGAGAGCCCGACGATCTCGCCGCCCGACCTCGGGCGCGCGATCCGGGTCTCCTCGGTGCCCAGCGGGGGCACGTCGAAGGTTTGGCTGATGCCCTGGCGACCCTCGACCTCCGCGAGGAGCACCCGCGTGGCCGGAGTCGTCTGGCGCGAGGCCAGCGCGATGGCCAAAGCCGAGGCGGCCGTCGTCTTCCCCGTCCCGCCCTTGCCGGTGACGACGTGCAGCCGGACGCGCTCCCAGGTGCGCGCACCGGCCGCCTCGGAGGCGGTCGCACTCGCAGTCGTCACACCGGCACTCTATTGCCCCGCGAACCCTGAACCCCCGGCCCTCCATCTCGCGGTTTGAGGTAAACGCGCCGGTGCGTCAGCGGCGCGTCTACCTCAAACCGCGATGGCGCCTCGCAGGGCGAGTCCCGCCTCGACCTGCTCCATGAACTCGTCCTCGTGGAGTCGGAGGCCGATGTTGGCGATGCGCAGGACCGTGTCGTTCGTCAGGGCCACCCGGTTCTGGCGCAGCTGGTCATCGACCGGCGCCAGCCCCTTGAAGTGTTGGACGCCGTCGATCTCGACGACGAGTCCGCAGTCCCAACGGACGTCGAGGTACACCCGCCCCTTGGCGTCCTGGCGCACCTGCTGACGCACCGGCTCCGGAAGACCCCGCGCCCGGCACAGCTTCGCGAAGTCGAGCTCGCCCAGCGACCGGACGCCAAGGGCGAGGTCGCGAATGACACCGCGGACGAACGCTCGGCGTTTGCGTCCCCGCACGTGCTTGGACGTCTCGAGCAGCTGGTCGGGCGTGCACAGGCCCTGCTGGATGGCCATGATCATGAGGAGGGCCGCCTGTCGGTCGCTGACCGCCCAATGTGCTGCCCGGATCGCTGCGACGTGCGCGCGTGTCCGGGGCAGGCTGACCCGCACGACCTCGTCCGGCGAGCGGCGGGTGATCTTGTGAACACGCACTCCGGCGAGGCGCTTGACCCGGTGAGAGTGGACGACCGAGACGTGGATCGTGTCCTCGTCGAAACCGGTGAGCCCCGCCGCTTGCAGGGCGGTGACGCCGTCGAGGCAGGCGATTCGTTCTCCGATCTCCCAGATGCTCTGCCAGCGCCGCTCTGTCTCCGAGAGCGATCGCGTGTGGATCGCGATGGTCTGGAGTCCGTGAACTGCCCACCGCTCGGCGCGCAGCTCCGCCCGGATGTCTGCGTCCGTGACACCGGCAGTGCGCAGATCGGCCCTCGACACGACACCGCCGTGCAGCTCGGCCAGCTCATGGGCGATGCGACGTCGCTTCGGTCGGTCCATGTCCCGAGGCTTGCGTCGACCAGCGGCGCCGTGGGACCGCTGCCGACGGCCCTGTGGACGAGGCGACTCGGCGATCCAGGGATGTGGACTGCCGCGCACCCCCCTGCGGTTTGAGGTAGACGCGCCGGTGAGCCAGCGGCGTGTTTACCTCAAACCGGGGAGGGGAGGGAGTCGAGGGCGGCGAGGACGCGGGGCCAGGCCGGGCTGTCGGGGTCGATGACGGAGAAGTGGCCGGCGTCCGGGATCACGTCGAGCCGGACGTCACCACCGAGCCGCCGGGCCTCGCGAACGTAGGCGTCAGTGACCGAGACGGGGACCTCGCGGTCGAGCCCTCCGTGCACGAGCCGGACCGGAACCCGTGGCGGCAGCTCGCTCATCGGGTCCGCCGCACGCCAGGCGTCGACCTCGATGGCAGGGTCGCCGAGGAAGTCCCGCGCCGCATCCGCCCCGAGGTGCAGACGATCCGTCGCCTGCAGATCGACACAGCCGGCCAGGACGACGACGCCGGAGAGGCGGTCGGCCCAGGGCTGGTTCGCGGCCCAGGCGACGAGGTGGCCGCCGGCGGAGTGGCCCATGAGGACGAGTGGCCCGGGCAGGTCCGGATCGGCGTCGACCGCTGCGACCAACGCAGCGAGGTCGTCGAACGTCCCGGGCCAGCCGCCCCCCGGCATGCCTGCACGACGATATTCGCCGACGGCGACGTGCCAGCCGTCCTCGGCCAATCCCACTGCCTGGGCCGCCGCGTGCGATCGGTCATGAGACGCCCGCCAGAATCCGCCGTGCACCACCACCACCGTGCCCGCGCGGACGGAGGTCCCACCCGAGGTGGTGCGACGGCGGGAGGAGGGGAACCGCACGTCATAGACCTGTGCGGGCTCAGCGGCATACGGCCTCGTGTCGTCCGATGGGGGAGCCGGCCTCTCGAGGACGTCGTCCGCGTGGGGGTCCATGCGGTCATCGTGCCAAAGTGGCGCGAAGTAGGGTGAGGCTCATGACCACGTGGGAGTACCTCACCGCCCCTCTGCTCATCCACAACACGAAGCAGATCCTCGACAACTTCGGCGCCGACGGGTGGGAGCTCGTCCAGATCGTGCCCGGGCCCGACGGCACGAGCCTCGTTGCGTATTTCAAGCGGCCCAAGGGAGCCTGAGCCATGACCACCGTCGAAGAACGCCTCTCCGAGCTCGGCCTGACCGTCCCTGAGGTCGTCGCACCGGTTGCGGCCTACGTGCCTGCCCTGCGCAACGGCAACCTCGTCTTCACGTCCGGCCAGCTGCCGATGCGCGATGGCAACCTCGAGGCCACCGGCAAGGTCGGCGACGGCCACGGGCTCGTCCCGGCGGCCGATGCCAAGGCTCTCGCTGCGCTCTGCGCCCTCAACGCGATCGCTGCGATCAAGTCCGTCGTCGGTGACCTCGAGAAGGTCACCCAGGTCGTCAAGGTCGTCGGGTTCGTCGCGAGCGACCCGGGCTTCACCGGCCAGCCCGGGGTCATCAACGGCGCGAGCGAACTGCTCGGCACGGCATTCGGCGACAA
The DNA here is from genome assembly GCF_036566125.1 of Intrasporangium sp. Classification (GTDB taxonomy): domain Bacteria; phylum Actinomycetota; class Actinomycetes; order Actinomycetales; family Dermatophilaceae; genus Intrasporangium. Next base: position 7,740 of record NZ_DATCWX010000211.1, read on the forward strand.
GGGAGCGCACGCCCGCAGCGCGGTCGGTGTCGCGGCCCTGCCGCTTGACGCCCCTGTGGAGGTCGAGGTCACCGTCTCCGTCGCAGATTGAGCAGCGTCATGGCGTCTGCCTCCGAGAGCCGCCCGGCGCGGTACTTCCCGATCACCCGGCTGAGCGGCGTCAGCGAGCTCGCGCTCCGGTGGCTCGGGGGCGAGCGCTGGCAGGAGGCCAGGCCGCGGCAGGCGAGCACGGTCATGCTCGTCCGCGACGGCGAGCGCGGGCCTGAGGTGTTCATGCTCAAGCGCGTGTCGGGGATGGCGTTCGCGCCGAGCATGCACGTCTTCCCGGGCGGTGGGGTCGACGCGCGCGACGGCGATGCCGGGCTCCCGTGGGCCGGCCCGTCACCGGCGGAGTGGGCGGAGCGGCTCGGGTGCACGCCCCCCGAGGCCCAGATGTACGTCGCTGCCGCGGTCCGCGAGGTCTTCGAGGAGGTCGGGGTCCTGCTGGCCAGCGCGTCCACCACCGGGCCGCTCGTCGACCCACACGACGAGACGTGGGCCGGGGTCCGCGAGCGGC
>NZ_DATCWX010000056.1:0-4381 GCF_036566125.1 Intrasporangium sp.
CGGCCACGGCGTCGAGGGCCCGGTTGATGCGGGCCTTGGCGTCCTCGGCGACCTCGGCCAGCGCCGCACCGGAGGCGATCTGGGTCATGAACTCGGGATTCATCGCCTGGACCACCGTGCGGCCCCCGTCGTCGACGCGGACGACGACGTTGCAGGGCAGGAAGACCCCGATCGACGGCTCCGCCTGGATCGCTGCGTGGGCCAGCGGTGGCCGGCAGGCGCCGAGGATCACCTGCGGCGGCAGGTCGGCGCCGATCTTGGCCTTGAGCGTTGCCGCGAGGTCGATCTCGGAGAGGATGCCGAAGCCCTCGTCGGCGAGCCGCTCCCTCGTGGCCTGGAGGGCCTCCTCGAAGGAGAGGCCGGTGGTGACGGTGATCGCGTGGTCCATCGTGGTGCTCCTCGTCAGGTCTCGTGAGGCGGACTCAGGCATCGGCCTTGGCGCGCTGCTCCTCGATCTGGCGCCGCACGTCCTCCATGTCGAGGTCGCGCACGGCGTGGATGACCTGTTCGAGCGCGGGCGCGGCCAGGGCGCCTGGCTGACTGAAGACGAGGATTCCATCGCGGAAGGCCATCAGGGTCGGGATCGAGGTGATCCGGGCAGCGCCGGCAAGCTGCTGCTCGGCCTCCGTGTCCACCTTGCCGAAGACGATGTCGGTGTGCTCTTCCGAGGCCGCCTCGTAGACGGGGGCGAACATGCGGCACGGGCCGCACCACGATGCCCAGAAGTCGACGAGGACGATGCCCTCGCCCGAGATGGTCGACTCAAAGTCGGTGTAGGTCAGGTTGCGCGTGCTCATGTGCTTCCTTCAGGTGTGCGGCTGCGCCTGACTGGCGCATCCCGGCGGGTGTGCTCTACAGTGATCACAACATACCCCCTGGGGTATATATTCCGACACCGACAGACCTGAGGAGCAACTCCATGTGCCGTCCCGCCAACTGCAGGACCTGCGGCAAGACCACGTGGGCCGGCTGTGGCCAGCACGTCGACCAAGTGATGCGCAACGTGCCCCAGGCGCAGCGCTGCCCGGGGCACTCGAAGGACGCCACGGCCTCGACGGGCGGCTTCCTCGGCAAGCTCTTCGGTCGCGGCTGACCAGCCGCACCGACCGAGCCAGCCCCTTCCCGTGACTCGGTCGGACCGGAGAAACCGATGGGCCGAGTGCGTTCCCCCCGACGCACTCGGCCCATCTCAATTAGTGAGCCGGAGTGGGGGTCAGGCGACCTCGACATCGATCTCGACCGGCACGCCATTGGTGAGCACGTCGTAGACGGCCGATCGGCGGCGGGACTGCTCGACGATCTCCCGGAGGACCCCCTCTGGCGCATCGCCCTTGATGGAGAACGTGATGTTGAGCCGCTGGTAGCCGTTGCGGACGTCCTGGAGGCCGAGGATGCCATTGAGGTCGATGTCCCCCGTCACGGTGGAGCGGACCTCAGCCAGGGTGACCTTGCGGGCGGAGGCGATGTTGGCGATGCCCGCGGTCAGGCAGGCGGCGAGGGCGTGGAGCAGGAACTCCACCGGCGTTGGCCCGTTGTCCTTGCCCACGAGGACCGCCGGGTGATCGGCGTCGAAGACGAACTCGCGCTCGTGGACCCGGTCCTCGCCGACTCCGAAGTAGTCGTGGATCGTCGATCGGCTGTGGGTGCCCTTTGCCCACTCGTTGTGCGCCCGGAACTGGAACTGCGCCGCGACGGGCATCTCCCTGACGGCGTTCAGCGTCGCGAAGAGGGTCGGCGTGTCCACGCCGTTGCGGTGCGTGACGGACGATGTCGTGTCGGTTGTCATGAGACTGCTTTCTCCTGGTGGTTCTCTGGTGGTGTTCCTCAGGCTGGTGCGGTGAGGGCTGCATCGGTTCGCGCTCCCGGGCGCGCTTCGGCGGCGCGCGGGAGTGGCCGGGAGTGCAGCTCCCCGGCCAAGTCATCGATCGCGACAGCCAGGTCGCGCTGGAGTGCCACGAACCTCTCCTGGTCCGGGAACGCGGCAAGACCCACGGTGATCTCGAAGATGCGGGCGGACATCCGGTCCCGGTGGGACTCGTAGCGGGCCAGCGCCGAGACCTCGAGAGCGGGGCAGTGCAGACTCGTGTCGACGGCCTGTGCCAGCAGCTCCGCGTCGCGCAGTGCGTCGCTGATGCCGTGGCCGGTGATGGCGTCACGGTGATAGCCCGCGTCGCCGACCAGGGACCACCCCGGGCCGAACGGTTTGCGGAAGTGGTTGGGCATCCGGAGCATGCCGCGCACCGGCGTCCGCTGATCCTCAGGCGCCAGCCTCTCTGCCAGCCCGGGGGCGTGGTCGGCCAGCACCGCCGCGAGGGCCTCATCCGCCCCGTGCGCGCCGTGCCGGTAGTGCCGGGCGAGGCTCTCGGTGGTGATCGCCCAGACGCAGGCCTCGCCGCCATGGGTGGGGAAGACCCCGGCGAACACTCCATCGGACAGGTGGTACTCGATCGCCTCCCAGTCGCCGGCGAAGTACGCGAACTGGCACGCACCGGAGCTCGGTCGCACGATGGTCGGCTGGGCGTCCACCGAGCGCGCGATCCTCGAGCTGAGTCCGTCGGCCCCGACGACGTGGCGTGCGTGCACCTCGATCGGACCTGACTCGTCGTGGCCGTGGACGCCGACGATGCGCCCGGTCTCGTCACGAAGGACGCCATCGACGGAAACCCCGGCTCGCAAGTGGGCTCCTGCTCCGAGCGCCGCCCGCTGGAGGATGTCGTCGAGCACGTACCGGCGCGGCGCCAGCACGAAGTCGACGCCGTAGCGGTCCTTGATGGTGCGCGACAGGAACCCGAGGTCGCTGGTGAACTCGACCCGGCGCAGCCGCGGCGTGCCGCTCTCGACGAGGTCGCCGACGACACCGAGCCGGTCCAGCAGCACCATCCCGGATCGGGCGATGACGTGCGTCGAGATGGTGTCGCTCGGGAAGTCGGCTCGGTCGAGCAGGAGGACGTCGTGCCCGGCCCTCGCCAGGTGCCTCGCGGTCGCGGCTCCGGCGACGCGGGCCCCGATGATGACGACCTCTGACTCGAGAACCCGGGCCGAGCGACTGGTTGCCCACGCGGTTTCCTTGGCCTTCATGTGACCTTCACCTGTTGTCTCCCTGGTTGGCTGAGACAACGGTGGCCGGACCGCGCCGACGGGTTCTCGGACTAGATGTGGACTTCTGCTGGACGGTTCGTGGATTCGTCCTCGGCGAGGAACGCGTCGATCTCTCGCAGCGCCTGCGCCCAGGCCGGCTCGTCGCGCTGCATCAGGTGGTTGCGCGTATCGAGGGGCACGAGACGGCTGCCCCTGATCCGGGTGGCGTACTCGCGTCCCTGGGAGAACGGGATCCGCACCTCGTTGCGCCCGTGCAGGATGAGGGTCGGAACCCGGACCTTCGTCGCGGCCTCGCGGACGTCCATGTTGACCGAGACATTGTTGAGGCGCAGCGCATTCTCGGCCGACGTCGTCCGGCGCATCAGGGCGGCGAAGTCACTCCAGAGCTGCGGGTCGGCGTCGGGCATGAACGTCGAGGAGAAGTACAGACGGAAGGACGGGTCCTCGCGGCCCCAGCCCATCTGGATCAGCTCGGCCTGCATCTCGGCCTCGCGGCGCTGCTCGGGAGTCGTGGCCCGGGCCACCCGGCCGATGACGAACGCGCCGATGAGGATGAGGCGGCTGACCCGCTCAGGATGGCGGACGGCGTACTCCACCGCGACCGGTCCACCTTGGGACAGGCCGAGGAGCGGGAAGCGCTCGAGTCCCAGGTCGTCGACGACGGTCTCGAGATCACGCACGAACGCCTCGAAGGAGATGTCCCCGGGGTCCTGGTCCGAGAGACCGCAGCCGCGCTCGTCGTAGCGGATGAAGGTCCGGCCCCGCGAGAGTCCTTCCATCCAGTGCCGCCACACCGGACTGTCCCATTCGTAGTCGAGGTGGGTCATCCAGTGAGCCGCGCGTACCAGTGGCGGACCTTGGCCCACGGTCGCGTAGGCGAGGCGCACCCCGTCGCTGGCCTCGCAGAAGCGGATCCGCTGCTCGAGTCGACGCGGATCCGGTGGGGCGATCGCAGTCACCGTCTCGCCGCCTGTCGCACCGTCGGCGACCTCGACGTCGGCAACCCAGCGATAGCCCCGCCCGTGGATCGTCTTGATCACCCCCTGGACCTCGCCGTCGTCGCCCACGACGCGACGCGCTGCCTTGATCCTGCTCGTCAGCGTCGACTCGCTCACGAACCGGTCGCCCCAGACGGTGTCGAGCAGCTCCGTCTTGGGCACCACGCGGTCCCGGTTGAGCACCAGGTGGGACAGCACCTCGAAGACCTGCGGCTGGACGTGGACCGGCTCCCCGGCCCGCTCGAGGAGGAACCGGTCGGTGTCGAGCAGGACGTCTCCGAACG
>NZ_DATCWX010000230.1:0-15992 GCF_036566125.1 Intrasporangium sp.
ACGGGGCCGGCCGTCGCATCGATGATCGCGCCGGCCCGGATCGCCTGGGTGGCTCCCTGCCACAGGAAGAACGCGATGGCCACCGGCCAGACGACTCCGAACATCGTGATGCTCGCGCCCTCGAGCAGCGGGCGCCCGACGAACCACAGGACCGTGCCGGCCGCCATGATCCGGCCGAGCCAGCCAGCCGCGACCAGCCCCGACCCCTTGCGACCGGTCAGGCGCCAGACGAGGGCACTGACGATCTGGCCACCATCGAGAGGCAGGCCCGGGAGGAGGTTGAACAGGCCGACGAGAAAGTTGGCGCGCGCCACGATGAGCAGCAGCGTCGAGGCCGTCTCGTTGGTGACGCCGGCCTCGAGAACCCAGGCCACGGCAGCAAGGGCGAGGTTGGACAGCGGGCCGACGACGGCGACGAGAGCGGTGGTTCCCGGCGTTGACCGGGTCGCGTCATAGACGGTGTGGCCACCCCAGACGTCGGCCACGATGCGTCCCACGGAATGCCCTCGCGCCCGAGCGGCGAGGGCGTGTGCGGCCTCGTGGACGAGCACTGAGACGAGGAGCAGGAGCGCATACCCGGCCGCCACGACGTAGCCGTACGACGGGCCTCGGTCGGATCGCCCCAGCGCCGGACCGAACACCGCGATGATGACCACGGCGATGACCGGCCAGGACCGGGCGATGTAGACCGGCGTGCCGGCGATGCTGCCGATGCGCCAGCCGTGGCGTCGTGACTCGTCCGGCGCAGGTGAGGTCATGAGGCGAAGCCTATGCGCGGCAGGCGGGGCCATGCGGAGGCATCCAGCGGGCATCCGGCGGGGCACTGTCCGACCGACGTCATACAGTCGCCTCATGGTCCCCGCTTTGTCGCCGAGCCGAGCCTCGGACTTCATGACGTGCCCGATGCTCTACCGCTTCCGCGTCATCGACAAGCTGCCCTCGCCCCCGACCCCAGCAACGGCCCGCGGGACGCTCGTCCACGCCGTCCTCGAGCGGCTCTTCGACCTGCCGACCTCCGAGCGCACGCTCGAGGCCGCGATTGCGCTGGTCCCGCGTGAGTGGGAGCGGATCGCGTCAGAGGAACCGGAGATGCTCGAGTTGCTGGCCGAGCACGACGGCCGGACTGACGAATGGTTCTCCGGTGCCGGAGCGCTGCTCCGGACCTGGTTCGGCCTCGAGGACCCGACCCGTCTCGAGCCCGCCGAGCGCGAGCTCTACGTCGAGACCGAGGTCGACGGGCTGATCCTGCGCGGCTACGTCGACCGGCTCGACGTCGCCCCCAACGGTGCGATGCGGGTCGTCGACTACAAGACGGGACGATCGCCCTCGGAGCGCTTCGAGGGCAAGGCGCTGTTCCAGATGAAGTTCTACGCGCTGGTCCTGTGGCGCCTCCGGGGCGAGATCCCCCATCTCCTCCAGCTCGTCTATCTCGGCAACGGGGAGATCGTCCGGTACCAGCCCGACCTGCAGGACCTGCTCGGGGTCGAGCGCAAGATCAAGGCGTTGTGGGCGGCGATCGAGCGAGCCGCCGTGCTCGGCGACTGGCGCCCGAGCCCGAGCCGGCTGTGCGACTGGTGTGAGCACCGGAGCCTTTGCCCGGCGTGGGGCGGCACTCCCCCGGATCTGCCCGACGACGCGGCAACCCGCGCCGTCGACCCGGCCCTCAGCGGTCTGGCCGTCATCGACGACTAGGCAGCAACTTCTGCACCCTCCACTTGGCGGAGGGAGCGAGTGCACAGTCGACGTGAAGGACGGTAGGCGCGGCAGTGCCGCTGGGCTCGGGAGTGAGCCCAGCGGCATACGGCCTCGTCGTGGTTGGTCAGGACGTGAAGGTGTCGGCCACGTTGAGGGCTTCGTCGAGGATCGCGAGACCCTCCTCGGCCTCCTCCGGCGTCGTCGTGCACGGCGGGACGACGTGCGTCCGGTTGAAGTGGGTGAACGGCCAGAGCCCGCGCTCCTTGCACGCTGCCGCAAAGGCCCCCATCGGCTTGGCGGCGTCCCCCGACGCATTGAACGGGACGAGCGGCTCACGCGTGGCACGGTCCTTGACGAGCTCGACGGCCCAGAAGACGCCCAGTCCACGGACGTCGCCGACACTCGGGTGTTTCTCGGCGATCTCGCGAAGCCGTGGCCCGATGACGTCCTCGCCGAGGCGACGGGCGTTCTCGATGATGCCCTCCTCGTGGAAGGCGGTGATCGACGCCACGGCGGACGCACACGCGAGCGGGTGGCCGGAGTAGGTCAGGCCGCCCGGGTAGGCCCGCTCCTGGAATGACGCGGCCACCTCGTCCGAGATCACCACGCCGCCCAGGGGCACGTAGCCGGAGTTGACCCCCTTGGCGAAGGTGATCAGGTCAGGCCGGACGCCCCAGTGGTCGACGGCGAACCACTCGCCGCAGCGCCCGAAACCGGCCATGACCTCATCAGCGATGAGCATGATGCCGTGCTCGTCGCACAGGGCACGCACTCCCTCGAGATAGCCGTCCGGCGGGACGAGGACGCCATTGGTCCCGACGACCGTCTCGAGGATGATCGCGGCGACGGTGTGCGGCCCCTCCACCATGAGCGTGTCGCGCAGGTGGGCCAGGGCGCGGTCGCGCTCCTGCTCCACGTTCTCGGAGTGGAACGCGGAGCGGTACGTGTACGGACCCCAGAAGTGGACGATCCCCGGTTGGCCCGGCTCGGACGGCCAACGGCGCGGGTCGCCTGTCAGCGTGATCGAGCCTGCGGTGGCGCCGTGGTAGCTGCGGTAGGTCGCGAGCACTTTGTGCCGTCCGGTGTGGAGGCGAGCCATGCGGAGGGCGTTCTCGTTCGCCTCGGCGCCGCCGTTGGTGAAGAAGACGCAGTCGAGCCCCTCAGGCGCGACCTCGGTGATGAGGCGGGCTGCCTCGCTCCGGGCGTCGTTGGCGAAGGCGGGCTGGATCGTCGTGAGGCGGGCCGCCTGCTCCTGGATCGCTGCCACGACCTTCGGGTGCTGGTATCCGATGTTGACGTTGACCAGTTGCGAGCTGAAGTCGAGATAGCGCCTGCCCTCGTAGTCCCAGAAGTACGAACCCAGAGCCCGCTGGATCGGCAGGGGCTCGATGAGACCCTGCGCCGACCACGAGTGGAAGACGTGCTGTCGGTCGAGCCGGTAGACGTCGTCGCGGCTCATGCCGTCCAGCCGTTCGGAGAGCGACCCCGGTGCCGTGGTGTGCGTGTCAGTCATGAATCTGCCTGTCTCTCAGCGGGTGCGGGGGAAGCCGAGGTCGACGGTCGAGGTGGCCGGGTCGGGCCAGCGCTCCGTCACGACCTTGCCGCGCGTGTAGAAGTTGATGCCCTCGGGCCCGTACATGTGCGTGTCGCCGAAGAGGGAGTCCTTCCAGCCGCCGAAGGAGTAGTACGCGACGGGCACGGGAATGGGCACGTTGATGCCGACCATGCCGACCTCGACCTCATTCTTGAACTTGCGAGCGGCGCCCCCGTCCCGCGTGAAGATCGCCGTGCCGTTGGCGTACTGGTTGGAGTTGATCAGAGCCAGGCCCTCGTCGAAGGTCGATACCCGCACCACCGACAGGACCGGTCCGAAGATCTCATCGGTGTACACCGTCATCTCCGGAGTCACCTCGTCGAGGAGGGTCATGCCGAGGAAGAAGCCGTCCTGGGGCACGTCCTGCTCGCGTCCGTCGACGACAACCTTCGCGCCGGCATCGGCGCCGGCGCCGATGTAGCCGGCAACCCTGTCCCGGTGCTCGCGGGTGATGAGCGGCCCCATGTCGGTGCCGGGCTCGCTGCCTGCACCGACCGTGAGCGACGGCAGCCGGTCCCGGATCGCGGAGACGAGGCCGTCGGCGACCTCACCGACCGCCACCGCGACGGACAGGGCCATGCATCGCTCACCGGCCGCACCATAGGCGGCCGAGACGATGGCGTCCGCCGCCAGGTCGAGGTCCGCGTCGGGTAGCACGAGGGCGTGGTTCTTGGCCCCGCCGAGAGCCTGGACCCGCTTGCCGTTGGCTGTGCCGCGCTCATAGATGTACTTGGCGATCGGCGTCGACCCGACGAAGCTGATGGCCGCAACGTCCTCATGGTCGAGGAGCGCGTCGACGGCCTCCTTGTCACCGTGGATGACGGTGAAGACACCGTCGGGCAGGCCGGCCTCCTTCCACAGCTCGGCGATGAACAGTGAGGCGGAGGGGTCCTTCTCGCTCGGCTTCAGGACGAAGGCGTTGCCGCAGGCAATGGCGTTGGCGCACATCCAGAGCGGCACCATCGCCGGGAAGTTGAACGGCGTGATGCCGGCGACGACGCCAAGCGGCTGGCGGAGGCTGTACACGTCCACGCCGGCCGAGGCCTGCTCGCTGAAGCCGCCCTTGAGCAGCTGGGGCACACCCGTCGCGAACTCGACGTTCTCGAGCCCACGGGCGATCTCGCCCGCTGCGTCGGCGAGCACCTTGCCGTGCTCGGAGGTGATGATGGCGGCCAGCTCGCCGGTCCGCGCGTGCAACAGCTCACGGAAGCTGAACAGGACGGCGGCTCGCCTGGACAGCGAGGCCGAGCGCCACTCCTCGGCGGCCGCGACCGCGGTCTTGACCGCAGCGTCGACCTCGGCCGCCGAGGCGAGGGCGACGTGTGACGTCACCTGGCCCGTGGCCGGGTCGTGGACCGGTGCCGTGCGCCCCGATGAGCCAGGCACCCGCGCGCCGGAGATCCAGTGCTCAATGGTGGACGTGGTCGGTGCAGAGGTATTCGTCATGAGACGAGGCTACGTTCCACCCGATAGCCACACAAAGGTCGCATTGCTACATTACAAACATGCGTGAACTGCTGTCGGCGCTCGAGGCGCGGCTCGACTCCCCCACCGCGAAGGGGCTCGCACAAGCGGTGTCGCGTGCCATCCGCGACGAGGTGTTGGCGCCTGGTGACCAGCTGCCGCCGATCCGGCGCGTGGCCGAGGAGCTCATGGTCTCGCCCACCACCGTCAGCTCGGCGTGGCAGCTTCTCGCCCGTTCCGGCGCGATCCGCTCGGACGGACGACGGGGCACCACAGTCGCCCCCGACAGGTTGGGTGGAGCGCGCTACACGACCGCCCTGCGTCATCAACCCGGCAGCCGCCTCGACCTGTCGACCGGCGTGCCCGACCCCAGACTGCTCCCAGACCTGCGCCTGCCGCCCGGGCAAGTCGGCGGAGAGGTTGCGCCGAGCAGCTACTTGGACGATCCCGTGCTGCCAGAGCTCCGCGACGCATTGCGGGCCAACTGGCCGTGCGTGGTCGATGACCTGCTCGTCGTGGACGGGGCGATGGATGCCCTGGATCTCATCACGCGCACGCTGTTCCGGCCGGGCGACCGGGTCCTCGTCGAGAACCCCGGCTTCCCGCCCCTGCTCGACCTGCTCGAGGACCGTGGTGTCGACGTGTCACCCGTCGGGGTGGACGACAGCGGGCCGGTCCTCGACGACGTCGCGGCAGGCCTGTCACGCAAGCCGGTTGCCATCGTGGTCCAGCCACGCGGCCAGAATCCGACCGGTGTCTCGATCACTCCCACACGGGCCAGGCGCCTCGCCTCGCTGCTCGCGCCGACGTCCGTCCTCGTCATCGAGGACGACTCGGCCGGGGACATCGCCTCCTCCAGCGACCTGAGCCTCGGTGAGTGGCTGCCCGACCGGGTGCTCCACATCCGCAGCTTCAGCAAGTCCTACGGCCCGGACCTGCGACTCGCGGCCGTGAGCGGGCCGGCGTCGGTGCTCGCTCCGATCCGGCACGCGCGCGCCCTCGGCCAGGGCTGGACGAGTCGACTGCTCCAACGCGCTCTCGTCGCCCTGCTGGCCGACCCGGGATCGCAGGCCCAGGTCAGACACGCGCGGGGCGAGTACGCCCGTCGCCGTGCTCTCGTCGCCGACCGCCTTGCCGAGCACGGGATCCTCGTGCCGGGCACGGACGGCCTCAACATCTGGGTGCCGGTGAGGGACGAGTCAGCCGCCGTCCTGCGTCTCGCCAGCCAGGGCATCGCCGTGGCCCCCGGTGGCCCCTTCGTCGTTGACGGGGCTGCGGGTGGTCCACACATCCGGGTCACGACCGGGTTGGTCGCCGACGCCCAGGTCGATGTGGCCGACGCCATCGCCGAGGCGGCCGGCGCCTCCGCGTGGTCAGCCCAGCACCGGTGAGGGAGACCAGGCAGGACCAGGCGGAGGCAGCTCAAGGCGGCGTAGCCCCTACGATCGACCCCGTGAGACGCGCCCGCACGCCGTTGCACACGATGGGCGTGCTCGCAGACGTGGCGTTGGCCGTCGTGCTCGCCGCGGTCCTGCTCACCACGAGTCTGGAGGCGGTCGGGACGTCCGACGTGACGGGCGCTTGGCGGATCATCGTCATCGCGGGTCTCGTCGTGCTGCACACCACCGTCCTCGGCCGGTCGCGCTGGCCAGTCGCGACCTTCGTCGTCGCCTCGGCAGCGATGCTGCTGCTCGCGCTGGCTCCCGACCTGGGTGGCGCCTCCGCAGCTGAGGTCGGCAGCCCGTTCTCCGCGCTGCTGCTGCCCAGCGGGCTGGTGTTCTTCGTGTTGCTCTACACGGTCAGTTCGAGAACCACACCACCCCTGCCCCACATCGCGCTGGCCATTGGCCTCGTTGGCGGCATCATCACCGTCGCCAGACTGTGGAACGCCGGCGGATACGCGACAAGTCCCGGGGAGGGCGCGACGGCCTGGCGGCTCTTCATCACCGCGGCCGTGGCAGCCGGGCTCCTGGCGGCTTGGGCGCTGGGCCGCTACCGCGCCACGAGGCTGGCCTGGGTGGCCGCGCTCGAGGAGCGGGCCGTGCGCGCCGAACGGGAGCGTCTGGCCACCATCGAGCAGGCCCGCAAGGACCTCGAGCACGAGGCAGAGCGGGCCGGCGCCGCGGAGCGCCGCCGGATCGCCCGTGAGATGCACGACGTCGTCGCCCATTCCCTCGCCGTCGTCGTCGGCCAGGCCGAAGGTGGGCGGATGCTTGTCACGAGTGAGCCCGCCCGGGCGACCGAGGTGCTCTCGACCATCGCAGAGCAGGGCAGACTCGCCCTGACCGAGATGCGCTCCCTCCTCGGCGTGCTCCGCGAGGACGATGACGCCAGCCGCACCCCGCAGCCCGGTCTGGACGAGCTCCAGCGGGTCGTCGACGACGTGAGGCGCACGGGCACCCCCGTCAACCTGGAAGTCACCGGAGAGGCGGTTTCGCTACCGCGGACGGCTGACCTGGCCGCCTTCCGGGTGGTCCAGGAGGCACTGACCAACGTCGTCAAGCACGCTCCCTCCGGGTCAAGTGCCAGAGTTGCGTTGGACTGGAGCCCGCGCGGCCTCCGGATCCGGGTGGAGGACGACGGAGCCGCCGCCGAGGCACCTGACGCCGAAGGCGTGAGTGGCCGCGGCCTGTTCGGGATGCGAGAGCGCCTCACCCTCGTCGGCGGTCACCTCGAGCGCGCCGGACCTGACCCGTCCGGACCTGGCGGGTTCCTCGTCGAGGCCTGGATCCCGGTGCCCGATCCCCAACAACCTGATGACCACCGACCCGACGACCACCGACCTCACGAAGGAAGCCACCAGTGAGCACGCCAGCCCGGATCCGCGTCGCCATCGCCGACGACCAGGAGCTGATGCGGTCGGCCCTTGCGATGGTGGTCGGGAGCCAGCCTGACCTCGACCTCATCGGAGAGGTCGGGGACGGGGCGGCGCTGGTGGAGCTGTGCCTGCGCCATCGGCTCGACGTCGTCCTCGTCGATGTCCGGATGCCCCGGATGGATGGCATCGAGGCAACTCGCCAGATCGTGTCGAGACGGGACGCGCCCAGGGTCATCGTGGTCACGACGTTCGATCTCGACGAGTACGCCTTCGCCGCCATTCGCGCTGGCGCGAGCGGGTTCCTGCTCAAGGACGCCCGAGCCGAGGAGATCGTCGACGCCATCCGGGTGGTGCACGCGGGACACGCCGTGGTGTCGCCACCCACGACCCGTCGCCTCATCGCACACCTGGTTGCGGCGCCGGCGACGAACGACGGCGAGGCCCAGCGAGTCCTCGAGCAGCTGACCGCCCGCGAGCAGGACGTCTTCCTCGAGGTGGCCAAGGGCGCCTCCAACGCCGAGATCGCCAAGCGCCTGTTCCTCTCCGAGGCCACGGTCAAGACGCACGTGGGCCACCTCCTCGGCAAGCTCGGGCTGAGGGACCGGGTGCAAGCCGTCGTCCTCGCCTACGAGTCGGGGCTGGTCCGTCCCGGAGCCTGATGAGTGCTCGGGACGGAGCGGGGCTGGGAGCGCGCGCGGAGGGCAAGCCGGCTCAGCGGCATACGGCAAAGAGGCAAGGATCCACCTCGAGACTGACCGGGGCGCGACCTGCGGGCGATGCCCGCACATGGGGCGCGGCGCGACGCTCGGTGCATGACAACGCCCCACCGCCACACCAGCACTCCCCTGCCGCGCAGTCCCGGGCTCCCGTGGACGTGGGGCCATCTGGGCGGGACTCCTCCCCCACCGGGCCGGCCTGGCCGCGAGGTGCTCCTGTCCCGGGCCGTCCCGGTCCGCGCCGAGCCGCCCGTCGTCTTCGGGTGGCTCGGACAGCTCCGGGTGGCTCCCTACAGCTATGACCTCATCGACAACCGCGGCCGCCGTAGCCCGCCGACGATGACCAGGACCGACCCGATCGAGCCCGGTCAGACCTTCGCGGAGATCTTCACCCTGACCTCGTTCGAGCCGGATCGCAGCATCACCCTGGAGCTGACCGCCCGCGTGGCGCTGGTCGCCTTCGGGCCGCTCACCATCCTGTACCGCGCACTTCCCGACGGGACCCGGACCGTGCTGCGCTGCGACCTGATGCTGCCGCGCCCGCGCAACGGGCCAGAGCGCCTGCGTCAGGTGGCGCTCGCATGGGGAGACCTGGTCATGATGCGCCGCCAGCTACTGAACCTGAAGAGACTCAGTGAACGGACGGCCTCACTCGCCTGAGGCAGCTGGAACGGCGCCCCTACCCGTCGCCACGGTCAGCAGATCCCGGGCCCGAAGGCCCTCCAGCGTGGACACGTGCACCGCTCCGGAGATGGCCGGCACGGGCACGATGTGCGGGATGGCGATCGTTGGCACGCCTGCCGCGGTTGCCGAGCGGACGCCTGTCGGCGAGTCCTCGAGGGCCACGCACGCGGCCGGGTCAGCGCCGATCAGCCGGGCGGCCATCAGGTAGGGCTCGGGATGTGGCTTGCCCCGCCTCACCTCGTCGCCCGTCACGACATGCGCGAACGAGCCCGGTGGGAGGCTCTCGACGATGGTGCTGGCCAGGTTGCGCCACGACATGGTGACGAGCACGTTGGGCACGCCTGACTCGTTCAGCTCCTGGAGCAGCTCGAGGGCGCCGGGCCGCCAGGGGACCCGCCCGCGCACCTGCTCGATGACCCGCAGCAGCAGGGCGTCGATGACCTCCGGGACGGCAAGCGGGATACCGGAGTGGTCGATGATGACCTGCGCGGAGACCTCGAGCGCGTTGCCCACGAGCTGATGGGCGAGCGCATCGCTCCACTCGCCCCCATGGGCTGCCACGAGCTCGTGCTCTGCCACGATCCAGTAGGGCTCGGTGTCGACGAGCGTGCCGTCCATGTCCCAGAGCACGCCTGCGGGCAGCCCATCCGTCTGCTCGAGAGGAGCCACCACGTCAGTCCTCGGGGTCGTAGGCGAGGTTCGCGGACAGCCACCGCTCGGCCTCAGCGATCGTCCAGCCCTTGCGCTCCGCATAGTCGGCCACCTGGTCGCGCCCCAGCCTGCCGACGACGAAGTACTGCGACTCAGGGTGCGAGAAGTACCAGCCGGAGACGGACGCCCCCGGCCACATGGCCATCCCCTCGGTCAGCTGGATGCCGGTGTACGCCTCGACGTCCAGCAGCTCCCACAGCGTCGCCTTCTCGGTGTGTTCCGGGCAGGCCGGATAGCCCGGTGCGGGCCGGATCCCGTCGTACTGCTCCTTGATGAGGGCGTCGTTGTCGAGGTGTTCGTCCGGCGCGTAACCCCACAGCTCCTTGCGGACCCGCTCGTGCATCCGCTCGGCGAACGCCTCGGCGAGCCGGTCGGCCACCGACTCGAGCAGGATCGCGTTGTAGTCGTCGAGGTCCTTGCGGAATGCCGCCACCCGCTCCTGGGCACCCAGGCCGGCCGTGACCGCAAAGGCGCCGACGTAGTCACGCAGGCCGCTGGTCCTCGGAGCGACGAAGTCGGAGAGGCTGCGGTTGGGGATCCCCGGACGGTGCTCGCCCTGCTGGCGCAGGTGGTGCAGGACGGCGACGGGCGTCTCCCGGTGCTCGTCGAGGTAGACCTCGATGTCGTCACCGACGGAGTTGGCCGGGAACAGGCCCACGACGGCGCTCGCGGTGAGCCAGCCCTCGCTGACGACCCGGTCGATCATGGCCTGGGCGTCGTCGTACAGCTTGCGGGCTGCCTGCCCACTCGCTGGGTTGTTGAGGATGTCGGGGAAGGATCCCTTGAGCTCCCACGCGTTGAAGAAGGGCTGCCAGTCGATGTAGCGCCGCAGCTCCTCGATCGGGTGGTGCCGATAGACGCGGACGTGCTGCGTCCTGCCCTGGTGCCAGACGATCGGAGACACGTCCTTCTCCTGCTGCAGCAGGAGGTGGGGGCGCGGTGGGTGGTATCCCTCCCAGGAGATGGGCGTCGCGTTGGCCCGCGCCTGCTCGAGCGTGAGCAGCGGCCGGTCGTGCTTGGCAGCGTGACGCGCCCGGAGCGCGTCGTAGTCCGACTTGACGTCGGCCATGAGCCGCGCCCGCTGGTCCGCGTTGAGCAGAGCGGCGGCGGTCGGCACCGACCGGGAGGCGTCCTTGACCCAGACCACCGGCCCGTCGTACTTCGGGTCGACCTTGACGGCGGTGTGCGCCCGCGAGGTCGTCGCGCCGCCGATGAGGAGCGGGATCTCGAAGCCCTGGCGCTGCAGCTCCGCGGCGAAGCCGACCATCTCGTCGAGCGAGGGGGTGATCAGGCCGGACAGCCCGACGAGGTCGGCGTCGTGCTCCTTCGCTGCCTCGATGATCTTCTGGGCCGGCACCATGACGCCGAGGTCGATGACCTCGTAGTTGTTGCACTGGAGGACGACGCCGACGATGTTCTTGCCGATGTCGTGGACGTCCCCCTTGACCGTGGCCATGACGATGGTGCCGTTGGTGTCTTTCTGCCTCGCGAGCTCGGGGTTCTTCGCCTTCTCCTCCTCGATGAACGGGATGAGGTAGGCGACCGCCTTCTTCATGACACGAGCGCTCTTGACCACTTGGGGCAGGAACATCTTCCCCGCACCGAAGAGGTCGCCGACGACGTTCATCCCGTCCATCAGCGGACCCTCGATGACCTCGATGGGCCGCCCCCCGGCGGACGTGATCTCGGCGCGGAGGATCTCGGTGTCCTCCTCGATGTGGCCGTCCATGCCCTTGACGAGCGAGTGGGTGATCCGGTCGCGGACCGGGAACGACCGCCACTCCTCCTCTCCGACGGCGTCGACCCCCGCCGCGCGGTTGTACCGCTCGGCGATCTCGAGGAGCCGCTCCGCCGCGTCCGCCCGACGGTTGAGCACGACGTCCTCGATCCGGTCTCGCAGCTCCTCGTCGATCTCGTCGTAGACGGCAAGCGCCCCTGCGTTGACGATGCCCATGTCGAGGCCGGCCGCGATGGCGTGGTAGAGGAAAACGGCGTGGATCGCCTCTCGGACGGGGTTGTTGCCCCGGAACGAGAAGGACACGTTGGAGATCCCGCCGGACACCTTGGCGCCCGGAAGGTTCTGCTTGATCCAGCGCGTCGCCTCGATGAAGTCCCGTCCGTAGGAGGCGTGCTCCTCGATGCCCGTGGCGACGGCGAACACGTTGGGGTCGAAGATGATGTCCTCGGCGGGGAAGCCGACCTCCTCGGTGAGGATCCGGTAGGCCCGAGCGCAGATCTGGGTGCGGCGCTCCAGGTTGTCGGCCTGGCCGTCCTCGTCGAAGGCCATGACGACGGCGGCAGCGCCGTACGTACGCACCAGCCGGGCGTGCTCGACGAAGGCCTCCTCCCCCTCCTTGAGCGAGATGGAGTTGACGATCCCCTTGCCCTGGACGCACTTGAGCCCCGCCTCGATGACCTCCCACTTCGAGGAGTCGATCATGACCGGCACCCGGCTGATGTCCGGCTCGCTCGCGACGAGCCGGAGGAAACGGTCCATCGCCGCGACCCCGTCGATCATCCCCTCATCCATGTTGACGTCGATGACCTGGGCGCCGTTCTCGACCTGCTGGGCCGCGACGGAGAGCGCGGTGTCGTAGTCGCCGTCCTTGATCAACGTGCGGAAGCGGGCCGACCCGGTGATGTTGGTCCGCTCTCCGACGTTGACGAAGAGGCTCTCCTCGGTGATGGTGAACGGCTCGAGACCCGCCAGCCGCATGGCGGGCGCGATGGGCACCACCTGTCGCTGCGGCTTGCCGTCGACCGCCTTGGCGATGGCGGCGATGTGCTCAGCCGTGGTGCCACAGCAGCCCCCGACGAGGTTGACCAACCCCGAGGCGGCGAACTCCCCGATGATGGCTGCGGTCTCCTCCGGCACCTCGTCGTACTCACCGAAGGCGTTGGGCAGCCCGGCGTTCGGATAGCACGAGACGAAACAGTCTGCGACGCGGGCCATCTCACTGAGATAGGGCCGGAGCTCCTTGGCGCCGAGAGCGCAGTTGAGGCCGACCGCGAGCGGACGCACGTGCCGGACGGAGTTCCAGAACGCCTCCGTCACCTGCCCGGACAACGTGCGCCCCGAGGCGTCCGTGATCGTGCCGGAGACGATGACCGGCCAGCGACGGCCGAACTCCTCGAAGGTCCGCTCGACGGCGAAGATCGCGGCCTTGGCGTTGAGCGTGTCGAAGATCGTCTCGATGAGCAGGAGGTCGGCTCCGCCCTCGACGAGGCCGCGGGCAGCTTCGGCATAGGCCGCGACGAGCCGGTCGAAGGTGACGTTGCGTGCACCGGGGTCGTTGACGTCCGGGGAGATCGAGGCCGTGCGGGTGGTCGGCCCCATGGCACCGGCCACCCAGCGGGGGCGGTCGGGCGTCCGAGCGGTCATCGCGTCGGCCTCGCGGCGGGCCAGTCTGGCCGCCTCGAAGTTCAGCTCGTGGGCGAGGTCGCTCATCTGGTAGTCGCCGAGCGAGATGCCGTTCGCGTTGAACGTGTTCGTCTCGATGATGTCGGCGCCGGCGTCGAGATAGCCCCTGTGGATCCGGGCGACGAGATCGGGTTGGGTCAGCGTGAGCAGGTCGTTGTTGCCCTGCAGATCGGTCGGCCAGTCGGCGAACCGCTGCCCCCGATAGCCGGCCTCGTCGGGTCGTTCCTGCTGGATCGCCGTGCCCATGGCGCCGTCGAGGACCATGATCCGCTTGCGCAGGGTCGCGGCGAGGACCTCGGTGGCGTCTGGACGGAGCTCGGTGTCGGTCACGGCTCTTCTCTCGTGGATGGCAGGATGCCCAATTCTAGGGATCCGCGCCCCCGTGGCTCGCGCCGTGCCGAAGTGTGGTCGCCGCGAGGTCGCTGTGACGCGGGCCCGACGCGGCATAGGGTGAGATCGAGGGCGCCAGCCCACCCAGTGAGAGGAGGCCACGTGCTGGAGTTCGAGGACGTCCCGGAGCTCGTCGACCCGGTGCTCATCGCGGCCTTCGAGGGCTGGAACGACGCCGGTGAGGCGGCCAGTTCCATCGTCCGGCACCTCGCCGACGTCTGGGACGCCGAGCTCGTCGCAGCGTTCGACCCCGAGGACTACTACGACTTCCAGGTGAACCGCCCGCGCGTCAGCACGGAGGACGGTCGACGGGTGCTGTCCTGGCCGACGACGCGCATCCTCGTCGCAACGGAGACCGGCTTCGACCGTGATGTCGTGCTCGTGCAGGGCATCGAGCCGTCCATGCGGTGGCGTGCCTTCTCCATGGAGCTGCTCGAGCTCGCGCAGCAGTTCGGTGTGACCACGATCATCACGATCGGGGCGCTCCTCGCAGACGTTCCGCACACGCGCCCCATCCCGGTCACGGCAACAGCCGAGGACGACGCGGCCATCCACCGCTTCGACGTGGAGGCGAGCCGCTACGAGGGGCCGACCGGGATCGTCGGGGTGCTCAGCGCGACCGCGAGCGACGCGGGCGTCCCGGCGGTGTCCGCGTGGGCCGCGGTGCCCCACTACGCCGGCGGCTCCCCCTCACCCAAGGCGACGCTCAGCCTCCTGCGGCGCATCGAGTCCCTGCTCGGCGTGACGATCCCGCACGGCGACCTCGAGGAGAACGCCCAGGCATGGGAGCGCGGCGTGGACGAGCTCGCGCAGTCCGACGAGGAGGTTGCGGAGTACGTCCAGTCGCTGGAAGAGGCGCAGGACACTGCCCAGCTGCCGGAGGCCACGGGCGATGCCATCGCGCGTGAGTTCGAGCGCTACCTGCGTGGGCGCGACGACGACCAGAGCGGGCGCTGAGCTCCCCCGTGACGCAAGATCATTCATTCTGTATGCCGCTGAGCTGACTCCCCGTCCAACGCACCTCCCGCTCCTCCCGCCCCCTCAGACCACAAGACGCCGAATCCTCAGAGGCGGATACCGAGGAGGGCGTCGAGGGCCCGGGCCAGCACGCCAGGAGCCCCGAGATCGTCACCGCCGTGGGTGAGAGACTCCTTGGCCCAGCGGTCGACGGCGGTGAGCGCCTGGGGGCTGTCGAGGTCGTCGGCGAGGGCGGCGCGAATTTCAGCAACCGTCTCTTCCGCCGGTGGGCCGCCGTTGCCCGAGACGGCGGCGCGCCACGTGGCGAGGCGCTCCTGCGCGCTCGCAAGGTCGCGGTCCTCCCAGAACCAGTCCTCGGCATGGTGCCGGGCCAGCAGGGCCAGCCGGATCGCCATCGGGTCGACGCCACGGCGCCGCAGCTCGGACACGAAGACGAGGTTGCCCTTGCTCTTGCTCATCTTCTCGCCGTCGAGGCCGACCATGCCCTGGTGGACATAGGCCCGGGCGAACGTCGGCTTGCCGCTGAAGGCCCGGGCATGCGCGGCGCTCATCTCGTGGTGCGGGAAGATGAGGTCGGTGCCGCCCCCCTGGACATCGATGGGGACCCCGAGGCGGTTGCAGGCGATGCACGCGCACTCGATGTGCCAGCCGGGCCGCCCGGGGCCGAGCTGGCCGCCGTCCCAGGACGGCTCCCCCTCTCGGTGCGCCCGCCACATGAGAGCGTCGAGGCGGTTGCGCTTGCCGGGGCGGTCCGGGTCGCCGCCTCGCTCGGCAAAGAGGTCGAGCATGCCCGCCTCGTCGAGCCGGCTGACCGAGCCGAACTTCGGGTCGCGGCTGACGTCGAAGTAGACGTCGTGGGCCCCGGCGTGGGATGCGTCTGGGGCAGGCACGAGGTAGGCGTCGCCAGAGGCGAGGAGCTTCTCGATCGGCTCGATGAAGGTCGGGATGCTCTCGACAGCTCCGAGGTACTCGTCAGGAGGCAGGACGGCGAGGGCGGTCATGTCCTCCCGGAAGAGGTCGATCTCCCGGGTCGCCAGCTCCTCCCATCCGATGCCGTCCCGCTCGGCACGGTCGAGGAGCGGGTCGTCGATGTCGGTGATGTTCTGGATGTAGCGCACGGCGACCCCGCTGTCGCGCAGGGCGCGAACGAGCAGGTCGAAGGTCACGTAGGTGGCCGCATGCCCCAGATGGGTGGCGTCGTACGGGGTGATCCCGCACACATAGACCGATGCGGACTCCCCCACGGCGGCGGGGAGAAGCTCGCCCGTCACCGTGTCCCTGACTCGCACGTCAGGCGATCGACCGGGAACCTGGGGGACGAACGCTGCGGGCCAACTCTTCACGCGCAGACTCTATCCGGCGCTGACGCGTCTCCCCTCGCCCGCCCAGATCACGTGAACCACCCTGATCGAGTGAACAAGAATTGCGCGCAATTCTTGTCCACTCGATCGGGCTAGTTCACGTGATCTGGGCGGGCGAGGGGACACGCGTCAGCGCCGGATAGAGTCTGCGCGTGAAGAG
>NZ_DATCWX010000247.1:0-14210 GCF_036566125.1 Intrasporangium sp.
GGTCACCTTCCCCGCCCCGGGCGGCCTGCCGACACCGCTCCGCTCCTACGAGCTGCGCACCGGCAGCTGGAGTGACATCCCACTGTCGCCCGCCATGGCCGACGTCACGGACGTGCGGGTGCTGGCGCTGCCCGGCGCACGGGGAGGCGACACGGGGAGGGCCATCGTCGCGGTCGAGCGGTCCAGCGGGACGTGGTGCGCGCACCTCATGGAGGGCTACGACATCGCCCCGGAGGCGATCCTCTGTGCCGAGAGCGGCTCGGCATCGCTGCTGGCCAGCGTGAGCCCGGACGGGGCGAGGGCCGTCATCGGCGACCGCTACTACGAGCGGTTCAACGTGGATAGGCCGACTCGGCTCATCGACCTGCCCACCCTGACCGACGTGCCGGGCGTGCCCCCGGAGGTGCTGGCCGTGGGTGTGGGTCACCTGTACTGGGAGAACGAGCACGCCCTCATCGGTGGGGCGAATCGCGTGTCTCCCGTGCATCGTTCGGAGGCACTCTTCCGCTGGGACCTCAGAACGTCGACCGGCGAGGCGCTGGAGTGGCGTCTCGCCGACAGCCCGGTCCCCACCTACACACCCGGCACGCCCGACGAGCCGGCCGTCTGGCCCTGAACTGTTCGCGATCCAGGCGTCCTAGAGTGCGGGTGTGGGGTATTCGGACTTCGATCGAGAGCGGTGGGTGGCGGAGGACCCCGCCCAGAAGCGGTCCGACCGCGACGACTTCGCCCGGGACCGCGCACGACTCGTGCACTCGGCCGCGCTGCGGCGGCTTGCCGGGAAGACCCAGATCCTCGGCGCGGGGCACGACGACTTCGTGCGCAACCGGCTCACACATTCGCTCGAGGTGGCGCAGATCGGACGGGAGTTCGGGGCCGCGCTCGGGTGCGACGCGGACCTCGTCGACATGGCCTGCCTGGCCCACGATCTCGGGCATCCGCCGTTCGGCCACAACGGGGAGATGGAGCTCGACCGGATCTCCGCCGACATCGGCGGCTTCGAGGGTAACGCGCAGACCCTGCGCCTGCTCACCCGGCTCGAGCCCAAACGGTGCCACGCCGACGGGTGCCCGGCGGGCCTGAACCTGACCCGCGCGTCCCTCGATGCGTCGACGAAGTACCCGTGGTTGCGCGGAAACGGTCCCGTTCCGACGCGCAAGTTCGGCGTCTACGAGGACGACCTGCCGGTGTTCGAGTGGATGCGGACTGGGGCGGAGCCTGCGGTCCGGTGCTTCGAGGCGCAGGTGATGGACTGGTCCGACGACGTCGCCTATTCCGTCCATGACCTCGAGGACGCCATCGCGTCCGACTGGATGGACCCTCGCGTCCTCCGGTCCCGGGTCGAGATGCGGGGTGTCCTCGAGGTCGCGGGGGCGACGTACGCGCCTGACCAGGGGCCTGCCGCGCTCGCCCATGCGCTGGACCGGATCCTCGCCACCGGGGCCATCCCGTCAGGCTTCGATGGCTCCCGGAACGCCCTGGCCGCCCTCAAGGACATGACGAGCCGGATCATCGGTCGGTTCGTCCAGGCGGTCGAGGTCGCGACGAGGGAGCGGTACGGTCCCGGCCCACTGTGCCGGTACGCGGCCAACCTCGTCGTGCCGGACGAGACGCGCGCCGAGTGCGCCGTGCTCAAGGCCGTGGCGAACCAGTTCGTCGTGACGACTGACAGCCAGATGGTGCTCAAGGCGCAGCAGCGAGAGGTGCTCGCCGAGCTCGTGGACCTGTATGCCGCCGAGCCCGACGCCCGTCTGGACGCGGACTTCCGCCCCGACTTCCTGGCGGCCACCGACGATGGCGTGAGACTGCGGGTCATCGTGGACCAGGTCGCATCGCTGACGGATGTGCGTGCACTGTTCCTTCACTCGCTGTGGGCAGGGTCCTCGGCCACCCGCGTGTGACCACCTAGACTCAGCGCAGCGAGAGGAGGGCAATGGCGGGTCGGATCAACACTGACGACATCGCGACGGTCAAGGCGCGCTCCTCGCTCGAGGACGTGGTCCGCGAGCACGTCACGCTCCGCAACGCCGGCCCCGGCGCCCTCAAGGGGCTGTGTCCCTTCCACGACGAGAAGACTCCGTCGTTCAACATCCGCCCGGGCGTTGGGGCCTGGCACTGCTTCGGCTGTGACGAGGGCGGTGATGTCATCTCGTTCGTCCAGAAGGTCGACCATCTCACCTTCGCCGAGGCGGTGGAGCGGCTGGCGCAGCGGCTCGGGATGGAGCTGCGCTACGAGGACGGCGGGTCCCGGTCCCGCGACGAGGGACTCGGCCGCCGATCCCGGTTGCTCGAGGCGCACCGCGTCGCCGAGGAGTTCTACACGGAGCGGCTGCTGGCCGACAAGCTCGCCAGACAGGCACGTGACTTCCTCCGGGCCCGTGACTTCAACAGCTCCCACGTGAAGCACTTCGGGTTGGGCTTCGCGCCGCGCGGTGGAGAGGACCTCGTCGGCCATCTGCGCGCCAAGGGATTCACCGACGAGGAGCTCGTCATCGGCGGACTCGCGGGACGGGGATCGCGCGGCCTCTACGACCGCTTCCGCAGCCGTCTCCTCTGGCCGATTCGTGACATCACCGGCAGCACGATCGGCTTCGGCGCTCGTCGCATCTTCGACGACGACAAGATCGAGGCGAAGTACCTCAACACCTCGGAGACCCCCCTCTACAAGAAGTCGACGGTCCTCTACGGGCTCGACCTCGCCAAGAAGCGCATCGCCCAGGACCGACAGGCCGTGGTCGTCGAGGGCTACACCGACGTCATGGCGTGCCACCTGGCAGGCGTGGAGACGGCGGTGGCGACGTGCGGCACAGCCTTCGGGAGCGAGCACATCAAGATCCTGCGACGCATCATGCGCGACGAGGCCGACCTCGCCCCCGCCAAGGTGATCTTCACCTTCGACGGTGATGCGGCGGGGCAGAAGGCGGCCATGCGGGCCTTCGCGGACGACGCGAAGTGGACCTCGCAGTCGTTCGTCGCCGTGGAGAAGTCGGGCAAGGATCCGTGTGAGCTGCGCCAGGCAGGTGGGGACCCAGCGGTCCAGGCGCTCATCGAGGACGCCGTGCCGATGTTCGAGTTCGCCGTCCGCACGACGATCAGCCGCTTCGACCTCGCCACGGCCGAGGGCCGCGTCAGGGCGAGCGGGGCGGTGGCTCCCATCGTCGCCTCGATCCGGGACCGGTCGCTGCGGCCTGAGTACACCCGCGAGGTCGCCGGCATGCTCGGTGTCGAGGTGGAGCAGGTCGCGGCGGAGGTGGCGAGAGCCGGACGCATCACCCTCGACCAGGGCGGGGCACAGGGCCGGTTGAACGGGCGCTCCGCGCGCGCAGGGACCGGCGTCGAGGACGAGGTGGGGGAGCCGACCCCGGCTGAGGCGGCCCGCACCATGCCCGTGCCTGACCGCCGCGATCCTGTCGTTCTGGCCGAGCGGCAGCTGCTCCAGGTGCTCCTCCAGTTCCCGGCCGTGCTCCGCCCGGGCGCCATCGACGTGCTGTCGGCCGACGCCTTCTCGGCGGAAGCCCACCGCGCGGTCTTCGACGGGGTCAGGATCGCGAGCGGCTCCGGTGACCGTGCCTCTCTCGGCACGTGGGTGTCCGCGGTGACGGAGGCCGCCCCAAGCGCCGTCTCGGGGCTCATCAGTGAGCTGGCGGTCGCCTCCCTGCCGACGCGGATGGACCCGATGACGGGCCTGCCGAGCTCGCGCTACGTCGAAGAGCTGTTCGACCGCGTCCGGACGGTCTCCCTCACCCGACGGGTGGCTGACGCCATGAGCGAGATGCGGCGGCTCGACCACGCCCAGGAGCCGGACCCCGACCGGTCGCGAGTGCTGGCCACGGAGCTGCAGGAGCTGCAGCGGCAGCTGGCCCGGATCAAGGAAGGCATGTCCTGATGGGTCTGTTCGACCGCCGCCGCAGGGCGGACCTGCCCACTGAGGTCCGGCAGGCGGTGCCGCTGCGATCGGGGGATCGCCTCATCGCCTGGGCGAAGGACGAGCAGTCGGGCGGCCACGTCGTCGCCTCAACACACCAGCTCGCCTTCGTCGGCCCGGACGCGTCACTCGTCTGGCAGCGGCCGTGGCACGAGGCCGAGTCGGGCACATGGCAGAGCGACTCGGGCCTCCTGACCGTCATCTGGGTCGACCACCGCCGACCGGCACAGTGGCTGATCCGGGAGCCGTCGATGCTCCAGCAGGCGCTCCGGGAGCGGATCCAGGCCAGCGTGGTGCTGAGTGACGAGTTCCGGACCGAGAACAGGCGAACGATCCGCGTCGTGATCCGGCAGGACTTCGCCAGCGGCGAGCTGCTGGAACAGGTCATTCCCGGCAAGGGGGCCGACCCGAACGATCCTGCTGTCGCCGCCGAGGCAGCCCGCAGGCTTGCGAGGCTTCGCTCCGAGGTCGGCCTCTGAATCGGTGCCTACGGGCTGCCTGGCAGGCGGCTCCGGACTCGGTGCGGGAAGCGGATCGGGGTGCTCAGCGGGCGATTTAGTCCCCGGTGAACTCCTTTGCTATGGTTGCCCGGCAGCGATCCCCTGTAGCTCAACTGGCAGAGCAGCCGGCTGTTAACCGGCAGGTTGTTGGTTCGAGTCCAACCGGGGGAGCCCAGCATGACGAAGGGCGGCATCCACCCCGATGCCGCCCTTTCTCATGCCCACTCGGACCCCCAGCAACACGCGCGCAGCAACACACCCGCTTATCGACTGTTGGTCCCTGTTGCAACAGTGACCAACAGTCGATAAGCGGGTGTGTTGCGGTTGAGGCGGGCTCAGCGATCGCGAAGGGCGCGCTCGTCGGCCTCGAGCCGCTGCTCGTCGATGAGCGTGATGTCGATCTCGCCCACCGCGCCCGGCCCTGCTACACCGCGCTCGATGGTGACGCGCCCGCGCTCGCGCAGCCGTCGCTCGACGTACCCCGCGAGCCGGCTGAGGGTGTAGTTGATGACGATGAAGATGATCGCGATGACGATGATCGACGGCACGATGTTGCCCTTGTACGAGCCGATCGACTTGTACTGGTTGAGCAGCTCGTCGTAGGTGATGATGGAGCCCAACGCCGTGTCCTTGATGACGACGACGAGCTGGCTGACCAACGCCGGCAGCATCGCCGTGATCGCCTGCGGGATCTGGATGATCCGGAGCGTCTGACCCCGCGTCAACCCGATGGACAGGCCCGCCTCGGACTGCCCCTTCGGCAGGCTGCCGACGCCTGACCGGATCAGCTCAGCGACCACGGACCCGTTGTAGAGGGTCAGTCCGGTGACGACGGCAGCGAGTGGGACGAGGTCGAAGTCGAAGGTCTGGTTGAACGCGTAGAACCAGAAAGCCGCGATCATCATGACGAGGACGGGGACAGACCGGAAGAACTCGACGATGATCGAGCTCACCCATCGGATCGCTCTGTTGTGCGACAGCCGTCCCATGCCGAAGATGACACCGAAGATCGCGGCGAGCACGACGGAGATCGCCGCGGCCTTGAGCGTGTTGATCAAGCCGGGGATGAGGTAGTTGACCCAGATCTCGCTGGTGAGGAAGGGGGTCCATTTCTCTGGGGCGAGGTTCCCCTTCTCGCCGAGCTTGAACAACGCGAAGGCGACGAAACCCGCGATGACGACGATGCCGATGACGGTGAAGAGGCGGTAGCGCGCGCGGGCCTTGGGGCCGGGCGCATCGAAGAGGACGGAGGCGCTCATCGTTTCACCACCAGTCGGTTGGACAGATAGGTGGTGAGGATCCCGACGGGCAGCGTGAGGATGATGAATCCGATCGCGACGACGAGGAAGATGGGCAGCAGCAGGTCGGACCGGAACTCGATCATCTCGCTCATCAGGCCGGCGATCTCGGAGACCCCGATCGCGGTCGCGACGGTCGTGTTCTTGGTCAGGGCGATGAGCGTGTTGCCTAGCGGCGTGATCGCACCACGGAAGCCCTGCGGGAGGACGACCTCGCGCAGGCTCTGCCCGAAGGTCAACCCGATCGACCGGGCCGCCTCGGCCTGCCCGACGGGGACGGTGTTGACCCCCGACCGGATCGCCTCGCACACGAAGGCGGCGTGGTAGATCGACAGGGCGATGATGGCCCAGATGATGTTGTTCCTGGCGAGGTCCTCGCTGAAGTTGAAGCCGAGGTTGACGGCCATGACGATGTTGGCCGCGATGATGATCAGCGTCAGCGGGGTGTTGCGCACGGTGTTGACGTAGAACGCCCCGGTCCGCTGGAACACGGCCACGGGCGCAAGGCGCAGGATCGCGACGATCGTGCCGATGATGAGCGAGCCGATGGCAGCGGTGATGGTGAGCAGGATCGTCATCCCGAACGCCGCGAAGATGTTGTATTCCGCGAAGAGTTCACCCATGTGCAGTCCTCCTCGGGCGACCAGGGTGTGGTTCCGCTTGTGGCTGGGAGCCAGCCAGAGCGGGAGGTATGCCGCTGAGCTCGCTCAGCTCTGCGGCATACCTCCGCGTGCGGCTTGGTGATCAGGCGGACTGGCAGGTGGGCGTGGGCGGGTTGCCCTCACCCGGCTTGTAGTTCGCGGGACCCAGGTTCTTGTCGACCGACTTCTGCCACTCGCCGGAGTCGATGAACTTCTTCAGGGCGTCGACGACCTTGTTGCAGAACGCCGTGTCGCCCTTCTGCACGCCGACACCGTAGTTCTCGGTGGAGAACGTGTTGCCGACGACCTTGAGCTTGCCCTTGTTGGCCTCCTGGGCCGCGTAGCCCGCGAGGATCGTGTCGTCCGTCGTCAGCGCGTCGACGGCGCCGGACTTGAGGGCGTCGACGCAGAGGCTGTAGGTGTTGTACTCCTGCAGGTTGACACCGGGAACCGCCTTCTGGACGTTGACCGCCGACGTCGAGCCCTTGACGGAGCAGAGCTTCTTGCCGGCGAGGCTGTCCTTGCCGGTGATCGAGGTGTCGTCCGAGCGGACAAGCAGGTCCTGGCCGGCGATGAAGTACGGGCCGGCGAAGGAGACGTCGGCCATGCGCTTCTCGGTGATCGAGTACGTCCCGACGATGTACTTGACCTGACCGGTCTTGAGCAGCGTCTCACGCTGCGACGACACCGCCTCGACGAACTCCGGCTTGAGGTTCAGCTCCTTGGCGATGAAGTTGGCGACGTCGATATCGAAGCCCGAGTAGGTGGCTCCGGTCTTGAGACCGAGGCCGGGCTGGTCGAACTTGATCCCGACCTTGACTGCCTCGCCGCCTCCTCCGGTGGCGCCGGCTCCGCCATTGCCGCCGTTGTCGCTCCCGCACGCTGCGAGGCCGAGGGCGGCGACGGCAGCGATGGCAATCGCGCTGGTGCGCCTGAGCTTCATAAGTTGTTCCTCCTGGTTGGTTCGGGTCCGGAGGTCACCGGAGCCGCGTGGGGATGGTTGGCTAGTGGGTGAGGATCTTGCTGAGGAAGTCCCTGGCCCGGGAGGACTTCGCGTTGGTGAAGAACTCCTCGGGCGTGTCCTGCTCGACGATCTCGCCCTCGTCCATGAAGACGACCCGATCGGCTGCCCGGCGCGCGAACCCCATCTCATGGGTCACGACGATCATCGTCATGCCCTCCTTGGCGAGGCTCGTCATGACGTCGAGGACCTCGTTGATCATCTCCGGGTCGAGCGCCGAGGTCGGCTCGTCGAAGAGCATGACCTTGGGGTTCATGGCCAGGGATCTCGCGATGGCGACCCGCTGCTGCTGCCCGCCGGACAGCTGCGCCGGGTACTTGTCCCTTTGGGCCTGGACGCCGACGCGCTCGAGCAGCTCCATCGCCTTCTTCTCCGCCTCCGCCTTGGCCACCCCGCGCGCCTTGATCGGCCCCAGCGTGACGTTCTGCAGAATCGTCTTGTGGGCGAAGAGGTTGAAGGACTGGAAGACCATCCCCACGTCGGCCCGAAGACCGGCGAGGGCCTTGCCCTCCTCCGGCAGTGGCTGGCCGTCGATCAGGATGCGGCCTGACTCGAAGGTCTCAAGGCGGTTGATGGTGCGGCACAGCGTCGACTTGCCGGAGCCGGAGGGGCCGAGCACGACGATGACGTCGCCCTTGCCGACCGTCAGGTTGATGTCCTTGAGGACATGGAGGTCGCCGAAGTGCTTGTTGACGCCCTCCATGACCACGATGGGCTGACGACGAGCGGTCACCGAGTCGCGCGACGGGTCCACATCGACGGCATTCTCTTCGTCCATGCGGGAAACCTACCGGCTGATCATCCCCGTGAGCGAGGGGTCAGCCGGAGAGTCGCCGAATCGTAGCGAAGCGGCCCTGCCCAGCTTCAGTACACCAGCCGGCCGTCAGCCTGCGCCCGTTGTCGTGCTCGACGAGGTTGCGTCTGAACCGTCCGCACCGGTCGTCGATCCGGTCTGTTCCGGTGAGTCTGCGGTAGCGGAAGGCTCACTGGTCGCGGGCTCGGATGTGGCGCTCGGCTCGGAGGTCGCTGTCGGCTCCGACGTAGCCGCCTGAGAGTCGGTCCCCGAAGTGTTCTCCTGTGAATCCGTCGTCGGGGCAGGCTCGGAGGTCGACGGCGCCGAATCGGACGTGGTCGCGGGAGGCTCGGAGGTGGTGGTCGTGGTCGCGGGAGGCTCGGTGGTCGTCGTGGGGGGAGGCTCGGTGGTCGTCGGATCCGTCGTCGGGTCCGTCGTTGGGGGCGTTGTCGGGCTGGTGGTCGTCGGCGAGATCAACGGGGGCTTGGTCGTTGTCGAGGTCGGCGGCTTGATCCACGGGCTCGAGGTCCCGCTCGTGGGCGCCGGGATGGGCACGTCACCGTCCTCGATGTGCACCGGCACACCACGACTGTCGCGGACCGTCGGGGAAGAAGGCACGAACGGGATGCTGGGAGCATGCGAGCTCGGCAGGCCGAGATAGGGGCCCGGGTCGACATAGCGCTCGTTGAGGATCACGTCGAAGTGCAGGTGACACCCGGTGGACCAGCCCGTCGTGCCGACGAGGCCGATGATGTCGCCTTGCTTGACGACATCGCCCTCCTTGACGAGGAACTTCGACTGGTGGCCGTAGGCCGTCTTGAGGTTGGGGCTGTGCTGGATGATCGTCCGAGCACCCCACGACGGCGAGACCTGGGCATAGACGACGGTGCCTGCGGCCGCGGCCCGGATCGGCGTGCCGCACGCCGCGGCGAGGTCGATGCCGGTGTGGAACATGGGCACTCCGAGGACGGGGTGCATCCGTGGACCGAAGCCGGACGCCTCCGCCCCGAGGACGGGACGGATGAAACGCAGCTGCGACTGCTGGTCGGGCAAGGGGGAGGCAAGAGGTGGCACCATCCCCGGGGGCAGGGCCAGGCTGGGGAACTGGAAGAGCCCGCCGCCGATGGCCGAGGAGATGCCGGACACGGCGCCTGTGAGGCGCGGCGAGACGCCCTGAGGATAGGCAGGCGCCGAGGCGCCCACGGTGCCGCCGGCAACAGCATCTGAGGCTCCGGCTGCCAGGACGACCGACTGTCGGGCCATCTGTGGTGCGCTGGCCCCGAGGAAGGGCAGTAGTGCGACGAGCGTGACACCGGCCGCAAACGTCAAGGTCCGACCGCGCACCCTGATGTGCACCACGGTCGGGCCACTCTTCGGCCTGATCGGCTCCTGCACTGGCAGGCACCCCCATCGGGCAGATCGATTGCGGACCGAGGCCTCCTGACTGGACCTCGGACCGGCCCTCATCGCGGACGCCCCCTGCGCCGCGGTGCCGACCGGTGCTTCCACCATAGGGTGATCGTCGGAGTCCCGGGGCGGAACGGGCTCAAGTTTCCTGTGATTTGGCAGATGGGTGCCGCCGGCGCGCATGGCTCACACCCTGCCGACGTAGGCCGCCAAGTGCTCTCCTGTCAGGGTCTTTCGTCCTGTGATGAGGTCGACGGGTGTGCCCTCGAAGACGACCCGGCCACCGTCGTGCCCCGCGCCTGGGCCGAGGTCGATGATCCAGTCGCCATGCGCCATGACGGCCTGGTGGTGCTCGATGACGATCACCGACTTGCCGGAGTCGACGAGCCGGTCGAGCAGCGCCAGCAGCTGCTCGACATCCGCGAGGTGCAGTCCAACGGTTGGCTCGTCGAGGACGTAGACGCCGCCCTTCTCGCCCATGTGGGTGGCCAGCTTCAGGCGCTGTCGCTCTCCGCCGGAGAGAGTGGTGAGCGGCTGGCCGAGGCTGAGATAGCCGAGCCCCACGTCCGCGAGCCGGCCGAGGATGGCGTGCGCCGCAGGCACCTTCGCGGCCCCGTCGCCGAAGAACTGCTCGGCCTCCGCGACCGGCATGGCGAGGACCTCGCTGATGTCTCGGCCTCCCAGGTGGTACTCGAGCACCGCCGGCTGGAAGCGCTTGCCCTCGCACTCCTCGCAGGGCGATTCCACGCTCGCCATCGGGCCGAGGTCGGTGTAGATGACACCAGCGCCGTTGCAGGCGGGGCAGGCGCCCTCGGAGTTGGCGCTGAACAGGGCGGGCTTGACGCCGTTGGCCTTGGCGAACGCCTTGCGGATGGGGTCGAGCAGCCCGGTGTACGTCGCCGGGTTGCTGCGACGTGATCCGCGGATCGCCCCCTGGTCGATCGTGACCACCCCGTCCCGGCCGGAGACCGAGCCATTGATCAGTGAGCTCTTGCCCGAGCCGGCGACGCCCGTGATGACACAGAGCACGCCGAGGGGGATGTCGACGTCCACCTCCCGCAGGTTGTGGGTGCTCGCGCCACGGACCTCGAGCATCGCCGAGGGCGTCCGGACCGACGGCTTCAGGGCGGCGCGATCGTCCAGGTGGTGGCCAGTGATCGTCCCACTGCTCCGCAGTCCCTCGACGCTGCCCTCGAAGCAGACCGTCCCGCCAGCGGTGCCGGCGCCGGGACCAAGGTCGACGACGTGGTCGGCGATGGCGATCATCTCCGGCTTGTGCTCCACGACGAGGACGGTGTTGCCCTTGTCACGCAGCTGCCGCAGCAGCCGGTTCATCCGCTCGATGTCATGAGGGTGCAGGCCGATGCTCGGCTCGTCGAAGACGTAGGTCACGTCGGTGAGGGAAGACCCGAGGTGACGGATCATCTTGGTCCGCTGCGCCTCTCCACCGGACAGCGTCCCCGCGGGACGATCGAGTGAGAGGTACCCGAGCCCGATCTCGGCGAAGGAGTCGAACAGGTGCTGCAGTCCCGTGAGCAGCGGGCGGACCGAAGGCTCGTCGAGGTCGCGAACCCAGGCAGCCAGGTCGCTGATCTGCATGGAGCAGATCTCCGCGATGTTCTTGCCCCTGATCTTCGAGGACCGGGCGGCCTCGTTCAGGCGGGTGCCGTCACAGTCCGGACAGGTGGTGAACGTGATCGCCCGCTCCACGAAGGCGCGAATGTGCGGCTGCATCGCGTCGACGTCCTTGGAGAGCATCGACTTCTGGATCTTCGGGATCAGCCCTTCGTAGGTGAGGTTGATCCCCTCGACCTTGACCTTGGTCGGCTCCTTGTGGAGCAGGTCGTGCAGCTCCTTCTTCGTGTACTTGCGGATCGGCTTGTCCGGGTCGAAGAACCCGCTGCCACGGTAGATCCGGCCGTACCAGCCATCCATGCTGTAGCCGGGGATCGTGAGCGCGCCCTCGTTGAGAGACTTGCTGTCGTCGTACAGGGCAGTGAGGTCGAAGTCGGTGACCGAGCCCATGCCCTCGCAGCGGGCGCACATGCCGCCGGTGATGCTGAAGCTGCGTCGTTCCTTGGTGAACGACTCGCCGCGCTCGACGGTGACCGCCCCGGCCCCGGAGATCGATGCGACGTTGAAGGAGAAGGCCTGCGGCGACCCGATGTGCGGCTTGCCGAGACGGCTGAAGAGGATTCGCAGCAGGGCGTTGGCGTCCGTGGCGGTTCCCACGGTGGAGCGCGGGTTGGCGCCCATCCGCTCCTGGTCGACGATGATGGCCGTCGTCAGGCCGTCGAGGAGGTCGACGTCGGGCCGCGCCAGCGTCGGCATGAAGCCCTGGAGGAAGGCGCTGTAGGTCTCGTTGATGAGCCGCTGTGACTCCGCCGCGATCGTGTTGAACACGAGCGAGCTCTTGCCGGAGCCCGAGATGCCCGTGAAGACCGTCAGGCGACGCTTCGGGATCTCGACGCTGACGTCCTTGAGGTTGTTGACTCGCGCTCCATGCACGCGGATCATGTCGTGGCTGTCAGCGAGCGGCAATGCCCGCGTCTCTCGGCTCATCTTGGCGGTGCTCGTCATGTCGCCCAAACTAGCCGCGGCCCAAGGAGCCGCGCTTCTTCATTCCTGACGCGTGGCGCCACCGGCGGTGGCTATCGTGAGCACCGAGGTGAGCCATGGACATTGCCGAACCCACCCGACCCGGCCTCAGACCGGCGCGCAGGGGACGTGCGAGGTACGCGCCGGCCTTGGCGCTCGCCATCGTCATCGCGGCCCTCCTCGCGTCGACCCCCGCGCCGCGATCGGCTCAGGCGGTCGGGCGGCTCCCTTCGTGCGATCTCGGGGACGTCTACACGGTGCCCCGCGGCTACGACGACTGGAGCGTGACCCTGGTCGACCGGCTCCTGCGCGTTGAGAAGGACTACGTGCCCCCGGACCTCGTCAACGTCCGTGAGGCGGGCATCCCCGGGGGTGGCCGGATCCGAGCGGTGGCGGTCGACGACACCCGCGCCATGGCGAGGGCCGCGCGAGCCGCCGGTGCACCGATCGGCGTGTGGAGCGCGTACCGCAGCTACGCGGAGCAGGTCCAGATCTTCAACGGCTACGCCCAGCAGAACGGCCGCGACAGCGCGATCACGTACTCCCAGCGACCGGGGCACTCGGAGCACCAGCTCGGGCTCGGCGTCGACTTCATGAGCGCCGGAGGCGGGAACCCGCTGCCGGGTGACTGGGCCACGACCGCAGCGGGCCGCTGGATGCGGGACAACTCATGGAAGTTCGGCTGGGTCAACAGCTACCCCCGGGGCAAGGGCGGCACGCGCTGGAACGACCGCACGTGCCTGCGCTACGAGCCGTGGCACTACCGCTACCTCGGTCGTGCGGTCGCGGCCGAGGTGCATCGTTCGGGCCTGACGATCCGGGAGTACCTGTGGCGGAACCACACGCTGCTCGACAGCACGGGAAGATCAGCGGCGAGCCCGACGCCCACCCCGTCGGCGACTGCAAGCACGTCGCGTGAGTCGACGGCGACGACGGCCCCAGCGACGCCGACTGCACGCCGAACGACTGCCCCTCCCACTGCGAATCCGACCCTGGCAACGGGCTCCTCAACATCAACGTCGAGCGGCGTCGGAGCTCCGGTCCTCGTGGCTGGCCTGCTCGGACTGGTGGGCGTGCTCGCACTGATCGGGCGCGCGTGGTCCCGACGACGTATGCGGTGAGTTGAACTCAGCCACAAACAGACTCAGCTGTATGCCGCTGAGCTGGCTCAGCGGCATACGCCTCCTTCATGCCGGGTCGGGATGCCGGCGGTGACCGTGGAACTAATCCGCCAAAACGCCGAAATCGGTTGCGGCGTCACGTAATGTCCTGCTCGTGCGTCCACCGGGGTTGGGCCCGGTGGCATGCAACACGTCAACGCTTGTCCGCTCGATGCGCAGGCGCGTCACTGTCGCGCGTCAGCTGTGCGCCTTGACATTCACAGAACAAGATGGGGGAAACATGCTGCGTTCGAGAGGGTTCCCAAGACCCTTGCTCGTTGTCCTGCTCGCTCTCGCTCTCGCTGTCGCTGGTCTGGGCGCGCCGGTCGTCGGAGCGGCGACGGCGCAGCCTCTGAACTCGAGTTCGGAGCAGAGCGAGGCCAGTGCGCAGGCCGGATCCACCGGCAACCTGACGCCGTCGCTGAATCCGGTCGTTGGCTTCGCCGACCTGCACAACCACCAGTTCGCCAACGTGGCCTTCGGCGGCTTGCTCCTCTGGGGAGAGCCTTTCCACGAGAAGGGGATCGCGCACGCCCTGCCGTGGAGCGACTTCATGCCCTCGGCACCTGGTGAGGTCGTCGCTCCCGACGGGCAACCGGTCGACCGGTTCGGCTGTGGTGGTGTGGGCTTCTACTCGCACTGCCCTGCGACGTGTCCGCCCGGCACCGGCCCGGGTACCGACCAGTGGTGCGAGGGCGTCGCGATCCACGGGGCGGGCGGGACGAACAACCTCCTGCAGTTCGCCCTCAGTGGGTCGTTCGGCCACCTCGTGGGCGGCTACCCGGAGTTCGACGGGTGGCCGCGGTGGAACCAGTACACCGCCCAGCAGGCGTACGTCGACTGGGTCGAGCGCTCCTGGCGCGGTGG
>NZ_DATCWX010000255.1:0-80714 GCF_036566125.1 Intrasporangium sp.
GGAGGCCCGCTGTTACGCTTGGCGATGCCGTTTGACCGGCCGCGGAGAGAGAGCGCCCAGGTGGACATGCCCTGGAGCACCGCGCAACGAGAAGATAAGGAGTCGGTCATCCATGCCATTGGAAGCTGACGTGAAGAAGCAGATCATGGCCGAGTACGCCACCAAGGAGGGCGACACCGGCTCCCCGGAGGTGCAGATCGCGATGCTGACGCAGCGCATCAAGGACCTCACCGAGCACTCTCGGGCTCACAAGCACGACCACCACAGCCGTCGTGGTCTCCTCCTGCTCGTCGGCCGCCGCAAGCGCATGCTGCGCTACCTCGAGGCGACCGACATCGAGCGCTACCGATCGCTCATCAAGCGACTCGGCCTGCGTCGATGAACACGTGACGAAAGGCGGTCACCGCAGTCCTGCGGTGACCGCCTTTCGTCGTGGTGAGGTTCGCACCCCCCAGTGGTTGGCGGCCCGCCTGATGAAACCCCGCACACAACGACGATGTGCGTGGGCACGAAGAGAGAAAGAAAGCGAGGGCCCCTATATGGAGGGTCCAGACATCACCTTCGCCGAGGCCGTCATCGACAACGGCAGCTTCGGCACTCGCACGGTCCGCTTCGAGACCGGGCGCCTGGCCAAGCAGGCCGGGGGAGCCGTCGTCGCGTACCTCGACGAGGACACGATGATCATGTCGACGACGTCCGCGGGCAAGACACCCAAGGACCAGTTCGACTTCTTCCCGCTCACCGTTGACGTCGAGGAGCGGATGTACTCCGTCGGCCGGATCCCCGGCTCGTTCTTCCGTCGCGAGGGCCGCCCCACGACCGAGGCGATCCTCACCTGCCGGCTCATCGACCGGCCGCTGCGCCCGACCTTCAAAAAGGGCCTGCGCAACGAGGTCCAGGTCATCATCACGGTGTTCGCCCTGAACCCCGAGCACCAGTACGACGTGCTCGCCATCAACGCCGCGAGCGCCTCCACGCAGATATCTGGTCTGCCGTTCTCCGGCCCGATCGGTGGCGTGCGCGTGTCGCTC
The DNA here is from genome assembly GCF_036566125.1 of Intrasporangium sp. GTDB lineage: Bacteria > Actinomycetota > Actinomycetes > Actinomycetales > Dermatophilaceae > Intrasporangium. The sequence goes on from NZ_DATCWX010000255.1 coordinate 1,032, forward strand.
ATCGACGGACAGTGGGTCGCGTTCCCGAACTTCTCGGACATCGAGCGCTCCGTCTTCGACATGGTCGTAGCCGGCCGCGTCGTGTCGGGTTCGGGTGGCGATGACGTCGCGATCATGATGGTCGAGGCCGAGTCGACCGAGTCGACCTGGAACCTCGTCAAGACCGAGGGCAAGCAGGCGCCGACCGAGGAGGTCGTCGCCGAAGGTCTCGAGGCGAGCAAGAAGTTCATCAAGGTGCTCTGCGAGGCACAGGCCGAGCTGGCTGCCAAGGCGGCCAAGCCGGTGGAGGACTTCCCGGTCTTCCTCGACTATGAGGACGACGTTTTCGCCGCCGTCGAGGAGGCCGCCTCGGCCGACACGGCTGCCGCCCTGACGATCGCCGGCAAGACCGAGCGCGAGGACCGGCTGGACGAGATCAAGTCGGCGCTGCACCTGAGGCTTGTCGGCGAGGGCGAGGACAGCGATGTGCACGGACCGTTCGCGGGCCGCCGCAAGGAGGTCTCGGCCGCGTTCCGCGCGCTGCAGAAGAAGTTGGTCCGCCAGCGCATCCTGCGCGACAAGGTCCGCATCGACGGCCGTGGCCTCGCCGACATCCGCGCCCTCGGCGCCGAGGTCGAGGTCCTGCCGCGCGTCCACGGCTCGGCCATCTTCGAGCGCGGTGAGACCCAGATCATGGGTGTCACCACGCTGAACATGCTCAAGATGGAGCAGCAGCTCGACACGCTGAACCCGCAGACGCGCAAGCGCTACATGCACAACTACAACTTCCCGCCGTACAGCACCGGCGAGACCGGCCGCGTCGGCTCCCCGAAGCGTCGCGAGATCGGCCACGGAGCGCTCGCCGAGCGCGCCCTCATGCCGGTGCTGCCGACGCGCGAGGAGTTCCCCTACGCGATCCGCCAGGTATCGGAGGCGCTCGGCTCGAACGGGTCGACGTCGATGGGCTCGGTGTGCGCCTCCACCCTGTCGCTGCTCAACGCCGGTGTGCCGCTGCGCGCCCCGGTCGCGGGGATCGCGATGGGTCTCGTGTCGGACGAGGTCGATGGAGAGACGCGCTATGCGGCGCTGACCGACATCCTCGGCGCCGAGGACGCCTTCGGCGACATGGACTTCAAGGTCGCCGGCACCAAGGAGTTCGTCACGGCGATCCAGCTCGACACGAAGCTCGACGGCATCCCGGCGTCGGTCCTCGCTGGCGCGCTGACCCAGGCCCGCGACGCGCGGTTGCACATCCTCGACGTCATGGCCGAGGCCATCGACATGCCCGACGAGATGAGCCCCTACGCGCCGCGGATCATCACGGTGAAGGTCCCCGTCGACAAGATCGGTGAGGTCATCGGCCCGAAGGGCAAGATGATCAACCAGATCCAGGACGACACGGGCGCCGACATCTCGATCGAGGACGACGGCACCGTGTTCATCGGAGCTGTCGACGGCCCGTCTGCAGAGGCGGCTCGCGCGGCGATCAACGCCATCGCGAACCCGCAGATGCCCGAGGTCGGCGAGCGCTTCCTCGGCACGGTCGTCAAGACGACGACGTTCGGTGCGTTCATCTCGCTGTTGCCCGGCAAGGACGGCCTGCTGCACATCTCCGAGGTGCGCAAGCTCGTCGGTGGCAAGCGGATCGACAGCGTCGACGACGTCGTCAAGGTCGGCCAGAAGATCCAGGTCGAGCTCAAGGAGATCGACCCGCGCGGCAAGCTCTCGCTCGCGGCTGTCCTGCCCGAGGGAGAGTCCGACGCCAAGGCCGAGTCCGCCAAGGCCGAGGAGCCGGCTGACGCCTGAGTCGCGGACGCCGATGTGAAGCGGCCCGGAACCTTGCGGTTCCGGGCCGCTTCGACATAGCGGGTCGGGGTCGCCCGCGATCAGAAGATCGCGTTGATGCCGTTCCAGCCGGCCCCGATGAGGACCCGGCTGCGCCACCCTCCGGACGCCGTGCGCGCGTACAGCCAGAGGTCACCGTTCCGGTCACGGGCTACGACGTCGACCACGCGGTCGCCGGTGAGGTCCCCGGGACTCATGATGGCGGTGAAGCCGTTCCACCCGGAGCCGATCCGGAGGCGGGGCAGCCAACCGCCGGAGCCGTTGCCCGGGTACAGCCACAGGTAGCCGGTGCTCGACTCGCGCGCCAGGACGTCCGCCCGTCCATCGCTGTTGACGTCCCCGGCGCCGACCAGAGTGCTGAAGCTGTTCCAGCCGGTGCCCACGCGACGGACGCTCTTGAACCCATTCGTGCCGTTCCCGGCGTAGAGGAACAGCTCGCCGGTTGAGGCCTTGCGGGCGAGGACGTCGACGCGCTGGTCGCCGTCGAAGTCCCCGGGCCCGATGATGGAGTTGAACGGGTTCCAGCCCGTGCCCACCCGAATACGGGAGCTGGACCAGCCGCCCTTTCCCGTGCTTCGGTACATCCACAGGTAGCCCGTGGCCGGGTCGCGGGCGAGCACGTCGAGTGCGCCGTCACCGCTGAAGTCACCGACCGTCTCCAACGCGTTGAACGGTCCCCAGCCGCTGCCGATCTGGACGTGGGAAGCGATCCGGCCGTTGCCCTGGCCGGCGTACAGATGCAGCGTGCCGGTCGCGGTCCACCGCGCGAGGACGTCGTTGTTCCAATCACCGTTGAAGTCCGCCGTGGAGTTGGAGAGCGTCGAGGCCGGGATCGGCAGGTTGCTGAACGCGTACGTCCCACAGGTCCGGTCATAGTCCCGGGTGTCGTCGTACCACTGCGAGAGGTACACGTGCCCACCCGAGAAGCTGGGCTGGGTGCACCGGTCCAGAGCCTCGTTGGGGTAGTCGAGCTGTCCGGCCGTCGCCCACACGGGGACACCCGGGAGACGCCAGCCGCCGGTGATCTCCTGCCAGCCGCTGGTGAAGGAGTAGAGGCCGTAGGCGTAGCCGTTATCGCGCAGTCCGCGCATCAATCCCTCGATGACGTAGCGGTTCTCGCGTTGCTGGGCGGCGTTGCCGGTGGGCCAGGGCTGCGCCGGCCGCGGCTCGACGTCGATCCACACCACGGGCGGCGTCCAACCGACGCGGTCGAGGCTTCCTGCGGCGTAGGTCGCCTCGGCATAGCCGACGTTCGACAGCTGGCCGGCGCGCGTGCTCGTCGACCAGGGTCCCTGCGAACCGTAGGTGCTGAGCTGCGCGCTCGTCGGGAAGGCGGCCATGGTGTACGCGTGTGCGGGCTTGTTGCGGGTCTGGACCCAGTCGACCTGCGACGCGAGGCACGGGTTCTCGGTGAACGGCAAGCCCTTGGTCAGGCCCGCGATGACGAACTGGGTGCTGTCCGGGGGCATCGGCAGGTCGAACCCACCCACGCTCGAAGGACACTGCGGCCACGAGATGTCGTGCCCGAACAGGGGCTCGGCCTGAGCGGGCGGCGCGACGGCGGGCAGGAGCCCGGCGAGCAGCGCCACGGCCGCGAGAGGGGCGAGAAGGATCCTTCGGACGCGCCGGAGGTTCGTGCGAGCAGGATCGCGCATGATGACCACTCCCTCGATCCCTTCCAGTGTCCATCCGGACCGTCGGTGAAGGTGGGCCTTTCGTCGCGAAACACGGACTCCCTGTCCGGCATCGATAGGGTTTCGGCGTGACGGACATCAAGGTTGCGGTGATCGGCGCGAACGGCCGGATGGGCTCCGAGGCCGTAAGGGCGGTCGGGGCGGCTGAGGGACTGAGGCTCGTCGGGGCCTACGGCTCGCGTGATGAGCTGGGGGATCTGGGCGGCGCCGACGTCGCTGTCGAGCTGACGGTCCCGGCCGCATCACCGGACAACGTCGCCCATTGCGTCGACCGGGGAGTTCACGTCGTCGTCGGCACCACCGGCTGGGACGAGGCCCGGCTGGCAGCCCTCAAGCAGCAGCTCGACGGGGCACCGCCCGCCAGCACCGGCTCTGGGGTCGGCGTGCTGATCGCGCCGAACTTCGCGATCGGGGCGCTGCTCATGATGTCGGTCGCCGCCAAGGCGGCCCCGTACTTCGAATCCGTCGAGATCATCGAGCTGCACCACCCGGGCAAGGTCGACGCGCCGTCCGGGACGGCCGCACGGACGGCGGCGCTCATCGGGGCCGCGCGAGACGAGGCCGGCCTGCCCGACGTCCCAGACGCAACCACCCACGATCCTGAAGGCGCTCGCGGAGCCCAGCTCAGCGGCATACACGTGCACTCGGTGAGGCTGCGTGGGCTCGTCGCGCACCAGGAGGTGCTCCTCGGGAACGCGGGCGAGCAGCTGACGATCCGCCACGACTCGTTCGACCGGGCCTCCTTCATGCCCGGCGTCATCGCCGCGGTCCGCGCCGTCGCAGACCACCCCGGTCTCACCGTGGGATTGGAGAAGTACCTCAGCCTCGACTGACCCTCAGCATCGCCTGGACTGCCCCCTTGCCTTCACCTGGTTCGAGGTGATCCATCCCTCTCGCGAGCGAGCCACTACCTCGATCCCAATACCTCGAACGCAGCTAGCCGTCATCCCAGGGCAGGGATCGCCTCGAACGCCCTCATCACCGCCGCGGGCTGCTCGAAGGCGGGGTCGTCGGCGGCCCCGTCGATGATGTGCAAGGGCCAGCCGTATCGTTCGCTGGCGCGTTGGGCCACGGACAGTGGCGTCTGGCGGTCCTCGCGACCCCAGATGAGCGTTGTCGGCACCGTGATCCTGGCGAGGTCGGCCTCGGGGATCGACCGGGTGCCGAAGGCAGACATGAGGCTGCGCATGGCCGTCTTCTGCTCCCGCGACCTGGCGCCCTCCAGACCCAGCGTCATCAGCGGGTCCCAGTGTGGGCCCAGCCCCTCCTGCAGCTGCGGGACATCGACGAAGCACTGCCGGAAGAAGCGGTCCCTGCTCGTGGGCGTCGGATGTGCGATGAAGGTGGCGAGGGTGATGGCGAACGCCGGGGACGGGCGGAGGCGGCTCAGGCCGTGGGTGTCGACCAACGAGAGGCCACGCAGCCGGTCCGGTCGCTCGAGCGCGAAGCGCATCGCGATCGCACCGCCAACCAGATGGCCCGCCACGTAGGGAGGCGAGGGGCAGGTCTGCTCGATCAGGTCGTCGAGCCAGGACAGCACACGCTCGCGGTCGAGCGGCCCGTCTCCCAAACCGGAGGCGCCGTGGCCAGGCAGGTCGGGAGCCACGACACGGTGCGCCGTGGCGAGCTGTGGCATGACGCGCATCCACGTCAGGGCGAATTCGCCGGGCCCGTGCAGCAGCACGACAGGAGGGCCCTCGCCACCGACGAGCACCGCCGTTGGTATTCCGGCCACGGTCAGGTGCTGCTCGAGGAGTGGAGTGGCTGCGATCAGCTGCCGGCGCTCCTTCTGCGCACCGTCGACGACCGGTCCTCCATCACGCGCTGGTCCGTTGCTCATCGAACTCACCTCCCAAGGTTTGTCCTGCAGCTCGACGCTACGTTCTGGCAGCGTCAACCGCGTCGGGAGATGTGCCCATCCGGGAGGCGCCGGCCATGGGTGGAAATGCCCACTTGGCCTGCAGGAATGACGAGCGCCGCGAGCCCGCTCGGGTCGACGACGGCCGGGTCAGAGAGCCGAGAGCACCAAGGGCCAGACGTCCTCGAGCATCCCCTCGCCGTTGCAGAGGGCAACCAGCGTCAGGTCCCGGTCAGGTAGGTGGCGCGCCACCGTCTCGACACCCGGGTCGCCACCCCCGTGCCCGAAGGCGCCGTCGGCCCGGACGTAGAGGCCGTAGCCATAGGAGACCCCATCGTCGACGGGCACGTGCCGCCTGCGCATCAGGGTGCTCAGCTCCTCGCCCAGGAGGTCGCCGGATGCAATCGCCGTGAGGAACCGATCCAGGTCGCGCGGGGTGGAGTGGGCTCCGCCGTCGCCTCCACCGATGACCGGTATCGAGAAGATGTTGCTGCGCCACGGGTCATCGCTCCCAGCGCGTTTCAGATAGCCCGCCGCGACGTCGGGCACTGGCTCGTCGGACCGGAAGTAGCCGGATGACGACATACCGGCCGGCCCGAGCACGCGTTCGGTCACCGTGTGGACGAACTCCTGCCCCGTCACCTCCTCGGTGATCGCGGCGAGCAGCACGAAGCCGGCATTGCTGTAGTGGAACTTCGCCCCCGGCTCGTCGATGGGCGCAGCTCCGGCGTAGAGAGGCAAGAAGTCGTCAGGCCGTTCCATTCCGTAGACGGGCAGGTCTCGCCAGAGGGCACCGTAGTCCTCGAGGTGCCCGGTCAGGTCCTCGTCTTCCTCGAAGTAGTCGCCGATGCCGGAGGTGTGACTGAGCAGGTGGTGCACCGTCACCTCGTGCGGCAGGGTCCACGGTCGGCGCGAGGCCGGCAGGAGGTCCACGACCCGGTTGTCGAGGCCGAGCAGGCCGTTGCGCACACAGCTCAGCACGGCCGCTGCCGTGAATGCCTTGGACAGGGACGCCAGGCCGAATCGGGTGGCGGGGCGGATCGGCGTCGCCGTCGCGCGGTTGGCCAGACCGGCGCAGACCTCGAGAAGCGTTCGCTCGCCCTCCACCACCAGGACGCTTCCCGTGAACCGGTCCTCCTCGCCCAACCCGGCGAGCCCGCCCGCCACCTCGTCCCACGTCACCATGGAAGGAGCCTAGGGCTGCGCCAGGTTGGCCTTCAGGCCCAGCCGGCGAGTCGAAGCAGGGCGGCCGTCGCCGCGCCGAGGACGACGACGACGATGAACGGCGCTCGGAGGATCAGCGCCACGACGGCCACGCCGACCGCGGCGAGGCGCGCGTCGAGCGTCCAGGCACCACCAGGGCCCGTCAGGGTCTGGATGGCAACCAGAGCGGCGAGCAGAGCCACGGGCAGCGCCGCAGTGACGCGCTTGACGTGCGGCTCCGCCAACAAGTCGGCCGGCACGAGGTAGCCGACGAGCTTGAGCCCGAAGGCGATCGCGGCCGCAATGAGCAAGGCGACCCACATGCTCATGACTGCACCTCGGACCCCGTCCGGCGTGGCTCCGAGTCCTCCGCGTCCCCGTCGGTGTCAACTGCGCCGCGGCGCGGTTCGCGCCAGGCGATGAACGCGGCCAGCGCCGCGACGATGACCGGGACGCCGGGCGGCGTGGCGGGGGCGAGCAGGACCGCGACCACCGCAGCGACGACGGCGATCGCGACGGCGTCACGATTCTTCAGCCGCGGCCAGAGGAGGGCGGTGAACGCGGCGCAGGCGGCCGCGTCGAGACCCCAGGCCTTCGGGTCCCCGAGGGCGTTGCCGACGAGGGCGCCGACGAGCGTCGTGAAGTTCCACAACGCGAAGACGGTCAGACCAGTCAGCCAGAAGCCCAGGCGAGCGGCCTTGCCGTGCGACTGGGACACCGCCACCGCGGTCGACTCGTCGATGGTGATGTGCGCGGCGGCGAGGCGTCGGACACCCCTGACCCCCAGCAGCTGGGTCAGCTCCAGGGCATAGAGACCGTTGCGGACACCGAGGAGGGAGGACGCGGCGATCGCGGCCGGGGCAGCGTGCAGGCCGGCCGAGATGATCCCGATGAAGGCGAACTGCGAACCGCCCGTGAACATCAGCAGGGAGAGGGCGCAGGCCTGCCACACGTCGAGGCCGGCAGAGACCGCCAGGGCCCCGAAGCTGATGCCGTAGGCACCCGTCGCGATGCCGACCGACAGGGCCTCCCGGATGACGAGGCGCCGCTCCTCTGCGGGCCGGGCGTCCGTCGTCATGCCGCCTCCAGGGAAGCAGAGAGGCGGACCTCCTCGGCGGTCTCACCGTCAGGGCCGACCACGCGCTGCCGGTGCGCGCCGTCCGAGTCCAGTCCAGCCGCGACGAGGAAAGCGCGCACCTCCTCTGCGGAGGCCAGGGCCCAAGCGGTCAGCCGGTCGCGTCCGCGGGCGCGCGCCGTGTCGACGACGGCGTGGAGCAAACGGGAGCCATGGCCCTGGCGCCGCGCGTCCGGATGAACGGCGAGCACGAGCAGCTCGGCGGTGCTGTCGTCGGCGTCGGGATCGCTCGAGGCTCCCACCGCAGCCAAACCGACGACCTGCTCACCCGCGCACGCCACGAGCAGCACTCCGTCCCCTGCCGCCGCACCCTCGAGCGTCGCCCGCCACGCGCTCGCGAAGGCCTGGGGCTGGAACTCGGCTATGACCTCGGGAGCCAGCTCAGCGGCATACGCCTCCCGGAACACGACGGCCTGGACGAACCCCACTGCGGGGGCATCGGACACTCGGGCCAGCCGGACGCTGGCGTCGGCAAGGGGACCGGGCGGGTGGTCGTGCTCGTGATGGACGGGGTGGTGCGGTTGGTTCACCACAGCATCGTCTCAGGCGCTCCACGCGTCCGAGAAAGGCCACTTTGGTGCGACTGGCGCCCATCTCGCATACTGGACGCATGTATGGCAATGACGTCATCGACCCGAACGAGCCGTTGAACGCGGCGGAGACGGGCGCCTACGACGAGGCTCTCGCGCACCAGGACCGACGCGAGCAGGTCGGAGGTGACTTCGATGCGCTCATCACCGCCGACCAGCGCATCGAGCCACGCGACGCGATGCCGGAGGAGTACCGGCAGACGCTGATCCGCCAGATCGCCCAGCACGCCCACTCGGAGATCATCGGGATGCAGCCCGAGGGCAACTGGATCACCCGCGCCCCCTCCCTGCGGCGCAAGGCGATCCTCATCGCCAAGGTCCAGGACGAGGCGGGACACGGCCTCTACCTCTACAGCGCTGCCGAGACGCTCGGCGTCGACCGTGCCGAGCTGCTCGACCGGCTGCACAACGGCAAGCAGAAGTACTCGTCGATCTTCAACTACCCGACGCTGACCTGGGCCGACTGCGGCGCGATCGGCTGGCTCGTCGACGGTGCCGCGATCATGAACCAGGTGCCGCTGTGCCGGTGCTCCTACGGCCCCTACGCGCGCGCCATGATCCGCGTGTGCAAGGAGGAGTCGTTCCACCAGCGGCAGGGCTTCGAGATCCTGTGGAACCTCATGCGCGGCACCGAGGCGCAGCAGGCCATGGCCCAGGACGCGGCCGACCGGTGGTGGTGGCCGGCGTTGATGATGTTCGGCCCGCCCGACACCGGTGACGCCGCCAAGGGCGGGCACACGGCCCAGTCGATGGCGTGGGGGATCAAGCGGTTCAGCAACGACGACCTGCGGCAGAAGTTTGTCGACATGATGGTGCCGCAGGCCGAGAAGCTCGGCATCGTGCTGCCGGACCCCGAGCTGAGGTGGAACGAGGAGCGCGGCCACTATGACTTCGGGCCCATCGACTGGGATGAGTTCTGGCGCGTCCTTCGCGGTGACGGTCCGTGCAACGCCGAGCGGATCGAGCACCGTCGCGCCGTCCACGAGGAGGGCGCCTGGGTGCGTGAGGCCGCCAACGCCTACGCACGCAAGCACGCCGACGAGCTGAAGGGAAGTGCCGCGTGACCGAACCCACCACCGGGCCCGCCGAGAAGAGCTGGCCGCTCTGGGAGGTGTTCGTCCGCGGCAAGCGAGGGCTCTCGCACGCCCACGTCGGCTCTCTCCACGCCCCGGACGCCCAGATGGCGCTGCGCAACGGCCGCGACGTCTACACCCGCCGCCAGGAGGGCGTCTCGATCTGGGTTGTCCGCGCGTCGGACATCGTCGCGAGCAGCCCGGAGGAGAAGGACTCGTTCTTCGACCCCGCGGCCGACAAGGTCTACCGGCATCCGTCGTTCTACGAGGTGCCAGAGGACGTCGAGTACCTGTGATGGGCGAGGATCGTTCTGCCGCATACCTGCTCGGCTTGGCTGATGATGCGATGGTCTATGCGCAGCGGCTGGGCGAGTGGATGACCAACGCCCCGCAGATCGAGGAGGACATGGCGCTCGGCAACATCGCGCTGGACCTCCTCGGTCAGGCGCGGGGGCTCTATCCCTACGTCGGCTCGCTCGACGGCACGGGCCGGAGCGAGGACGACTTCGCGATGATGCGGGACGAGCGGGAGTGGCGCAACGTCCACCTCGTCGAGCAGGAGCGGGGTGACTTCGGGCGGGAGATGGCGCGGTTGCTGTGGTTCTCCGCGTACCAGAAGCAGTTGTATGCCGCTCTGCTCGCTTCCAGCGACGGTGTCCTCGCGGGGGTGGCCGGCAAGGCGCTCAAGGAGGTCCGCTACCACCACGACCACGCGACGCAGTGGGTCGTGCGCTTGGGGGACGGGACTGAGGAGTCGCACCGGCGGATGCAGGCCGGGCTGGAGTGGGTGCTGCCCTACCTGCCGGAGCTGTTCGACGACGACCCGGCGAGCGTCGCGGCAGCGGAGGCCGGCGTGGGCGTCCTGCCGTCATCCCTGCACGAGGCCGTAACGTCGCAGGTGGCCGCGGTGTGCGAGGAGGCGACCCTCGACCTGCACGCCCCGACCCGGCGCACTCGCGGTGGCCGAGAGGGCGTCCACTCGACGCCGATGGGTTACCTCCTCGCCGAGATGCAGCACATCGCGCGCTCCCACCCCGGTGCGACGTGGTGAGCCCGATGGCGCCCATGTCGACGGAAGCTGCTGTGGCTGAGGCGATCTCGCGGATCCCTGACCCGGAGATCCCGGTGATCTCCATCGCGGACCTCGGGATCCTGCGCGACGTGGAGGTCGACGAGGACGCCCAGGTGCTCGTCGCGACCATCACGCCGACGTACTCCGGATGCCCTGCGATGGAGGCGATCACCGACCGGATCCGGTGGGAGGCCGAGGTCCACGGCTATCGAGCCGAGGTGCGGACCCGGCTGTCCCCGGCGTGGACGACCGACTGGATGACCGAGGAGGGCCGGGCCGCGCTCCAGCGCTTCGGCATCGCGCCGCCCGGGCCGGTGCCGGAAGGCGCGGGCCGTGGTCCCGTCCTCCTCCAGCTCCAGCGGCACGTCGTCAGCTGCCCGCACTGCGGCTCGGACGACACGACGGAGATCGCCCACTTCGGGTCCACCGCGTGCAAGGCCCTGCGCCGGTGCAACGCGTGCGGTGAGCCCTTCGACGAGTTCAAGGCCATCTGAAATGACCGACCTCACGACCGAGGGCGCTCCCGCCCGCCATCGGGCCCGTTTCCACGAGCTGACCGTCGCCGACGTCGAGCGGCTCACCGACGAGTCCGTTGCCATCACCTTCGCGGTCCCGCCCGAGCTCGCCGACGAGTACCGGTTCGAGCCTGGCCAGCATTTGACGCTGCGCGCCATCATCAACGGCGAGGAGGTCCGGCAGTCCTACTCGATCTGTCAGTCGCGCGCGACCGCCACCGCGAGCCGTACCCTGCGCGTCGCCGCTGCGCGCGTCCCTGAGGGACGGATGTCGAACTGGCTCAACGACGTCGTCGCCGCCGGGGACGTTCTCGAGGTCATGACCCCGTTGGGCAGCTTCACGTGTGTAACCCAGCCCAGCGGCATACGGCATCACCTCGCGATTGCGGCAGGCTCCGGGATCACGCCGGTGATGTCCCTGCTCGCCACCGCGCTCGAGGAGGAGCCGCGGTCACGCGTGACGCTGCTCTACGGCAACCGCAGGACGAGCTCGATCATGTTCCTCGAGGAGCTCGAGGACCTCAAGAACCGCTTCCCGGGGCGTTTCCACCTCATCAACGTCCTCTCCCGCGAGGCGCAGGACGTCGAGCTCTTCAGTGGGCGGCTCGACCCGGAGCGGCTCGAACGGATCTTCGCCACCCTCGTGCCGGTCGGGTCCGTGGACGAGTGGTACCTCTGCGGGCCCTTCGGGATGGTGACCGCGGCCGAGGCGCTGCTCACGGAGCAGGGGGTCGAGCCGCACCACGTCCACCACGAGATCTTCCACGTCGACGACGGCACCGAGCCGAAGCGGAAGGTCGTCATCGACGAGGGGGCGCCGCCCGAGGCGACGGTGACGGTCAACCTCGACGGGCGCACGACCGTGATCCCCATGCCGAGCCGCGACGAGACCATCCTCGACGCGGCGCTTCGCCTGCGGCCGGATGCCCCCTTCTCGTGCACCAACGGCGTCTGCGGCACGTGCCGGGCGAGGCTCGTCTCCGGCGAGGTGCGGATGGACCGGAACTACGCGCTCGAGCCGGACGAGGTGGCGGCCGGCCTGGTCCTCACGTGCCAGAGCCACCCGGTGAGCGACGACGTCTCCCTCGACTACGACGCCTGAGCCGACGCGACTGACCGCCAGACGGCCAGCTCCGTGAGATGTGGGACGTGGGCTGGGAGGCTGGGTGCGGGGGAGCCGGACCCGCGGCATACGGCCTCACCTGCTCGGTTGTGACACCGGGGCCAACTACGCTGCCTGTGTGCGGCAGTACCTTGACCTCCTCGACCACGTCCTGACCCACGGTCAGGAGAAGTCCGACCGGACCGGGACCGGGACGCTGAGCGTCTTCGGCCACCAGATGCGCTTCGACCTCGCCGACGGCTTCCCCGCGATGACGACGAAGAAGCTGCACCTGCGCTCGATCATCGGCGAGCTGCTCTGGTTCCTGCGGGGTGACACGAACGTGAGGTGGCTCCAGGAGCGTGGCATCTCGATCTGGGACGAGTGGGCCGACAAGGACGGCAACCTCGGGCCGATCTACGGGTACCAGTGGCGGTCGTGGCCGACCCCGGACGGGCGCCGCGTCGATCAGATCGCCAAGGTCATCGAGCAGATCCGCACCAATCCGGACTCCCGCCGCCTCATCGTCTCTGCCTGGAACGTCGCGGATGTCGACGAGATGGCGCTGCCGCCGTGCCACGCGCTGTTCCAGTTCTATGTGTCGCCGCCCGGTGATGACGGCACACGGCGCCTGTCGTGCCAGCTCTACCAGCGCAGCGCCGACATCTTCCTCGGCGTGCCGTTCAACATCGCGAGCTATGCGCTGCTGACGCAGATGGTGGCGCAGCTGACCGACCTGGAGCCGGGGGAGTTCGTGCACACGCTGGGCGACGCCCACCTCTACCTCAACCACCTCGAGCAGGCTCGGCTCCAGCTGACCCGCACCCCGCATCCGCTGCCGACGATGCGGATCACCCCCGGCAAGGCGAGTATCGACGAGTTCGACCTGGACGACTTCGAGCTCGTCGACTACGTGGCGGAGCCGGGTATCCGCGCCCCGATCGCTGTCTGAGCCGGGGCACTTGCTGACACAGTGGCTCCATGACGAACGTGACGATGATCGCCGCCGTCGGCCGCAACGGCGTGATCGGCGACGGCTCCTCGATGCCGTGGCACATCTCCGAGGACCTCAAGTTCTTCAAGCGCACGACCATGGGGCACCCGATGATCATGGGCCGGCGAACGTTCGACTCAGTCGGCGTGCTGCCCGGCCGCCGGACCATCGTGCTGACCCGGCAGGAGGACTGGCGACACCCGGACGTCGAGACCGCGCACTCGCTGGCCGAGGCCCTGAGCCTCGCCGGACCCGCTGACGAGGTGTTCGTCGTCGGCGGCGGCGAGGTCTACCGGGAGGCCATGCCGTATGCCGCTCGCCTCGTCATCACGGAGGTCGACCAGTCCCCGGAGGGCTCAGTCACCTTTCCCGACGTCGATCCCACAGAGTGGCAGGAGACGGAACGCGAGCCGCACGACGGGTTTGCGTGGGTCACCTACCTCCGCCGCTGACCGCCCGCCGGAATTTGGTGCCCGAGCCGTGTAACGCCACCGCAGGCCACGCGATGGTAGGAGTGGCGAGGCACTACTCGGACCCCCGAGCGAGTAGTGCCTCGCTTCGTGCGCTCCGCCACCGATCCTGATCGAGTGACCACGTTTCGGGGAGAAGTGACCCCAAAGCTGTTCTTTCGATCGGGTTGGGACACGTTGCGGCCGCCTGGAAGCATGGGAGGCGGCGGGGGCTAACCTTGCCCCATGGCAGACGCACCCCGGCTAGGACGTGTCCTCTCGGCGATGGTGACGCCGATGCGGACGGACGGATCAGTCGACCTCGACTCCGCCCAGCGCTTGGCGACGCACCTGGTCGACCAGGGCCACGACGGCATCATCGTGTCCGGGACGACGGGGGAGTCGCCGACGACCACGGCGTCCGAGAAGGAGGACCTCCTCCGGGCCGTCATCGGCGCGGTCGGCGACCGGGCCGTCATCGTCGCCGGGGCAGGCAGCAACGACACCGCCAAGAGCGTCGAGTCCGTGCGCGTCGCTGAGAAGGTCGGCGCGAACGCGGTCCTCGCCGTCACGCCGTACTACAACAAGCCGCCGCAGGCGGGGCTTGTCGCCCACTTCCTCGCCCTCGCTGACGCGAGCGACCTTCCGGTCATGGTCTACGACATCCCGGGTCGATCCGGCATCGCCATCGCCCGCGAGACGTACCTCCGGATAGCCGAGCACGAGCGCGTCGTCGCCGTGAAGGACGCCCGCGCCGACCTGTGGCTCGCCAGCCAGCTGATGGAGGCGACCGGCCTCGACTGGTACTCCGGCGACGACGCGATGAACCTGGCCCACTTCGTCAACGGCGGCGTCGGATTCGTGGGCGTGACCTCGCAGACCTGCCCCGCGGTCTACCGGCGCTACGCAGACGCGGTCGTGGAGGGCCGCTGGGACGATGCCCGGGCCATCCACCGGTCGCTTCACGCCATGGTGGACGCCGTCATGAACGTCACGCAGGGAGCCATCATGGCCAAGGCGGCCCTTGCCGAGCAGGGCGTCATCGAGTCCGCCACGGTGCGGCTCCCGCTCGTGGAGGCGACCCCCGAGCAGCGACAGGTCGTCCGCTCCGCCCTCGCCACGGTCGCCTGACCAGCGCGCCCACCCAGCTGGCTCGGCCAGCTCGCCTGACCTCGCACCCGACCGACAGGAAACCTGTGAGCCATCTCCACCCCGAGCTGACCGATCCGCCCGCCCTGCCCAGCAACGGCCTCCGGGTCGTCGCCCTGGGCGGGCTCGGCGAGGTCGGTCGGAACATGACCGTCCTCGAGACCCAGGGCCGGCTGCTCGTCATCGACTGCGGCGTGCTCTTCCCCGAGGACCACCATCCCGGGGTCGACCTGATCCTGCCCGACTTCTCCTACCTCGAGGACCGTCTCGACGACGTCGAGGCCATCGTCCTCACACACGGACACGAGGACCACATCGGAGCCGTCCCCTACCTGCTCCGCCTCAAGGAGGACATCCCCCTCATCGGCTCGACCCTGACGTTGGCGCTCGTCGAGGCCAAGCTCAAGGAACACCGCATCCGGCCGTTCACCCTGGCCGTTGCGGAGGGGCAGCGCGAGCGGGTCGGCGCCTTCGACCTCGAGTTCGTGGCGGTGAACCACTCGATTCCGGACGCGCTCGCGGTGTTCGTCCGCACCAAGGCGGGCACCCTGCTGCACACCGGTGACTTCAAGATGGACCAGCTGCCGCTCGATGGTCGGATCACCGACCTGCGGGCCTTCGCACGGCTGGGGGAGGAGGGCGTCGACCTGTTCCTCACCGACTCGACGAACGCCGACATGCCCGGCTTCACCACCCCTGAGCTCGAGATCGCGCCGGCCATCGACAAGGTCTTCCGGCATGCCGAGCGGCGCATCATCGTCGCGTGCTTCAGCAGCCATGTCCATCGGGTCCAGCAGGTGCTGGACGCGGCCGAGAAGGCCGGGCGCAAGGTCGCCTTCGTCGGCCGCTCCATGATCCGCAACATGGGGATCGCCGCCGACCTCGGCTTCCTGCACGTGCCCGACGGGATCCTCGTCGACGCCAAACGCTTCGGTGACCTCCCGGACAACAAGCTGGTGCTCATCAGTACCGGTTCGCAGGGCGAGCCGATGGCGGCCCTGTCCCGGATGGCCAACGGTGACCACCGGATCAACGTCGGCCCGGGCGACACCGTCCTGCTGGCCAGCAGCCTCATTCCCGGCAACGAGAACGCCGTCTACCGAGTCATCAACGGCCTCATGCGCCTCGGTGCAACCGTCGTGCACAAGGGGAACGCCAAGGTGCACGTCTCGGGCCACGCGAGCGCGGGCGAGCTGCTCTACTGCTACAACATCGTGCGACCCCGCAACGTCATGCCGGTGCATGGCGAGTGGCGCCACATGTACGCCAACGCCCAGCTCGCCATCCAGACAGGTGTGCCCGAGCAAAACGTCGTGCTCGCAGAGGACGGCGTCGTGGTCGACCTCGTCGACGGCCAGGCCAGGATCACCGGAGTCGTGGACTGCGGCTACATCTATGTCGACGGGACCAACATCGGCGGCGCGGACGAGGCGCTGCTCAAGGACCGTCGCATCCTGCGCGACGAGGGCTTCATCACGTGCATCGTCGTGCTCGACGCCGCGACCGGCAAGATCGCGTCCGGTCCGGAGATCACGGCGCGGGGCTTCGTCGAGGACCAGGAGCTCTTCCGGCAGGTGATCCCGAAGGTCGAGCGGGCGATCGAGGAGGCCGTCGCGAATGGCGTTCGTGACGACCAGCAGCTCCAGCAGGTCATCCGGCGGGCCGTGGGCTCCTGGGTGGGCGGCAAGATCCGTCGACGCCCGATGATCATCCCCGTCGTCCTCCAGGCGTGACGGAGCCCGAGCTGGGTAGGAGGCGGCGCTGGGTCGACCTCGGAATCGCCGCGGCGCTCGTCGTCCTCGTGGCCGCCGGCGCCGCACGCTGGCTCGACACGACGGCGCAGCCGGTCATCGTGCTGCAGACTGCCGGCCCGTTCGTCGCGATCGGCCTGCTCGGCCTGCTCGTTGCGACTGCCTTGCTCAGGCGGTGGTGGATGCTGCTGCCGGTGACCGTGGCTGTCGTGGTCGCGGCGACCATGGCGCTCCCGGACTGGTTCGCCCACACGTCGCCGCAGGCGCCACGTGACCTCACCGTCATGGCGGTCAACCTCTCGTTCGGCAGGGCCGACCCGGACCAGGTGGCGGAGGCAGTGCGGGCTCACTCCGTCGACGTCCTCGTGGCCACCGAGATCACGCCGGACGCGGAGCGGGCGCTGGACAAGTCGGGCCTCGACCAATGGTTCATCGAGCGGGCGGGGGAGACCCGTCCGGACTCCTTCACGGGCACCATGGTCTATTCGCGTTTCCCCCTCACCCAGGTGACCGGTGGCGACCCGGTCGACGCACACACTCCGAGCCTCCAGCCGGAGGTCGTCCTGGACGTCAGTGGCACTCCGGTCCGGCTCAAGGCCGTGCACGTCATGGCGCCCTTGGCCGGCGAGACCGAGCAGTGGCGAGCCGGCCTGCGGGCGCTGGCGACCTGGCGAGACCGCCAGTCGGGTGACCAGCCGACATTGCTCGCCGGCGACTTCAACGCGAGTCCCGGGCACCCCGCCTTCCGGGCCCTCTCAGCGGGCCAGGACGACGCGCACCGGGTCGCGGGGCTGGGCTGGGTCCGGACCTGGCCCTTCGTCGACCATCGCATGCCGCCCTACGTCCAGATCGATCACCTGCTGAGCCGCAAGCTGACCGTCGTCGAGGCGGGTGAGGTCGCGATCCATGGCACGGACCACGGCATCATCTGGGCGGCCTACTCGCTCCCGAGACGCTGATCGTCGGCGTCACCAGGGGCGGGTCACCTCACGATCGCGCGGGTCGTTGCCCGCAACCACCCAACCGGTGTCTCCGCGCGTCCACCTGGCCGCGGGTCCGGCTTCGACGAGTTCGCGCACCGCACCGATGAGTCGGTCCACGCCTTCGATGGTCGTGCCGAGCCCGATGCTGGCACGCACGGCAGTCGCGACCCCCTCGCCCGGCGTGGCGTCGCCCCGCTTGGCGAGCAGGTCGTCGACGAGCAAGTGGGCGCAGAAGCGCCCGTCCCGCACGCCGATCCCGTGCTCGACGGACAGGACCTGCGAGACGAGCGACGGCTCGAGGCCTCGGACGGTGAACGCCACCACGCCCACGCGGTCATGGTTCTCGCCGAAGAACGACAGCCGCTCGACCCCGTCGATCGATCGCAATCCGTCGCGCAGCCGGGCGAGGAGGCGTGCCTCGTGCTCCTCGATTGCCCCGCGGTGGCCGGCGATCGTCGCGCACGCTGCCGCGAGGGCAATCGCCCCGATGACGTTGGGGCTGCCGCCCTCGTGCCGGGCCGGCCCGGTGGCCCAGCTCGTGCCGTGCTCGCCGACGGACCGGGTCGCGCCGCCGCCGCGCAGGTAGGGGGCGCCCGCGTCGAGCCAGTCGGACCGTCCCGCAAGGACCCCGGCACCGAAGGGGGCATAGGTCTTGTGGCCCGAGAACGCGACGTAGTCGACGTCCCACCCGGCAAGGTCGATGCGTCGGTGTCCCGACAGCTGGGCGGCGTCGACCGCGATCCGGGCACCGTGGTCGTGCGCGATCCGGGCGAAGTCCTCGATCGGCCACACCTCGCCCGTGACGTTGGAGGCAGCTGTGACGACGACGAGTCGGTCACCGTCAGGGTCCACCGAACCTGCGTTGGCGAGCGCCTCGCCGAGCACCGAGCGGGCCTCCTCGACGCTGTGTGGCACGGGGAGCCGCACGGTGCGGTCGTCTCCCCAGGGCAGCAGGGTCGAGTGGTGCTCGGACGCGAACACGAAGATCGTGGTGGTCGCCGGCAGTGCTGACGAGAGGAGCGCCCACGAGTCGGTCGTCGTCCGCGTGAAGACGACGGTGTCGTCGCCGCGCGCCCCGACGAACTGGGCCACCTGTGCGCGGGCCTCCTCGTACCAGGCACTCGTCAGCCGAGATGCGTAGCCAGCCCCCCGGTGGACCGAGGCGTAGGTCTCGAGGGCACGGTCGACCGCCTCCTTGACCGCGACCAGTGCGGGCGTCGAGGCAGCGTGGTCGAGGTTGGCGTAGGTCGTGGTCCCCGAAAGGGTGGGCACCTGGAGGTCAGCGCCGACGACGGCCGGCAGAGCGGGGCCAGCCGTTGGTGCCGTCTCGGCGCGGGGGCGGCTGCGCAGGACGGGCGCACGGTCGGTGCAGGAAGACGTGGCGGTGCTGGCGAAGACGGACATGGGACTGGCTCCTGGGGTCGGGGACCCACCGGATGCAGGTCCGCGCTTGCCGTGCCCCGTCACCACGAACGTGGCGAGGACGGCCTGGTCGTCACCCGGAGCACCCCACCGCGGAGGAGGGTTGCTGGCCAGCAAGCCGGGGCTTCGCGCTGGCGCTCATGACCTGCCCATGAAGATAGGGACGCTTCCCCCGCGTTGTCCACCGCGTCGTGGCAGCGTGTCGTCATCTGAGACACCACCTTGATGCCGTATGCCGCTGGGCTCGCTGCCCCTGTCCGTCCGCCGGGTGCCCCGACAGGATGAGTGAATCGGTCGTGGTGCGCGTGTGACGCGTGAGTTCAGCGTGGCGTTGACGTACCGTGCCATCATGGCGACACGTGGGTCCGGCAGTGCGCGCTCGAGCTCATCGGCACCGAGCCGTGCCGCGACGGGTTCTCGGGGAACCGGGTCCGCTCGTGGGCAAGGGACATCGACCCGGTCAACCTCTGGACGCGGCGGCGGACGCACGACGAAGCGGCCGGCCCCACGGGCCAACGCGAAGAGCGGCGGACTCCCGCTGCCGTTGCGGGCCGTGCGCAACACCTGGATGGGGGTCTCCCACGTGGCCGGTGGTGCAGTGCGCCGGGTGGGCACGAGCGCGCGCGACCTCGAGCCCGAGCACCGTCGGGACGGGCTCGGCTTCGCCCTCATCGCCCTGGCCATCGTCGTCGCCGCCCGCGAGTGGTGGGGTGTCCACGGCACCTTCGGTCAGGTCGTCCACGCGGTCTTCGCGGGCACGTTCGGCCGCATCGCCTACGCCGTCCCCCTCGTGCTGCTCGCGCTCGGCCTGCGCCTGCTGCGCGCCCCGGAGGACGAGGCCGCGACGAACCGCATCATCGTCGGCACCATTGCGCTGACCTTCGCGTCATGCGGTCTCGCACACCTCAGCGACGGGATCCCCAACCCGCCGGACGGGGCCGAGGGCATGCGGGCCGCCGGAGGCATCATCGGTTTCCTCGCGTCGAGCCCGCTCGCGGCGGCGGTCTCGCCGTACGGAGCCCTGGCCATCCTCATCCTCCTCGGGATCTTCGGCCTGCTCGTCGTCACCGCGACCCCCGTCAACCTCATCCCGCACCGGCTCCGCCAGCTGCGCGACCTCGTGCTGCACCGTGAGCACGAGCAGGACCAGGCGCAGGATGAGACCGCCGAGGGAGGCGCCAAGCGGGGCCGGCGCAAGGCGGTGGACCTGTCCGAGCGCGAAGGCGACGAGGCCTTCCGCCAGGCCGCGATGCGGGAAGCCGAGGACGAGCCCACGCTGCGCCTGCGCCCTGGCGAGAAGCGCCCCACCGCTCCCGGCCTGCTCGCGCCGCGCCCGAGCGGCGCCTCTGGTTCGACCCAGGCGATCGACGCCACCGACCCCCGGACCCACGGTGCTCCCGACACGCAGACCGGCGCCAAGCCGGAGCTGGCGCCGCCGCCGACGTCGACGATGCCCGCGCGGGTCGAGCAGCTCTCCCTCCAGGGCGATGTGACCTATCACCTTCCGGATCTCGCGATGCTGGCTCACGGCGCCCCTCACAAGACGCGCAGCCAGGCCAACGACAAGGTCGTCGAGTCGCTCACCCACGTCTTCGACCAGTTCGACATCGACGCCGCCGTCACGGGCTTCACGCGCGGTCCGACGGTGACCCGTTACGAGGTCGAGCTTGGTTCCGGGACGAAGGTCGAACGCGTCACGGCCCTGTCCAAGAACATCGCCTACGCGGTCGCCTCGGCGGACGTGCGCATCCTCAGCCCGATCCCGGGCAAGAGCGCGATCGGCATCGAGATCCCCAACGCCGACCGTGAGAACGTCGCCCTCGGCGACGTCCTGCGCAGCCAGACCGCCCGGTCCAACGAGCACCCGATGGTGATGGGGGTCGGCAAGGACGTCGAGGGCGCCTACGTCATCGCGAACCTCGCCAAGATGCCCCACCTGCTCGTCGCGGGGGCCACCGGCTCCGGCAAGTCGAGCTTCGTCAACTCGATGATCACCTCGATCCTCATGCGCTCCACGCCCGAGGAGGTGCGCCTCGTCCTCGTCGACCCGAAGCGGGTGGAGCTGACCGCCTACGAGGGCATCCCGCACCTCATCACGCCGATCATCACCAGCCCGAAGAAGGCGGCCGAGGCGCTGCAGTGGGTCGTGCGCGAGATGGACCAGCGCTACGACGACCTCGCGGCTTTCGGCTTCAAGCACGTCGACGACTTCAACAAGGGGGTCCGCGCAGGCAAGGTCAAGCCGTTGCCGGGTTCCGAGCGGCAGCTGACCACCTACCCCTACCTGCTCGTCGTCGTCGACGAGCTGGCTGACCTGATGATGGTCGCCCCACGCGACGTCGAGGAGTCCGTGGTCCGCATCACGCAGCTCGCCCGGGCAGCTGGCATCCACCTTGTGCTCGCCACGCAGCGGCCGTCCGTGGACGTCGTGACCGGCCTCATCAAGGCCAACGTCCCGTCGCGGATGGCCTTCGCAACGAGCTCTCTCGCCGACTCGCGTGTCGTCCTCGACCAGCCGGGAGCCGAGAAGCTCATCGGCCAGGGTGACGCCCTCTTCCTCCCGATGGGCGCGAGCAAGCCGATGCGCGTCCAGGGTGCGTGGGTCAACGAGTCGGAGATCCACGAGGTGGTCAAGCGCGTCACGACCCAGCTCAAACCCAACTACGTCGAGAACGTCACGGTCGCCCAGCCGAAGAAGCAGATCGACGACGACATCGGTGATGACCTCGACGTGCTGCTGCAGGCGACCGAGCTCGTCGTGACGACGCAGTTCGGGTCGACGTCGATGCTGCAGCGCAAGCTGCGCGTCGGCTTCGCCAAGGCGGGACGCCTCATGGACCTGCTCGAGTCACGGGGGGTCGTCGGCCCGAGCGAGGGGTCGAAGGCGCGTGACGTCCTCGTCCGGCCGGACGACCTCGAGCAGACCCTGGCGCTCCTGCGGGGAGAGGATGTCCCGCACCCCAACGAGCCGGCCGAGCCAGCCGAGGAGCCGGTGCCCTTCGCCGGTGACCCGAGCATCGTCGAGAGACAGCTGGCAGAGGACGCGGCCGCTGAGGAGAGCGCCCCAAGCACGGCCAGCCCAGCGGCATACGACCCGATGGCCGTCGGAGACGGACAGGTGCGGACGGCGGCTATGGTCGTCCAGCGCGGCGAGCGCCGTGCGCACGGAGAGGACCTCGACGACCTGCCCAGCGGGCCGGTCGCAGCCTGGCAGCCTGGTGACCTGACCCCGGTCGCCACCGAGGACGACGATGAGTCGGAGGATGCGTGGCAGCTGACCGATCGGCGCGACGAGCGCTGAGCACTGTGGCGGCGGCTCTCTCCGGTCTGGCGGCTCTCTCCGGTCTAGAGTCGGCGTCGTGAGCGCATCACTGGAGCTGTGGCCGTCGACCTCGCGTCGGCCAGGGCCACCGACCCGCTGGGACCGGCTCCGCCGAGGCTTCGTCGAGACCCCGTGCGCCGTGCTGCTGGCAGTCCAGCTCGCGGCCCTGCTCGCGTACCCCTTCATGGAGACCGCGACGCTCGGCGACTTCCGCGAGTTCGGTCGGATGCTCTTCGGCCTCGTCGGCCTCGTCGTGCTGTTCCTCGCCATCCGCGCCGTCCAGGCGACCCCGGCGCACACGTGGGTGGCGGCGGTCATCGGCGTGCCTGTGGTCGCCCTGACCGTTGCCGAGGCGGTCTGGCCCGACAGCGATCCGGTCCTCTTCTGGAGCTCGCTGCTGCACGCGCTCTTCTACTTCTACACGGGCTACGGGCTGCTCCGGTACATGTTCGCCGACAACTGGGTGACTCGCGACGAGCTCTTCGCCACCGGCGCGACGTTCACGGTGGTGGCCTGGGGTTTCGCCTATCTCTATGTCGCGGTCCAGATGATCTGGCCGAACTCCTTCACGATCTACGGCGAGGCACTGCCTGGTGAGCGCTCGTGGTACGAGCTGCTCTACCTGTCCATCACGACGATGACGTCCACCGGCCTGTCCGACATCTCCGCGGTGACGCCGCACGCGCGGTCGTTCATCATGCTCCAGATGGTCACGGGAATGCTCTACGTCGCGCTCGTCGTCGCCCGACTGGTCGGCCTCACCATTGCCCGCTTCCGCCAGTGACGTCTGAGTCAGTCAGCCGTCGAGCTCCTCGATCGTCCTGAGGCTCGGTCGCCGGGTTTCCTGCAGGTCCCGGGCGACGGCCTCGACGTCGCGCATGACCCGCAGGGTGTTGCCGCGGACGAGCTGTGCAAGGTCCACGTCGGACCACTTGCGGTCCACGAGCGCAGCGACGAGCCGGGGGTACCCGCTCACGTCCTCGAGCCCCACCGGATAGGTGTCGGTGCCGTCATAGTCGCCGCCGATACCCACGTGGTCGATCCCCGCGACGTCACGCACGTGCTCGAGATGGGCGACGACGTCCTCGATCGTCGCGTCCGGCTTCGGGTGCTCGCGCCGGTACTGGGTGGCGAAGCGGTGGAAGGCGACCCAGTCCTTGGCATCGACGCCCCGCTCTGCAGCTGCAGCTGCAGCCTCGACGCGCCACTGCGCAGTGGCGGGGGAGAGGAACTCCGGGACGAAGGTCACCATGCACACGCCACCGTTGTCCCGGAGGCTCTCGAGCACGTCGTCCGGGACGTTGCGCGGTGAGTCGCACACGGCCCGGGCGGAGGAATGGCTGAAGATCACCGGTGCGACGCTCACCTCGATGGCCTGTCGCATCGTCGATGCCGCGACGTGGCTGAGGTCGACCATCATCCCGATCCGGTTCAGCTCCCGCACCACCTCACGACCGAACGCCGTGAGCCCGCCCACGGCTGGGACATCCGTGGCGGAGTCTGCCCAGGGCACGTTGTCGTTGTGCGTCAGCGTGAGATACCGCACCCCAAGGACGTGGAGGGCCCGCAGCGTGGCGAGTGAGCACCCGATCGAGTGGCCACCCTCCGCGCCGAGGAGGGACGCGATGCGGCCCTGGGACCTGGCCACGTCGACGTCCTCAGCGGTCCGTGCGAGAGCGAGCTCAGCGGCATACGACCTGATCATGTGGTGGACGCCGTCAATCTGTTCGAGGGTGGCGGTCACGGCGGCGTCGCCCTGCAGGCTGCTCGGCACGAACACGGACCAGAACTGCCCCCCGACACCGCCGGCCCGGAGGCGGGGCAGATCCGTGACCGTCGAGGCCACGGGAGTCGAGATGTCGAGGCGCTCGAAGTCGTAGCCGGCCTGCACCCTGGCCTCCCAGGGGAGGTCGTTGTGGCCGTCCATGAGCGGGTGCTCGGCGAGGAGTGCGTGTGCACGGGCGAGCGCGTCGGGCATTCAGCCATTGAACACCGGTCCATCTACAGTGGGTCGCATGACCCCTCCCGCCGCGGCCCCCACCCGGAGTGTCGCCCTCGTCACCCTGGGGTGCACTCGCAACGAGGTCGACTCGGAGGAGCTGGCCGGCCGGCTGCAGTCGGAGGGGTGGACCCTGGTCGACGACGCCGCGGAGGCGGACGTGGCGGTCGTCAACACGTGCGGCTTCGTCGAGCAGGCCAAGAAGGACTCCATCGATGCCCTGCTCGAGGCCTCTGACCTGAAGGAGGACGGCCGCACCCGGGCCGTCGTCGCGGTGGGCTGTCTGGCCGAGCGGTACGGCAAGGACCTCGCGGACCAACTGCCGGAGGCGGATGCGGTCCTCGGTTTCGACTCGTACCGGGACCTCTCGACGCATCTGCGCACGATCCTTGGCGGCGGCCACGTGCCGAGCCATGCGCCCGGCGACCGGCGACGCCTCCTTCCGCTCTCGCCGGTGGCGCGGCAGGACGTGGCCGTGCAGGTCGCGCTCCCCGGCCACAACACCATGCCGTATGCCGCTGAGCCGGGTCCCGCACCCGCCAGCGGGCCGCGCGTGGTCCGCGCCCGCCTCGACGGACGGCCGTGGGCGCCGCTCAAGATCGCATCGGGTTGCGACCGTCGATGCTCGTTCTGCGCGATCCCGATGTTCCGGGGGGCCTTCGTGTCCCGGCCGCCCGCCGACGTCGTCGCGGAGGCACGCTGGCTGGCTGCCCGGGGTGTCAAGGAGCTGTTCCTCGTCTCCGAGAACTCGACGTCCTACGGCAAGGACCTCGGGGACCTGGGGCTGCTCGAGAAGCTGCTGCCGGAGCTGACCGCGGTGGACGGGATCGAGAGGGTGCGGGTCAGCTATCTCCAGCCTGCCGAGATCCGGCCGGGGTTGCTCGAGGCGATGGCGCGGACTCCGGGCGTCGTGCCGTACTACGACATCTCCTTCCAGCACGCGTCGGAGCCGGTGCTGCGGCGGATGCGACGCTTCGGCTCGCGCGAGGCCTTCCTCGACCTGCTGGCGCGGGTGCGGGCGTCCGCTCCCGAGGCCGGGATCCGGTGCAACGTCATCGTCGGCTTCCCCGGCGAGACAGACCAGGACGTCGAGGAGCTCGAGGCCTTCCTCACCGAGGGCAGGCTCGATGTGGTCGGCGTCTTCGGTTACTCCGACGAGGACGGGACCGAGGCGGAGACCTTCGCGCAGAAGCTGCCGTCCGGGGTCATCGCTGAGCGCGTCGACCGCCTCACTCGTCTCGTCGAGGAGCTCAACGCGCAGCGCGCCGAGGAGCGGATCGGCGAGGCCGTCGAGGTCCTCGTCGAGGAGGTCGACGCAGAGGACGGGCGGGTCGTCGGACGCGCGGCGTTCCAGGGGCCCGACGTCGATGGCGTCACCTATGTGGAGGCTGGCGATGGACGACAGCCAGCTGTGGGCGACCTCGTGCCTGCGGTCGTCGTGGCGACCGAGGGCATCGACCTCGTCGCGGAGTTGCGATGACGGAGCCGCCCTTCTTGCCGCATGGTGAGGGTCCCTCGCCCCGCCCCACGGACTGGAACATCCCGAACGCGCTCACCGTGCTCCGCTTCCTGCTCGTGCCGGTCTACGCGGTGCTCCTGCTCCATGACGGCGGTGCCGATCCGTGGTGGCGCTTCTGGGCCTGGGTCGTCTTCGCGATCGCCGCGGTGACGGACGGCATTGACGGGCGGCTCGCGCGCCGCAACGGCCAGATCACCACCTTCGGCAAGGTCGCGGACCCGATCGCCGACAAGGCGCTCACCGGGACCGCGTTCATCGGTCTGTCGGTGCTGGGGCAGATCTGGTGGTGGGTGACGATCGTCATCCTCGTGCGCGAGATCGGGATCACGCTGCTCCGCTTCCTCGTCATCCGCCATGGGGTCCTTCCCGCTGGACGCGGCGGCAAGCTGAAGACGATGCTCCAGACCTTCGCGCTCGGTGGCCTCACGCTGCCCCTGTGGGTCTTCCCGCTCGCGGAGTTCTGGACCTGGGTGGCCCACGGGATCCTCGCGGCGGCCCTCGTCGCGACCGTTGTCTCGGGAGTCGACTACGTCTTCCAGGCGCTGAGCCTGCGGGAGAACAGTGAGCGGACTCGGGTGCGGCGTGCGGCCAGGGCGACCAGGCGCCCTGATGGTCTGGCCTGATGGTCGGCCCTGATGGTCTGCCCTGAGAGCGCCGGGTCCGATGATCGGAGCGTCTCCGAGCGCATCGTCACGCATCTCACGGAGGTGGGTGAGACGGTCGCGTGCGCCGAGTCCCTGACGGCCGGACTCGTGTCCGCCGCCATCGCGGACACCCCGGGTGCCTCGGTCGTCCTCCGCGGCGCCATCGTGGCCTATGCCGCCGACGTCAAGGTTGCGCTCCTCGGTGTCCCCGCGTCAGTCGTGGCCGAGGCGGGGACCGTGGACCCGCGCGTCGCGCGCGCCATGGCCGAGGGGGCGAGGCTGCGGCTCGGCGCGGCCTGGGGCATCTCGACGACGGGTGTGGCAGGGCCGGGACCTGCCGAGGGCAAGCCAGAGGGCACCGTCCACCTCGCCGTTGCGGGACCGAGGGGAACAGTCACGAGGGCGTTGCGGTTGAAGGGTACGCGCGACGACGTGCGGAGAGGGGCCGCGGCGGCCGCGCTTGAGCTCGCCCTGGATGTCATGACGGACCCCGCCGCGCGCGGCGAGAGCCCTGTGCCGCGCGACTCGGCTCGCGACGCGGACGGCCAAACCCCTGCGCCGTCCTGACGGGCAGGCGGTACGGTAGGAGAAGCGGCACCTGCTTCCCCGCACTTGACCAACGGACACGACGACGGATACGACCATTGGAGGAGGACGGCATGACCCTGTTGCGACGTGAGCTCGGAGACGTCCTCCGAGAGCGCCGGCGCGCACAGGGGCGCACGCTGCGTGAGGTCTCGGCCACCGCCTCCGTCTCGTTGGGCTACCTCAGTGAGGTGGAGCGGGGAGAGAAGGAAGCCTCCTCCGAGCTGCTCGCCTCGATCTGCGGCGCCCTTGACTTGCCTCTTTCCCAGGTCCTCATCGATGTCTCGAGCCGCATGGCCGAGTCCGAGGGCCTCGCCCCCACCGTGGCGCTGCCGGTCCCCTCGGACGACGTCGTCGCCGCGTCTGCTGCCTGAGATCTTCCCGCCGCCGGTTGAGGTAAACGCGCCGGCGAACCTCCGGCGCGTCCACCTCAAACCGCAACGCGTGGACCGTCAGTTGGCGACGATGCGGAATGCGAACGCAGCCTCACCCTGACCGGTCACCGTGGATGAGATGCCGATGGCGCGCATCGCTTCGAGGGCCGCGCGGGCCTCGCCGTCGGCCTCCTCGAGGTAGAGCTTCTCGAGCCGGTCGAGGTTGACGTAGACCGCGTAGTCGGCGTCGGCCGCGTCGCCGAGGGCGGCCTTGAAGCCGTCCGTGTCACCGAGGTTCCCGCCCGACTTGAGCCGGTCGACGTAGTCCGGGGTGGTGGCGACGTAGAGCTGGTCTCCGTCGACGCTCTTCGTCAGAATGCCGGCCGCGCCGCTCGCGTCCTCGACCGTGGACACGACCTCCTCCGCGCGCTGGGCGTCGCTCGTCACGACCTTGGCGCCGATGGCGGGGACGTCGCTGCCGAACTCCTGGTCGGGCAGAGCGAGCGTGAAGGAGCTGCCGAGGAGCACCTTGAGGTCGTCCGGCAGGGCGAGGCCGAGCTCGTCCTCGATCTCGCCGAGAGGGTCGTCCATGCCGCTCGACGAAGCCACGTCATTGAGCTGCTTCTCCAGCTGGGGCCAAGCCTGGTCCAGCAGCTGCTCCCCGCCCGAGACGTGCACCGCAGCGAGCGTGTCGTCGGGTAGGGCGGCCAGCTCGGACAGGTCGCCGTCCACGGGCTGGATCGACTGGGCGGCACCGCTGAACCCGCGGGCGATCCCGGCGATCTCGGCGTAGCCGGGGTCGAAGCGCAACGCTGCGGCCACCCGCCCCTGGAGGTCCTGCGGGGCGTCCGGCGCCCGTACACCGAAGAGCAGAGCCGAGGAGAGCTCCTTGGCGATCGGCCCGACGTTCCACCACGTCGTGGCGACACCCTGCTCGCCGAGAGCAGCCATGTCGCCGCTGAACGTCGCGTTCTGCGACAGCGTGCCCATGTCGATCGCCGCGAGCGTGGCGTCGCCCTGCCCGTGCCTGGTGAGAAGGACGTAGCCATCCTTGGCCAGGAGGTCGACCTGGTCTCCTCCCTCGCTGCAGTCTGCGAGGCGGCCCAGCGTCGACATGGCCTGGTCCTGGTCCTTGACCTGCAGGGCGGCGACGACATTCGGGTCGTCAGCCGTGCCCCCGGGGCGCAACCCCAAGCCGACCCGGTCACCCAGCCATGGGTCGATGTCACGCGCGAAGTCGAAGTCTTTGACGCAGTCGTCGTCCGAGTTGGCGACGGCGAGGTCCCAGAGCTTCTTGCGGGTGTCGCCCGACTCGAGGTCCTTGATCTCGGGGATCTTGCCGAGGAAGCGCACAGCCGCGAGCTTCTGTCCGGCAGAGGGGTCGATGTCGACCTGGACGTAGCCGAAGGTGTCGCCCGGCAGGACGTCGGATGGACGCGGGCCGCTGCCGCTCAGCTGTTGGATGGCGACAGCACCTCCGACACCGAGCACGAGGACGGTGGCCACGCCGCCGACGAGAAGCGCCCGGCTCGTCCTGCGGCGCGGTGGTGAAGCAGGGACGGCATCGCCTTCACTCGAGGACGGGTCCGTGAGCCCGACCGGTTCGGTCGCCCCGGGAAAGGTGTACGACGGCGGACCACCGTGGGCCGGCTGGGACGGGTTGTTCTCGGGCACGGGGCCGTCGGTCGGCTGGTTCATGTGATTCCCCCTGGTTGGATCGAGCCCGCCGTCGGGCGGGACGAGGACGACCCTACCGGTCTCCTCGCCAGCTCCTCAGCGGGTTTGGCAACGGTCAGACGACGATTCGCGCCATGGCGGTTCCCGGTTTCGGTGGCAGACTCGGCTCGTGCGGATGAGCCACTTCTGGACCTTGATGAACGACGAGTTCGGCGAGGCCTACGCCGGGTCGCTGGCCCGGGACCACGTGCTGGGTGCGCTCGGTGGTCGCACCGTCCTCGAGGCACTCGAGCAGGGCGAGCCGCCCCGAGCCGTCTGGGAGGCCCTCTGCGACGACATGGACATCCCGGCCGAGCGTCGCCTGGGCCGGAGCGCCCGGGTGGCGCGAGGCGCCCAAGGAGGCCAGCCGGAAGGCCGGCCATGACGGGAACGAGCCCAGCGGCATCCGGCATCGAGCTGCTTCGCGGCGACATCACGACCGACGCGGAGGCGGATGCGATCGTCAACGCGGCCAACACGTCTCTCCTCGGCGGCGGTGGGGTGGACGGGGCGATCCACCGGGCGGCTGGTCCGGAGCTGCTGGCCGAGTGCCGCACGCTCGGCGGCTGCGAGACCGGCGACGCGAAGATCACCGGGGCGGGGCGGCTGCCGGTGCGCCACGTCATCCATGCCGTGGGACCGGTCTGGCGCGGCGGCAGTGCCGGAGAAGCTGCGTTGCTGGCGTCGTGCTATCGACGGAGCATCGAGCTCGCTGCGGATGCGGGCTGCGCCGTTGTGGCCTTCCCGGCGATCTCGTGCGGCATCTACGGCTACCCGGTGGAGCGGGCCGCAGGGGTCGCCATCACCGCGGTGGTCGAGGCGATGGCGGAGTTCGGCGTGGTCGAGCGGTCGCGCTTCTGGCTCTTCGGCGAGGAGACGTATGCCGCTTTCGACCGAGCGCTCGAGGGTGTCGTCCGTGGGGAGTGACCGGTTATTGACGCCGGTGTCGGCGTGTCGTCGTTGACCTCCACTGCGTCGAACACGTGTTCGGTAGTGTGATCCACAGGTGGAGCGCCATGCTCGACGTCGTCCACAGGCCGTCTCGTGGAACACCCCGATGTCGGTGCCCTCACCTAACGTCTGACCCGACAGCGAGACCGGACGAGCCGTCGCTGGGGGTCGAAGGTAGACGACCGCAGCGAAGACGGCAGATAGGTGACCGAGATGGCATCGGCGCAGGACAAGGACAAAGCCCTCTCCACCGTGATGGGGCAGATCGAGAAGAACTTCGGCAAGGGCGCCGTCATGCGCCTGGGCGACGACATCCGCCCGCCCATCGAGGTCATCCCGACGGGGTCGATCGCCCTCGACGTCGCCCTCGGGATCGGCGGTCTGCCGCGCGGGCGGATCGTGGAGATCTACGGACCTGAGAGCAGTGGAAAGTGCCTCACGGCCGACACTTATGTGTGGTCCGACCAGGGCCTCGAGACCATCGCAGAGCTCTTCGAGCGCACCGGCCAGCCCGCCTCATGCACGTCTCGGGTTACCGACGTGTCCCACTTGGGACTTCGCGTCGTCAATGAACGCGGAGAGCTCGAGGCCGTCGCTGCGACAACGCACAACAACCGCAAGCCGGTCCTGCGCATCCATCTCAGCTCTGGACGCACAGTGAGTGCTACGCACAACCACCCGTTGCGCGTCATGAACGAGCGCGGCAACATCGTCTGGCGCACGGCAGGACGGCTGGCGGTTGGCGACACCGTTGTGTCGGCCCTGTTTGGGGCTGAGGAGGCCGCTCACGGTGATGGCCTCAGCGAGGACGAGGCTGTTCTGCTGGGCTATCTCGTGGCCGAGGGAACGCTGGGTGAACAGAACCGCCACGCAGTCCGCTTCACCAATTGGGATCCGGAGGTGGCTGGCGAGTTCTCCTCACTCATGGAGTCCGTATTCGGCAGCACCGTCAAGCATTACGCTGACCGAGAGCATGTCGTACACGACACGGCACTACGCAAGCGTCTCGCCGACGACTACGGCTTGGCGTTCGTCAACGCTCCCGAGAAGTCCGTTCCCCACCGAGTTCGGACTGCTGGGGCGAAGGCACAACGTGCATTCCTCTCCGCGCTGTTCGAGGGCGACGGGTGGATCGACCCGTCGTCAACTGTCGGGCTCGGTTCGGCGTCAAGACAATTGGCCGAGCAGGTCCAGCTGATGCTCTATGGCCTCGGCGTCCCGGTCACGCTGCATACGACCTTCAACACCACCTACGAGCGCGACTACTACAGCGTCATCGTGAACCCCAGCGCCGTGCATCGCTTCCTCGAGGTGGTCGGCTTCCGCTCCGCGCGGCGCGCAGCTCAGGTCGAGGCCAACTACCGACCGTCGTCGCGTGACCCGCAGCGGGAGAACGTGCCGCATCAAGCCACCCGGATTGCCGACCTGCGTGACTCCATCGGCGGCGATCGGGGGTTTGACCGGGTCGCCGGCGATCTTTTCCGCAAGGACATGGATTTGCGCTGTTCACAGACTCGGCTGCTGAGAATCGTCGCCTGGGCCGAGGCGCGCCCTGAGCGGATCACGGATGGGGCTCGGGCGCTCATCGAGCACCTGAGGTCGCTGGCGTTGCAGCGCTACTCCTATGAGGAGGTCGTTTCAGTCGAGGACGGGGGAATGCAGCCCACGTTCGACATCATGGTGCCCGGGTCACACAGCTTCCTTGCCAACGGCATGCTGTCCCACAACACGACTGTGGCGCTGCACGCGGTCGCCAGCGCGCAGAAGGGCGGAGGAATCGCCGCCTTCATCGATGCTGAGCACGCGCTCGATCCGGAGTACGCGAAGAAGCTCGGCGTCGACACCGATGCCCTGCTCGTGTCGCAGCCGGACACGGGGGAGCAGGCGCTCGAGATCGCCGACATGCTGATCCGCTCCGGTGCGCTCGACATCATCGTCATCGACTCCGTCGCCGCGCTCGTGCCCCGCGCCGAGATCGAGGGTGAGATGGGTGACAGCCACGTCGGCCTCCAGGCCCGCCTCATGAGCCAGGCATTGCGGAAACTGACCGGTGCGTTGAATACGACTGGTACGACAGCGATCTTCATCAACCAGCTCCGCGAGAAGATCGGCGTCATGTTTGGCTGCATGAGCTACAGCACCCGGGTCACGCTCGCTGATGGCTCCACTGAGAAGATCGGCAAGATCGTCAACCAGAAGCTGCCGGTCGAGGTTCGCACGTACGACGCGAAGACCAACGAGATCGTGAACCGTCCGGTGACCGGATGGTTCGACAACGGCGTCACGGAGAAGTTCCTCCAGTTCACCGTCGCGAAGTCCGGCGGTAACGGCAAGTCGAAGTTCGCCGCGACCGAGAACCATCTCGTCCGTACGCCAAGTGGCTGGCGCGAGGCCGGCGAGATCATTGCCGGCGATCGGGTCATGGTCAACGAGACGGCTCGGCTGAGCGAGCAGCAGTGGCAGGTCGTGCTCGGTGGTCTCATGGGCGACGGCCACCTCGCGCCGAACACCCACGGGCGCAGCGGGGTTCGTTACCGAATGGGTCACGGGGAGAAGCAGGTGGCCTATCTCGACTGGAAGGCGGCCCTCCTCGGCAACATCGGACAGACCCGATCGGTACGACCCAACGGGGCGGTGCATATCGACCTGACACCCCTGCCCGAGCTCGGTGAGCTGCGCGAGGTCATGTACTGGGGTGACGGCAAGAAACACCTGACCGACGATGTGATCAAGCAGCTGACGCCCCTCGCGCTCGCGATCTGGTACATGGACGACGGGGCCTTCGCACTGCGGTCAAAGGGGCTGCAGGCACGGACCGCTGGTGGCAGCGGCCGCATCGACATCTGTGTCGAGGCAATGAGTGAGCGCAGTCGTGAGCGACTGGTCGAATTCTTGAGGGACACGCACGGCGTGGAGTGCCAGGTGTCGCTGCGCGGCGCCCGCCAGAAGGCCGTGCTACAGATGACGACGGCGGGGACGGCTCGCTTCCAGGAGATCGTCGCGCCCTACATCCACCCCTCGATGGACTACAAGCTCCTGCCGCGCTTCGGGGGACAGTTCGCGGTCGAGCCGGAGTTCGTCGAGCCGACCCAGGTACTCGTCCCGGCGCGGGTCCTCGACGTCCACGTCAAGCCCAAGACGCGTTCGATGCATCGATTCGACATCGAGGTGGCCGGCACGCACAACTACTTCGTCGACGGGGTCATGGTGCACAACAGCCCCGAGACGACGACGGGTGGCAAGGCGCTGAAGTTCTACGCGTCGGTGCGGCTCGACGTGCGTCGCATCGAGACGCTGAAGGACGGCACCGACCCGGTCGGTAACCGGACGCGTGTCAAGGTCGTCAAGAACAAGGTGTCGCCGCCGTTCAAGCAGGCGGAGTTCGACATCCTCTACGGGCACGGCATCTCCCGTGAGGGCGGCCTCATCGACATGGGCGTCGAGCACGGCTTCATCCGCAAGGCCGGTGCCTGGTACACGTACGAGGGCGACCAGCTCGGTCAGGGCAAGGAGAATGCGCGCAACTTCCTGCGCGACAACCCCGACCTCGCCGACGAGATCGAGAAGAAGGTCAAGGAGAAGCTCGGCGTCGGACCCAAGGTGGACAAGCCCGCCGACGTCTCGGACGTGCCCGTCGAGTTCTGAGCCTGAGCCCTCGTGTCGGCCGAGACCCACGACGACAAGCTGGCGCGCGCCGCGGCCGCCCTCGCGAAAGCAGAGGGTCTGGCCGCGGCGGCGGCACCAGGTCGAGGGCGTCGTTCGTGGACGCCCCCGCCCGAGGACCCCGAGCAGACCAGCTCAGAGGCCGACCCAGAGTCGGTCGCCCGCGCCATCGTGCTGCGCCAGCTGTCGATGGCCCCACGCAGCCGGGCGCAGCTCGAGCGCAAGCTGAGCCAGCGCGGCTGTGATCCCGAGGTGGCCGCCCGGGTCCTCGACCGGATGACCGAGGTCGGGTTGGTCGACGACGAGGCCTACGCCGAGATGCTCGTCCGCTCGAAGCAGGGCACGAAGGGTCTGGCTCGCAAAGGTCTGGCCCATGAGCTTCGCAAGCAGGGGATCGACCAGGAGACCGCCGAGGAAGCGCTCGGACAGGTCGGCATCGACGACGAGCGCGCCAAGGCCGAGGAACTCGTGGCCAAGAAGCTCCGGACCATGACCGGTCTGGCGCCCGACGTCCAGGCCCGTCGCCTGGCGGCCATGCTTGCGCGCAAGGGCTACTCGGGCGAGGTCGCCTGGCCGGTCATCCGCGACGCTGTCAACGACGCTCCCGAGCACCAGCGCGACTGAGCGTTCGTGGGGGAGCAGGCCCAGCGGCATACGGCATGGTCTTTTTGGGCGTGAGAAAGGGGGCGGGGACCATACGGTCCCCGCCCCCTTTGGGAGGTCGGTGTCGCTCAGGCCTGGGACGGGACCACGGCGATCGCCGACACGTCGAACTCGAGCTTGACCTTCTCGCTCACGAGGACGCCGCCGGTCTCAAGGGCCGCGTTGAACGTCAGGCCCCAGTCGGTGCGGTCGATGGTGGTCTCACCCTCGAAGCCGATGCGGATGTTGCCGAACGGGTCCTTCGCGGAGCCGGTCGCGTCGAACGGGATGGTGATCGACTTGGTGACCGCGTTGATGGTCAGGTCACCGGTGATGGCCCACTCGGAGCCGTCGCGCTCGACGTTGGTCGAGACGAAGGTGATCTCCGGGTAGTTCTCGACGTCGAAGAAGTCGGGGGTCTTGAGGTGGCCGTCGCGCTGCTCGTTGTGCGTCGTGACGCTGGCGGCCTTGATGACGACCTTGACGGAGGAGTTGGCCGGCGTCTGCGTGTCGACGTGGGCGGTGCCCTCGAACTCCTCGAAGTTGCCGCGGACCTTCGTCACCATGGCGTGACGGGCCGAGAAGCCGATGCGCGTGTGGCTCGGGTCGAGCGTGTAGTCGCCGGCGATGTCGTTGATGGCGACGGAAGCGGCCTCAACGGTCTCGGTGGCCTCGGCCTTGCGGTTGAACAGTCCCATGATCAGTCCTTAGGGGGTTGGTGGTTGAACCTTCAATGACAACTATGCAGGACTTTCGTTGAACTGTCAAATATTGCGCGGGACAGACTACTCGGCGCGGTGTCGACCCAGTTCCTGACGTCCGACGGCTGAGCGCGAACCACGTACCCTTGTCCATGCCCATGAGGGCCATGACGGCCATGACGATGCGGAAGACCATGCCCAGGACCTACGACGTGCGGACGCACGGCTGCCAGATGAACGTCCACGACAGCGAGCGGCTCGCCGGCCTGCTCGAGACGGCGGGCTACGTCGACCTCGCCAGCCTGCCGCGGGACGCGCGGCCCGAGGTCGCGGACGTCGTCGTCTTCAACACCTGCGCCGTGCGTGAGAACGCCGACAACAAGCTCTACGGCAACCTGGGCCAGCTGCGCCAGGCCAAGCTGAGCAACCCCGAGATGCAGAT
Organism: Intrasporangium sp.; assembly: GCF_036566125.1. Lineage (GTDB taxonomy): Bacteria > Actinomycetota > Actinomycetes > Actinomycetales > Dermatophilaceae > Intrasporangium. Next base: position 36,404 of record NZ_DATCWX010000255.1, read on the forward strand.
CGCCGTCGGCGGCTGCATGGCTCAGAAGGACCGGGGCACCATCGTCGAGCGGGCTCCATGGGTCGATGTCGTCTTCGGCACGCACAACCTCGGCTCCCTGCCGGCGTTGCTGGACCGTGCGGCGCACAACAGGCGTGCCGAGGTGGAGATCCTCGAGAGCCTGGAGACCTTCCCGTCGACCCTGCCCACGCGGCGTGACTCGGCGTACAGCGGGTGGGTCTCGATCTCCGTCGGCTGCAACAACACGTGCACGTTCTGCATCGTGCCGAGCCTCCGGGGCAAGGAGCAGGACCGCCGCCCGGGCGAGATCCTCGCCGAGATCGAGGCACTCGTCGCGGAGGGCGTCGTCGAGATCACCCTGTTGGGGCAGAACGTCAACACCTACGGGGTCGAGTTCGGTGACCGGCTCGCCTTCGGCAAGCTGCTGCGCGCCTGCGGTGAGATCGATGGGCTCGAGCGGGTCCGCTTCACGAGCCCGCACCCGGCGGCCTTCACGGACGACGTCATCCTCGCGATGGCCGAGACGCCGAACGTCATGCCGAGCCTGCACATGCCGCTCCAGTCCGGCTCCGACAAGGTCCTGAAGGAGATGCGCCGCTCCTACCGCAGCGCGAAGTTCCTCCGCATCCTCGACACCGTCCGGGACCACATCCCGCAGGCCGCGATCACGACCGACATCATCGTCGGGTTCCCGGGGGAGACCGAGGACGACTTCCAGGGCACGCTCGACGTCGTGCGCGAGGCCCGCTTCTCGAGCGCCTTCACCTTCCAGTACTCGATCCGGCCGGGGACTCCGGCGGCGACGATGCCGGGCCAGGTGCCCAAGGCGGTCGTCCAGGAGCGGTTCGACCGGCTGATCGCCCTCCAGGAGGAGGTCAGCTGGGCGGAGAACCGGCGTCTCGAGGGCCAATCCGTGGAGGTGCTCGTCGCGCCTGCCGAGGGTCGCAAGGACGCCGCCACCCACCGCCTGTCCGGGCGGGCCCGCGACAACCGCCTCGTCCACTTCGCCGTGCCCGAGGGAGCCGAGGTGCCACGCCCGGGCGATCTCGTCACGGTGGGGGTGACCTATGGCGCGCCGCACCACCTCGTCGCCGACGCCGCTCTCACCGGTGGCGCCTACTCGGTGCGTCGGACGCGTGGCGGGGACGCCTGGGCGACGCTGCAGGCGGACCCTGCGGGCAGTGGCAAGCCCAAGGTGAGCCTCGGCATCCCGACGGTGGGACGCCCGGCAACGGTCTTCTCGGCTCCCGCCTGCGCCACCCCGTGAGCGGGTAGGACGGCCACTCTTCGATCGAGTGGACAGATTCTGGGTGTCGCTGGTCCCCGAAGTTGTTCATTCGATCGTGGAAGGGATGTCGTATGCCGCTGGGCTGGCTTGCCATCGAAAGTTGGGTTGGGAGCCGGCGCGGTCGCGTGCTTGGATGCAGGGCATGGCTGTTCGACCCATTGTCATCGCCGGCGAGCCGGTCCTGCACCGCCCCGCCGCGCTCGTGTCCGAGTTCGACGACGGCCTGCGCACCCTCGTCCAGGACATGTACGAGACGAATGACGCCGCCAACGGTGTCGGCCTCGCCGCTCCGCAGATCGGGGTCGGTCTCCGGGTCTTCATCTGGAAGATGGAGAACCAGGACGGCGTTCCCGTCCAGGGACACGTGATCAACCCGACGCTGACCGCCTCCCGGATCCCGCGGGAACGCCCGGACCCTCGCGAGGAGACCGAGGGGTGCCTCTCGGTGCCGGGCGAGTCCTTCCCCCTCAAGCGGGCCGCGACGGCACACGTCGTCGGGTTCGACGTCGACGAGCAGCTGATCGAGTTCGACGCGACGGGCTGGTTCGCGCGCTGCATGCAGCACGAGTATGACCATCTCAACGGCACCCTCTACATCGACCGCCTGGACGATCGTCAGTCCAAGAAGGCCCGCAAGGCCGTGAAGCGCAACGGCTGGGGGAAACCCGGGGGCACGTGGATGCCCGGGGTAGACCCTGACCCGTTCGGCCATGAGGAGGACGCCGTTCCCGACCGCGAGCACGAGCACGCCCACAGCGAGGGCATGTGACGGCTCCGGCCGACCTGCCGATCATCGCCGTGGTCGGACCCACTGCGACCGGCAAGAGCGGACTGGGACTCGACCTCGCTGCGCGCCTCGACGGCGAGATCATCAACGCGGATGCGATGCAGCTCTACCGGGGCATGGATATCGGGACCGCCAAGTTGACCCGGGAGCAGCGGCGCGGCATCCCGCACCACCAGCTCGATGTGCTCGAGGTCACCGAGGAGGCGAGTGTCGCGGCCTACCAAGAGGCCGCCCGCGCGGACATTCGGGCCATCAGGGAGCGCGATCGGGTGCCCATCCTCGTCGGCGGATCCGGTCTCTACGTCCGGGCGGTGCTCGACCGGCTCGAGATCCCGCCGACGGACCCCACCGTGCGCGCCCACCTCGAGGCGCACGCGCTCGAGGTGGGTGCCGACTCCATGTATCGCCTTCTGCTCCAGAGGGACCCGGCAGCTGCGGCGCGGATCCAACCCGGAAACATCAGGCGCATCGTCCGCGCTCTTGAGGTCATCGAGCTGACCGGTCGACCGTTCAGCGCCTCGATGCCGAGACGCGAGTTCGTGACCCCGACCGTCATCGTCGGGCTGTCGGCGGACCGGTCGGTCCTGGACGAGCGGACCGATGCCCGGGTCGAACAGATGTGGCGCGCGGGTCTGCCCCAGGAGGTCGAGGGCCTGCTCGCCGACGGGTTGAGGGACGGGTTCACCGCCAGCCGAGCCATCGGCTACGCCCAGGCCATCAGCGTCATCGACGGGCAGCTGACCGAGCCTGAGGCCATCGCCGAGACCGCCCAAGCCACCCGACGGTTCGTCCGGCGGCAGGAGAGCTGGTTCCGCGCGGACCCGAGAATTCGTTGGGTCGACGCGACGCGCGGAGTGGACGTGGACGAGGTGCTCGCCCTGGTCGGGTGACGAAGCGTCACACCCCGAACGTCAGTCGCTTGGGAATCGACGAGGGCACCTATGTCGACGTTGATTTCCAGCTTGCCGATGTGGGCGTGGGGCAGGGCGATTGCGCGGCTGCCTGTGCTGTAGCGATCATGGGATGTGGACGGCGCACTGACCTGCACCGACCCGGACCCTTGGAGCGGTCCTCATGCCTGAACGTCAGATCACGGTGCAACGTCGGATGTCTGCGTCCCCGGGCGCTCTATGGGCCCTGTTCGCCGACTTTCCGAATCTCGCGAACCACTGGAGGGGCCTCCGGGCGACGAGACCCATCGGCGACCAGACCGGCGGCGTGGGAGCTCGCCGCCACGTTGAGCTGAAGCCGATCGGCAGCATGGATGAAACGGTGACCACCTGGGAGGAGAGGCGCAGGATCGGCACACGGAACCAGCCGAGCGCATCGGTGCCGTTCAAACACGCCGACTCCATGCTCACGCTCGAGCCCGACGAAGACGGCACGTTGGCCACGTTCGACTACCGGTACCTGCCCAGGGGTGGTGCGCTCGGCCGATTGACCGGCCCATTGATCGACAAGATGCTGACCGCAACCTTCGCGGACATGCTGCTCGCTACCGACGAGGCTGCCTTCCGGAGCGGTACCGAGCGTTGACCGCAGTCGAACCGCGCTGGCGCCAACTCCGAAAGCTGTTCACTCGATGAGACGGGGGTGACAGCAAAGGCAAGACTTGATAACTTCTTCAAGTCAACAAGTCTTCAATGGAAGGGTCACCGGTGAGCGTGCCGCTCTACCAGGCGAAAGCCGAGTTCTTCAAGACGCTGGGCCACCCGGCGCGGATCCGCATCCTGGAGCTGCTGTCCGAGCGCGATCACGCCGTGCACGAGCTCCTCGAGCAGATCGAGATCGAGCCCAGCAACCTCTCGCAACAGCTCGCCGTGCTCCGCCGTGCCTCACTCGTGACCTCCACGCGAGGCGGAGGTGAGGTCGTCTACTCCGTCAGCGTTCCGGAGGTGCGGGACCTGCTGCTCGCCGCTCGCGCGATCCTGTCCGGCATCATCATCGTCCGGGGCGAGCTGGAGTCTGAGCTCACCGGGACAGCGACCGGGAGCCTCACGGGAGCGTCGACCTCATGAGCAGCGCGATCGACGGATCTCGCGCCACCCGGTGGACGCAGATCGCCTGGCGGCGCGCCCGCCAGCTCTCACCACGGCGATCGGACTGGACGTCAGCGCGATTCGGTCGCGACCTCCCGGCGGGGCTCATGGTGGGCCTCGTTGCCCTACCGCTCGCGCTCGGCTTCGGCGTCAGCTCGGGAATGGGGGCGACGGCCGGACTCGTGACGGCGGTCGTCGCCGGTGCGCTGGCCGCCATCTTCGGTGGTAGCCGCGTCCAGGTGAGCGGCCCGACAGGGGCCATGACCGTCGTGCTCGTGCCGATCATCGCGACCCACGGAGCGAGCGGCGTGCTCGTCGTGGGCATCCTCGCCGGGCTGATCCTCATCGGCCTCGCGTGGTTCGGCGCGGGCCGCTTCATCCGCTACGTCCCCGTCCCGGTGGTGGAGGGCTTCACCTTGGGCATCGCGGCCATCATCGGCCTCCAGCAGGTGCCTGCCGTCCTCGGCCAGCATGCTGAGGGCGAGAAGGTCCTCGGCGTCGCGTTCGACGCGCTCGGCCAGTGGGCGCAGAACCTCACCTGGGCGCCCGTCGTCATGTCCCTCGGCGTGGCCCTCGGCATCATCCTCCTGGCACGCTTGCGTCCCGGGGTGCCGTGGGCCCTCGTGGTCGTGGTCCTGGCCACCGTGGCGAACCAAGCCCTGGGCCTCCACCTGGGAGACATCGGGACCATCCCGGCGGGCCTGCCTGCGCCGGCGTTCCCGATGGTCGACCTCGCAGCCCTCGACGACCTGATCCTGCCCGCGGTGGCGGTCGCGGCCTTGGCGGCGCTCGAGAGCCTGCTGTCCGCGACCGTGGCCGACGGGATGAGCGTGGGACAGCGGCACGACCCGGACCGGGAGCTCCTGGGTCAGGGCATTGCCAACCTGGCGGCACCGCTCTTCGGCGGCATCCCGGCGACCGCGGCCATTGCACGGACCGCTGTCAACGTCCGCTCCGGTGCGGCCTCGCGGCTGGCCTCCGTCAGCCACGCGGTCGTCCTGCTCATCGTCGTGCTCGTGGCGGCCCGGTGGGTCGGCATGATCCCGGTCGCGGCGCTGGCAGGTGTGCTCATCGCCACCGCCGTGCAGATGGTCCGCTTCTCGAGCCTCCGTGCCCTGATGCGCTCGACCCGCGGTGACGCCACGGTGCTGGTCGTGACCGCGTTGGCCACGGTGCTCACCGACCTCGTCATGGCCGTGCTGGTGGGTCTGATCGTCGCCGGCTTCTTCGCGCTGCGACAAGCGTCCCGCGCCGCTCGCATCGACCAGGTGCCCTTGGACGAGACCGACCACAGCGACGAGGAGCGAGCGCTGCTCGACGAGCACATCGTCGCCTACCGCATGGACGGTCCGCTGTTCTTCGCCGCGGCCCACGACTTCCTGCTGGAGTTGGCCAACGTCAGCGACGTTCGCGTGGTGGTCCTGCGCATGGCCAGGGTCACCGTCATCGACGCGACCGGGGCGACCGTGCTCGCGGACACGATCTCGCGACTCGAGGACCAAGGCATCACGGTCATGCTCTCGGGCATCCAGCCGCAGCACGAGAAGGTGCTGCGCGAGCTGCGGGTCTACGACGAGCTCGCCCATGAGCGGCACCTCTTCACGACGACACCCGAGGCGATCGCCCATGCCCGGGTGCACGCGGCCCGCATCGCGCACGAGCCAGCCGCGCAGACCCACGCCTGACCCATCCCATACCAATCGAGTGAACAGCTTTTGTCCCAAAAGCTGTTCACTCGATCGTTGGACGGGGGAAGGGCGTGCGAGCGCAAGGAAAGCGGCCTGTAGGAGCGAGCTCAGCGGCATACAGCACAATGACGGTCATGACGCGGTTCACGAAGGGGCACGGCACCGAGAACGACTTCGTCCTCGTGCCTGACCCCGACGGCACGCTCGAGCTGACGCCCGCGCAGGTGCAGCGCTTGGCGGACCGAAGGGCCGGGATCGGCGGGGACGGCGTCATCCGCATCATGCCGACGCGCCACGCCACCGAGGACCTCGTCCGGGCGCAGGCCGGCGAGGCCGAGTGGTTCATGGACTACCGCAACGCCGACGGCTCGTTGGCGGAGATGTGCGGCAACGGCACCCGCGTCTTCGCGTCCTACCTGGTGCGGGAAGGGCTGGCGAAGGGCGAGCGGTTCGACATCGCGACCCGGGCAGGCGTCAAGCACGTCCGCGTGGTGCCTGAGGGCTTCGCGGTGGACCTGGGTCCGTGGCGGTACGGCGACGAGCAGGGAGCCCGTCGCGACGGCTTCGACATCATGGTGCGACCGCGGCACGGCAAGCCGGTGCCGGCGCTCACCCTCGATCTCGGGAACCCGCATGCCGTCGTCATGCTGCCCGAGGGCATCGAGCTGGAGAACCTCGATCTCACGACGCCACCGGAGGTCCAGCCCGACCAGCCCGCCGGGATCAACGTCGAGTTCGTCAAGGCGGTCGGCCCGTCGCACATCGCGATGCGCGTGCATGAACGTGGGGTGGGCGAGACCAGGTCCTGTGGCACGGGTGCGGCCGCTGCCGCGCTCGCGACCCGGTTCTGGTCCGGTGAGGAGGACCTCAAGCCGTGGCGGGTCGACGTGCCGGGTGGCACGCTCACCGTCACACCGCTCCCGGGCAACCGGGTGGAGCTCGCTGGGCCGGCGTTGCTGGTCGCTGACGGCGAGTTCGCCCTGTAGACCCGGCGACCGGTTCCCGGCCGGTTCTGTGATCATGAGCGCATGAGCTACGACGTCGCAGCCGTCCGATCGCACTTCCCCGCGTTGCGCGAGGGAGCCGCCCACTTCGATGGTCCGGGCGGTAGCCAGACGCCCGACCTGGTGGCCAAGGCGGTCCACGACACGATGGTGTCCGCCGTTGCCAATCGGGGCACGGTGACCCCGGCTGAGCGACGCGCGGAACAGATCGTCACCGACTGCCGAGCGGCTCTCGGCGACCTGCTCGCCAGCGACCCAGGGGGAGTCATCCTCGGGCGCAGCGCGACGGCCCTGACCTACGACCTGTCGCGCGCCCTGGCGAAGACGTGGCGCCCGGGGGACGAGGTCGTCGTGACGCGGCTCGACCACGACTCCAACATCCGGCCCTGGGTGCAGGCTGCCGCAGCGGTCGGGGCGACGGTGCGCTGGGTCGACTTCGACCCCACGACGAGTGAGCTGTCCGTCGACGCCGTCGCGGCCCAGCTCTCCGACCGGACCCGCCTCGTCGCGACGACCGGCGCCTCCAACCTCATCGGCACGAGGCCGCCCGTCGCCGAGATCGCCGAGGTCGTCCACGATGCCGGTGCCCTCTACTGGGTCGACGGTGTCCACGCCACGGCGCACGTGCTCGTCGACCGCCCGGCCCTCGGCGCCGACTTCTGGTCGTGCTCGCCATACAAGTTCCTCGGACCGCATTGCGGTGTCGTGTCGGCCGACCCCGCTCTGCTCGCGACGCTGGAGATGGACAAGCTGCTGCCGTCCTCCGACGACGTCCCCGAGCGGTTCGAGCTGGGAACGCTGCCCTACGAGCTCATGGCCGGCACAACGGCGGCGGTCGAGTTCCTCGCTGGCCTCGCGACGGCCGACTGGGCTGACGAGCGGGCTGACCGGTCCGACCGGCGGGGGCGCCTCGTCGCGAGCCTGCGCGCGCTCGAGGAGCACGAGGACCGGCTCGCTGAGCGACTCGAGACTGCTGTCCGGGCGATGCCCGGTGTCCGCGTCCACAGCAACGCCGCGGTGCGCACGCCCACGCTGCTGTTCACCGTCGACGGGAAGGATCCCCAAGAGGTGCGGAGCGCCTTGGCGGACAAGGGCATCAACGCCCCGGCGAGCAACTTCTACGCCATCGAGTGCTCACGCGCCCTCGGTCTCGGCGACGGCGGCGGAGTGCGGACCGGGCTCGCCCCGTACACCGACGACGAGGACGTCGATCGGCTCATCGAGGCCCTCGAGGCGATCACTGGGTAGCGCCGGGTAATGCTGGATAGCGCTGGCTCGAGTCTCGAGGGCCGGCTCAGGTGCGCCGGACCTCGAGGATCCGGAAGGCCTTCGACGAGGAGACCCGCGTGCAGGCCAGTCCCCAGTCCTGCGCGTTGATCCACTTCTGCAGGGAGTCCGAGCCGAGGTGCTTCTGGACGACGAGGTGTGCCACGCCGTCATCGGCCAGTCGTGGCAGCCACCGCTGGAGCAGGGCGTGCAGGGCAGCCTTGCCGACGTGGATCGGGGGGTTGGACCAGATCGTCTCGAAACGGACATCGGCCGGCACCTCGTCCGGCTCGCAGAAGGTGACGTTGCTGACTCCCGCCACGTCGGCGTTGTGAGCCGCCAGCTGCAGGGCCCGGCGGTTCACGTCGACTCCCCAGACCTGGGCACCGGGAGAACGCAGCGCGAGGGTGATCGCGATCGGACCCCAGCCGCACCCGAGGTCGAGCAGGTGGCCGGTCGGGCTGGGGTCGGGAGCCCCCGAGAGAAGGACCGCCGTGCCCGGGTCCAGCCGACCGGGGGAGTAGACGCCGCGGGCGGTCGTCAGGGTGAGGTCGCGACCGTCTAGCCGGACCCGGATCTGCTGCCGCTCCTCGGGTGAGGCCGGATCGGCGCTGAAGTAGTGATCTGGGCGCTCGCTCATCACCGGCAACCGTACTTCGCCGGGCACGGGCACAAATGTGTCGCCGCCGTCGTTGTGGAAATGGGACCCTATGAGGAACATGACACGAAGCCACAGCACCAAGCCATCCACAGCCGAAGACCTGTTTGCGACCCAGGCCGAAGCGCTCGCCGACGAGGGGCTGGAGGCCGACTCAGCGGCATACGGCCGCTTTGACGGCGACCAGCTGGACCGGGAGGAGCGCGCCGCACTACGGCGCGTCGCAGGACTGTCCACCGAGCTCGAGGACATCACCGAGGTCGAGTACCGCCAGCTCCGCCTCGAGCGGGTTGTCCTGGCCGGCGTCTGGACCGAGGGCACGGCCGAGGACGCTGAGAACTCGCTCCGCGAGCTCGCCGCCCTCGCCGAGACTGCCGGGTCCACGGTCCTGGCCGGCGTCATCCAGCGCCGCCAGCGGCCCGACCCCGCGACCTACCTCGGCAAGGGCAAGGCGATCGAGCTGCGCGACATCGTCATCGCGGAGGGTGCGGACACCGTGATCGCCGACGGCGAGCTCGCCCCCAGCCAGCGGCGCGCCCTCGAGGACGTCGTCAAGATCAAGGTCATCGACCGGACGGCCCTGATCCTCGACATCTTCGCCCAGCACGCGAAGAGCAGGGAAGGCAAGGCCCAGGTCGAGCTCGCGCAGCTCCAGTACCTCCTCCCGCGCCTGCGTGGTTGGGGTGAGTCGATGTCCCGGCAGGCCGGTGGCCGCGTCGCCGGTGGTGAGGGCATCGGCTCGCGAGGCCCGGGTGAGACGAAGATCGAGCTCGACCGTCGCCGCATCAACACGAAGATCGCCAAGCTGCGTCGCGACATCAAGGGCATGAAGACGACGCGCGACACGAAGCGCCAGGGCCGCCGCGAGGGCGGCATCCCGAGCGTCGCGATCGCCGGCTACACCAACGCCGGCAAGAGCTCGCTGCTCAACCGCCTCACCGGCGCGGGCGTGCTCGTGCAGAACCAGCTCTTCGCCACCCTCGACCCGACAGTCCGCCGCGCCGAGACCCAGGACGGGCGGGTCTACACGCTCGTCGACACCGTCGGTTTCGTGCGCAGCCTGCCGCACCAGCTCGTCGAGGCGTTCCGCTCGACCCTCGAGGAGGTCGGCGACGCGGACCTGCTCCTCCACGTCGTCGACGGCTCGCACCCCGATCCCGAGGGCCAGATCTCCGCGGTACGTGAGGTGCTCGCCGACGTCGGTGGCGACGACATCAAGGAGATCATCGTCATCAACAAGGCGGACATCGCGGATCCCGCGGTCCTTACCCGGTTGCGCCGCCACGAGAAGCACTCGATCGCCGTGTCCGCCCGCACCGGCGAGGGGATCGCCGAGCTGCGCGAGCTCATCGCACGCGAGCTGCCGAAGCCGGACATCGAGGTCGAGGCGCTCGTGCCCTACGACCGTGGCGACCTGCTCTCCAAGATCCACGAGGAGGGCGAGATCCTCGAGAGCGAGCACGTCGAGGACGGCACGCGGGTGCGCGCCCGGGTGACGCCGTCCGTCGAGGCGGACTTGTCTGACTTCGTCGTCGCCTGAGCCACCCACCAAGGGGTCGTATGCCGCTGAGCCGGCTCAGCGGCATACCGCTACGTGGGGCGCCTCCCGCACTTTGACCCTGGCTGGCCCCTCACTGTCGTTGTCGGTCCCGTCGGAGAGGATGCACGGATGGCCTTGGACATGACACGCCCATCAGTCGTCGACGCAGCGACCACGTGGATCAACACCCCGCGCCTCGGGCTGAGGCGGCCGGTCGAGGAGGACCTGGCGGACTACGTGCGGCTGCACACCGACCCGCGCACCTACGTGCACAAGCCAGCCGCCATGGCGACGGTGCAGCAGTGCGGGGAGCATTTCGCCGCATCCCTCGAGCGATGGCGGGCCGAAGGGATCGACTACGCGCCGGCCCAGGAGCTGGCCACCGGGGAGGTCATCGGATGGGCCGGGTTGCGCGTGATCCGCGACCGTGGCGAGCCGCACCTCAACCTGTACTACCGGTTGGAGTTCGCGGCACTGGGACGGGGGCTCGGCCGCGAGCTCGCGCGCGGGGTCGTGAACTGGGCGGCCGAGCACCGGCCCGACCTACCGGTCCGCGCGGCGATCGCCCCGGTCAACGGCGCGTCGCTCGCGACCGCCCTCGCTGCCGGTCTCGTCGAGGTGGGCCGAGAGGTCCACCCGCACTTCCCCGAGGACGAGCCGGACATCATCCTCAGACTGCCGGACGTCGGGGTGGTCGACCTCGACCGCACTGAGGTGGACGAGTTCGTCGACCTGTGGTGCCGGGTCAACGACGCTGGGGGAGCGGTGGGCTTCCTCCCCGGGGCGCCCGTCGCGCGGGTCCGCGCGGCGTTCGAGAAGCATGCCGAGCTCGTGCGTGCGGGGAAGTCGCTGCTCATCGGGCTGCGCAAGCCGGACGGCACGCTGTGCGGCTTCGGCTTCTGGGAGTACACCCGAGAGCCGGGCTTCGCCCACGTCGCCTGGCTCAAGCGGCTCATGATCGACCCAACAGCCCAGCGTCGGAACTGGGGCGCCCTGCTCCTCGCCGGAATGGTCGGGATCGCTCGGCGGGCCCTCCCCGACGTCAACCTCCTGATCCTCGACTATCGCAGCGGCCTCGGGCTCGGTGACTTCTACGAGCGGGCCGGATGGGTCGAGGTCGGTCGGATCCCCGGCGCCATCTGGCTCGAGGGCGACGAGTACCGCGACGACGTCTTCATGGCGCGCCGGATCGATGGCGCGCCCCTCGTCACGGACGGCCGACCCTGACCTGGTTCCGTCGGCTGGCTGTCACGCGCTCGCGCCCGCGGCTCCGTCGAGTGCGTGGAGGATCCACAGCATCGTCTGGTTGTACGGCACTGGGATGCCGTGCTGGCGTCCGAGGGAGACGACGCGACCGGCGAAGATGTCGACCTCAGTCGGGCGACCCGCGAGCACGTCCTGATGCATGGAGGTCATGCCGTCAGACGGCTGCCCGGAGAGGACGGCGTGCCAGCGCGACACGTCCGCTTCGGTGAGCTCCACCCCCTCGGCCGCGGCCACCGCGCGCACCTCTTCGATGAGAGCCGTCATGAGATCGCGTGCAGGACCGGGCCGCGCGAAGGCGCCGTAGGGTGCCCGCAGCACCGCAGACGGCTGGTTGATCCCGACGTTGACCATGAACTTCCACCACAGCTCGTGGGGCATGTCGTCCGGGGCGGACCACTCGAGCCCGGCTCGGGTGAGTGCGTCCCGGACTGACTCGAGTCGGCAGTCAGGTCCGGCCTCGTCGCTCGCCATGAGGTGCCGGTGCCCGAAGACGAGGCGCCCGGCCTGGGTGTAGCGGACCTCGTTGCCCTCGCGCTCGGCATCCATCGCCAACGCGATGCACAAGGGCACCTGCTCATCGGCCACTTCCATCGCTGGACGCACTCCTGTCGGGCCGGGCTGGCGGAGGCCGCGCAGGATGGTCTCCTCGCTGTCGAGACCGTTGAGGACGGACAGCACCGTCGTGTCCCTCGAGACGAGGGATCGGACCAGCTCGACGGCATCCGGCAGCTGGCGGTGCTTGACGGCGACGATGACGAGGCCAACGGGCGCACTCGCCTCCCACTGGGCGTCGAGGGGATCGACCACCTCGGCGTCCAGGGTGTGGCCGTTGACGCGGATCGGTTGGCCGCGCAACCGGGCTGGGCGGTGACCGTGCGCCACGAGGAGAGTGCGGAAGCCCGCCCTGCTGAAGTGGTCCGCGTACATCGCGCCCATGGCCCCGGCTCCCACGACAGCGATGGTTCTGATGGGCGGGTGACTCGCGGGCGATATGGCTCGACTCTACGGAGCCCGTGGCGGTCAGCTCAGGCCGGTGATGTTGCCCTCCGCATCCACGTCGATCCGCTGGGCGTTCGGGGCGGCGGACAGGCCGGGCATGGTCCGCATCTCGCCGCAGATGGCGTAGACGTAGCCGGCGCCGACCGCCGCTCGCACCTCGCGCACCGGCATCCGCCAGCCCCGCGGCGCACCCTTGAGCGTCGGATCCGAGGAGATCGACAGGTGCGTCTTGGCGATGACGACCGGCAGGCCACCGAAGCCGAGGCGCTCGTAGTCCCGCAGGGCCCTCGCCGCTGCCGGGCTCACGTCGATGCCGTCCGCCCCGTAGATCTGCATCGCGATGGCCTCGATCTTCTGCTCCAGCGGCAGGTCGAGTGGATAGAGGAACTCGAAGCTCGTGTGCTCCCGGGCCGCCTCCATGACGACCTCGGCCAGCTCGATGGCACCGGCGCCGCCCTCGGCCACGTGCCTGGTCACGGCGTTGCGCACCCCGATGCCGTTGCAGTAGCGCCGGATCACGTCGTGCTCGGAGTCGTGGTCCTGTGGGAAGGCGTTGATCGCGACGACCGGCTGCACGCCGAACCTGCGCACGATCTCGATGTGCTTGCGCAGGTTGGGCAGCCCGGCCTGGACGTCAGTGGGATTCTCGTCGAGCAGGCCGGGAGGCAGCGGCTTGCCGGGCCGGATGAGGTAGTTGCCCGAGTGCGACTTGAGCGCACGCACCGTGACGACAATGACCGCGACGTCGGGCTTGAGCCCGCTCACGCGGCACTTGACGTTGAAGAACCGCTCAGCGCCCATGTCCGCGCCGAACCCGGCCTCGGTGATGGCGTAGTCGCTGCCCTGGATGGCGATGAGATCGGCGGTGACCGATGAGGTGCCGGTCGCGATGTTGCCGAACGGGCCGCAGTGGATGATGGCGGGACCGCCCTCGAGGGTCTGCAGTAGGTTCGGCTTGATCGCGTCCTTGAGCATCGCGGCCATCGCCCCCGCGGCGCCGAGGTCCTCGGCGGTGACGCTCTTGCCCTCGGTGGTGTAGCCGATGACGATGCGGCCGAGACGCTGCCGCAGGTCGGAGAGCGACTTGGCGAGCGTGAGCAGCACCATGATCTCGCTGGCGGCCGTGATGTCGAAGCCGGTCTCGCGCGGCACACCGTCCTCACGGGCTCCCAGGCCGATGACGACGTTGCGCAACGATCGGTCGTTGACGTCGAGGACCCGGCGCCAGGTGATGTTGCGGACGTCGATGCCGAGGGCGTTGCCCTGGTGCAGATGGTTGTCGACCATCGCGGCGAGCAGGTTGTGCGCTGCGGTGATGGCGTGGAAGTCGCCCGTGAGGTGCATGTTGAGCCGCTCCATCGGGACGACCTGGCTGTACCCGCCGCCGGCGGCGCCGCCCTTGATCCCGAATGTCGGGCCCATCGATGGCTGGCGTAGCGCGACGACCGCCCGTTTCCCGAGGCGCTGGAGGCCCTGGGCCAGGCCCACCGACGTGGTCGTCTTGCCCTCACCGAGGGGTGTCGGCGTCACTGCCGTGACGACGACGTACTTTCCAGCCGATGCCGTATGCCGCTGGGCTGGCTCGTCGAGGAACGCGAGGTCGATCTTGGCGACGTCCCGGCCGTAGGGCTCGAGGTGCTCCGGCGAGATGCCGAGCTGGGCGCCGATCTCGTCCATCGGCCGCAGGGTTGCCGCGGAGGCGATGTCGAGGTCTGAGGGAAACGGCGTGGTGGTCATGCTCCGATCCAACCGCACCTTTGCGGCTCGCGGCGTGTTCTCCACAGTGGCGGAGAGCCGTGGGCGAAGTCCGAGTGGGTCGGAATACCCTGAGCCAATGGCCCCGCGACCGACGCTCGACCAGCTCCTGCATGCAGCCGTCGCCGCGGTTGGCGGGACAGAGCGCCCGGGGCAGGTGGAGATGGCGCGAGCCGTCACCGCGGCGATCGAGCGGGAGGAGCACCTCCTCGTCCAGGCCGGCACCGGGACCGGCAAGTCCCTGGCCTATCTCGTGCCTGCGGTAGCTCATGCCTTCGACACAGGGCGGCCCGCCGTCGTGGCGACGGCCACGCTGGCACTCCAGGCACAGATCGTCGACCGCGACATGCCTCGTGTGGCGACCGCTCTGGAGCCCCTCCTCGGCAGGCGCCCGACCTATGCCCTCGTGAAGGGGCGCCGCAACTACGTGTGCGTCAACAAGATCGAGGGCGGGTTCCCGGACGAGGATGACGGGTTGCTCTCCGTCGCAGCGGTCGACGCGAGCGCCGGACGGCTCGGACAGGAGGTCGTCCGCCTGCGGGCGTGGGCGTCCGAGACCGAGTCGGGTGACCGGGACGAGCTCGTGCCAGGGGTGCCGGAAAGGGCTTGGCGCCAGGTCTCCGTCTCGGCGCACGAGTGCCTGGGCAGCAAGTGCCCCTTCGTCGCCGAGTGCTTCGTCGAGCGGGCCAGGGCGGCGGCCAAGGAAGTCGACGTCATCGTCACGAACCACTCGTTCATGGCGATCGACGCGTTCGAGGGACGCCAGATGCTCCCGGAGCACGACCTGCTCGTCATCGACGAGGCCCATGAGCTCGTCGACCGGGTCACCGCGACGATCACCGATGAGCTCACCGGAGCGATGGTCAAGACCGCGGCGAAGAAGACCGGTCGCCTCTCGGAGAACACCCAGCCGCTCGACGAGGCGGGTGACCTGCTCGCGTCGGCCCTCGAGCCGATGGAGGAAGGCCGGCTGCTTGGCCTGCCCGACTCGGTGTCCCTCGCGCTGGCGCGCATCCGCGACTCGGCGCGCGTCGTCCAGTCCGATCTCAAGCCGACACCAGGACAGGACGCCGACGGTGCACAGCAGGTGGCGCGAGCCGCTGTCGAGGAGGTCCACGAGAACGCCGAGCGGATCCTCGAGGAGCGCGAGCTCGACGTCGTCTGGCTCGGCCAGGACCCACGGCGCGGGCCGGTCCTCCATGTGGCGCCCATGAGCGTGGCCATGCTCGTGCGCGACAAGATCTTCAGCGACCGCACCGTCGTCCTGACGTCCGCCACCCTCGAGCTCGGCGGGACCTTTGACGCCGTGGCCGGCACGATCGGGCTGCGAGGCGAGGGCGCGCCGGCCTGGCGTGGGCTGGACGTGGGCAGCCCCTTCGACTACCCGAAGCAGGCCATCGCCTATGTCGCAGCCCACCTGCCCCCGCCCGGGCGGGACGGCGCGAGCGACGAGAGCCTGGACGAGATCGAGCAGCTCGTCCGCGCCGCCGGCGGACGCACTCTCGGGCTCTTCTCGTCCACCCGGGCGGCGCAGACCGCGGCCGAGGTGATGCGGGCGCGCCTGGGTGACGACATCCCCATCCTGTGCCAGGGCGAGGACCAGATCTCCACGCTCGTGCGCCAGTTCGCCCGCGATCCGCGCACGTGCCTCTTCGGCACGCTCACCCTCTGGCAAGGGGTGGACGTGCCGGGCTCGTCCTGCCAGCTCGTCATCATCGACCGCATCCCGTTCCCACGCCCCGACGACCCGCTCGCGTCGGCGCGCTCGCAGGCCATCGCGCGGATGGGCGGCAACGGCTTCATGGCTGTCTCGGCCACGCACGCCGCGCTGCGTCTCGCACAGGGCGCCGGTCGTCTAGTACGCCGGGGCGACGACCGCGGCGTCGTCGCGTTCCTCGACTCGCGGATGATGTCGGCGCGATACGCCGGCTTCCTCCAGCGGTCCCTGCCGCCCTTCTGGCCGACGACCGACAAGGGGATGGTCCTCGCGGCGCTGACGCGGCTGGACGAGACAGCCCCCGCGCCGCTGACCGTGGAGGAACCGGTTCTGCGCTCACTGACCGGGGCCCGCACCGATCAGGACGGGACCGAGCACCCGCGGCCGGTCGCACCGCCACCGCCGGTCGCGGACTCCGCGAGGAGCGGGGTGACGAGCGGCCACGCGTGGACCGACGAGCAGGACGAGGAGCTCCGGGACGCAGCCGAGTCGGGGATGCTCCTGGACGAGCTCGTGGACCACTTCGAGCTTCCCGAGGCGGCCATCGCGGCCAGGGCGGACCAGCTCGGCCTCACCCTGGCCACGGGCCAGCTGTTCGACTGACGGCGCCTCCAACCCCCGGTGCTCTCACAGCCGGTCAACCACGACAACCTGCTGCGCACCATCGGACAGGTCTTCGGTCATGAACCGTTCGACGGCGGCCATCGTCTGCTGTGAAGTGCGGATCGAGTGACTGATATCACACTGACTTACGCTGGGGGAGTCGGAGGCATCCGACCTCCGGGAATGGAGGCGGACCATGAGTCGCATGGTAGGGCTGGTGCTGGGCGCCGTCTTCGTCGTCCTCGGGCTCGTCTGGTTCGGTCAGGGGATGGGCTGGATCGGCGGGAGCGGCATGTCGGGTGTCAGGCTCTGGGCGGTGATCGGCCCCATCCTCGCCGCCGTCGGCGTCGTCCTGGTCGTGGGCAGCCTGCGTCCCGTTCGGGTTGGTCGGCATCGCGACCCGTGAATCGGCCAACCCGGTGACCGGGGATGTCGGAGTGTCTGAACCGCATGGCAGGGTTGGCGCCATGACCGAAACGGCCGTTCCCTCCCTCGTCCTCGTGAGCGGACCCGAGGACGTGCTCGTCGAGCGGGCGGTCGCGAGCGTCGTTACGGACGCCAAGGCGTCGGGCGCCGAGGTGATCCGGGTCGAGGCCGCCGGCTACGAGCCCGGTTCGCTCATCCTCCATGCAAGCCCGTCCCTCTTCGGCGGGACGAAGTGCATCGTCGTCAAGGGGCTGCACGAGTCGCCGGACGAGCTCCAGGTCGACCTGCTCTCTCTCTTGGGAGCGCCGCTCGAGGACGTGTCCCTCGTCGTGACCCACGGCGGCGGGATGAAGGGCAAGAAGGTCCTCGACACCCTCAAGAAGCAGCAGGCGAAGCTCATCGAGTGCCCGGCGATCAAGTCCGACCGGGACAAGTCGGACTTCGTCACGAAGGAGTTCGCCCAGGCGCGACGCAGGATCACGAGCGACGGTGTCCGCGCCCTCGTCGAGGCGGTCGGCAAGGACGTGCGCGAGCTCGCAGCGGCGTGCAGCCAACTCATCGCGGACACCGAGGGCACCGTCGATGACGCGATCGTGGACACCTACCACGGCGGCAAGGTGGAAGCGAGCGGCTTCCGTGTCGCGGACGCGGCGATCGCCGGCCAGGCCGGGGAGGCGCTTCGGCTGCTGCGCCATGCCATCGCCAGCGGTCTCGACCCGGTGCCCATCGTTGCGGTGCTCGCCTCCCAGTTGCGCCAGCTCATCAAGGTCGGCTCCGCGGGGCGGGGCAGCTCCGCGCAGGTCGCCAAGAGCCTGAGCCTGGCGCCCTGGCAGGTCGACCGGGCCCGTCGTGCCGTGACGCACTGGAGCCCCGAGGGGCTTGCGGTCGCCGTGCAGGCCGTGGCGGCGGCCGACTTCGAGGTCAAGGGTGGCGGGCGCGATCCCGTGTACGCGGTGGAGCGGGCGATCCTCACCATCACCCGAGCCCGCGCGGCGCAGTGACCGGGCCCAGCGGCATACGGCCTCGTCTGGCTCGGCCAGTTTGGAGGCGGCGCTGAGCCGCTGGTAACTTTGTGCCTTGCGTGCGCGCTCAGGTCGTGCGCGTATGCATGCAGCAATCCAGAGCAGCTCACGCAAGGGTGCCCCACGCCCGGTCCCGAGCAGCTTTGCCGCCCTCTAACGGCAACCATTCCGACCAAGAAAGTACGTCACGTGGCAAACATCAAGTCGCAGCTCAAGCGCATCAAGACCAACCAGAAGCGCACCGAGCGCAACCGGGCGGTAAAGAGCGAGCTTCGCACGTGGGTCCGCAAGTTCCGCGAGGCTGCCGCCTCCGGTGACAAGGACGCCGCCGCCGACGCCCTGAAGACCGCCTCGAAGAAGCTCGACAAGGCCGTGTCGAAGGGTGTCATCCACAAGAACCAGGCCGCCAACAAGAAGTCGGCCATGGCCAAGAAGGCTGCGTCCCTCTGACGCGATCATCGAACGTTTCACCGAGCCCCTCGCCCGATCGGGCGGGGGGCTCAGTGCGTACCCGCTCAGCTGTAGTGGGTGCGCACGGCTGCGATGACGTCCTTGTAGCGGTTGAGTGACAGGACGGCGCCCTCCCGGCGCACATACGCCGGGTCGAGCCGAAGCAGGCGGTTGACGCGCACCTCGCTCGAGCGTCCGCGGTGGTCCCACGCCCCGGTCCCGATGTCGATCCACTCGCGACCGGCGCGGCGCTCCTGGTCCTCGTCCCGGTCGTGGTCCTGACTCGTCAGCTGCAGCCCGATGAGCAGGTTCCCCTCGCGCCCGATGACGAGGACGGGACGGTCCTTGCCGCGGGCGTGGTCCTCCTCGTACGGCACCCACGCCCAGACGATCTCACCCGGGTCCGGCGCACCGTCGGGATTCGGCGCGTACGTCATGTCGGGCAGCGTCGTCGCGTCTCCCAGATAGGGGGCGTATGCCGCTGGGCTCGCTTCCGACGGATGCCGCCGGGCGGGTGCCCCGCCCCGCTTCGTCGTTGCTCGGGTGAGGCTGCGCAGTGCAGTTTTGATCCGCGCCAGGGTTGACGACATGGGGCCAACGGTAATGAGTGATGGTCGGCGCCCCAGGCCGGAGGGTTGTTCCGCTTTGAAGAACAGGTGTCAGGGCACCACTCGGGGTGCCCTAAGGTAAGCATGTCCTAACTTGACCCCTATGGGCAGGAGCAGCACGTGCACCTTCGCCGTTTCCTCAGCGCGTCCGTCGCGGCGCTCGCCGTTCTTGGTGCCGCAGCGTGCGGCGGCAGCGACGGCCCGACCGACACGACCGAGGGTGCGGACCTGGTCATCTACAGCGGCCGGAGCGAGTCCCTCGTCGCGGGTGTGCTGGAGGACCTCGAGCAGCAGACCGGTGTCAAGGTCGGGGTGCGCTACGCGGGCTCGAGCGAGCTCGCGGCGCAGCTGCTCGAGGAAGGAGAGGCCACCAAGGCGGACCTGTTCTTCAGTCAGGACGCCGGTGCGCTCGGCGCGCTGGCGAAGGCCGGCCGGCTCGAGCCGCTCGACCCGGCGGCGTCCGAGCAGGTGATCGACGGCTTCGCGGATCCGGGCGGTCTGTGGGTCGGGACGTCAGCTCGGGCGCGCGTCATCGCGTTCAACCCGCAGCAGGCTCCGGAGGTCGAGCAGATGACCTCCGTCGATGCCGTCCTCGACCCGAAGTACAAGGGCAAGATCGGCTACGCGCCGGCCAACGCGTCCTTCCAGGCCTTCGTCACCGCGCTGCGCGTGGCCAAGGGCGAGGACGGCGCCAAGGAGTGGCTGACGAAGTTCAAGGCGAACGAGCCGCGCAAGTACGACAACAACGTCCTGATCCTCGATGGTGTCGACAAGGGCGAGGTCGCGCTGGGCCTGATCAACCACTACTACTGGTACGAGCGGGTCGCCGAGAAGGGCGCCGACGCGGTCACGGCCCAGATCCACTTCCTTGGTGCCGACGACCCGGGCGCGCTGATCAACGTGGCCGGCGTTGGGATCCTCAAGGGCACCGACCAGAAGGCAGCCGCTGAGAAGGCGGTGAACTACCTGTTGTCGGATGAGGCGCAGCAGTACTTCGCCGATGAGACCGCCGAGTACCCCGTCATCGAGGGCATCACCTCGAAGCACGACCTGCCGCCGCTCGCCGAGCTGGAGAAGTCGAGCATCGACCTCAACGAGCTCGACTCCCTCGAGACGACCCTGGCCATGCTGAACGAGGTGGGACTGACCTGAGCGAGCTGACGACGACCGAGCGACCGGTGGCCGATCCGGCCACCGGCCCGGTCGACGCTGCTCCCGGTCGAGAGGGCCACGGGCGCCCCCCGTGGTGGCTCGTCGTCCCGGCCCTCGCGGGCGCTGCCCTCGCCGTCCTGCCGCTCGGCTACCTGCTGGTCCGTACCTTCGAGGCGGGGCCGGACCGGATCCTCGAGATCCTCACCCGTCCCGGCACGCTCGCGCTCATCGGCCGCAGCCTGGGCCTGGCCGTCGTCGTCACCGGGCTCTGCCTCGTCATCGGGATCGGTCTGGCCGCGCTCGTGACCCGCACGGCGATGCCCGGTCGTCGAGTCTTTGCCGTGCTGGCGCCGCTGCCGCTGGCGATCCCTAGCTATGTCGCCGCGTTCGCCTGGGTGGCTGCGGTGCCGTGGGCGCGCGGGTTCCTCGGAGCGACCATCGTCCTGACCGCCTGTACGTTTCCCTACGTGTACCTGCCGGTCATGGCGGCGATGCGGGCGGTGGACCCGGCGCAGGAGGAGGTCTCCCGGAGCCTGGGACGCTCTGCGTGGCGCACCTTCTGGACGGTGACGGCACGGCAGGTCTGGCCGGCGGCGGCGTCAGGTGGCCTGCTCGTGGCGCTGTACACGCTCAGTGACTTCGGGGCGGTGTCGATCCTGCAGTACGACGTGTTCACCCGGGTCATCCACACCTCCTACACCGCGACCTTCGACCGGACGCCGGCGGCGGTCCTGTCGACGCTGCTGGTGGTCATCACCGTCATCATCGCCGTGGGCGAGCGGTGGACCCGCCGGCCGGTCGAGCAGACCCGGCTCGGTGGTGGGGTCTCGAGGCGCCCGGAGCTGCATCGGCTCGGCTCGCTGGGGCCGGTTGCGTCGGTGGCCGTCGGCGCCGTTCTCGTCGTCGCCCTGGTCTTCCCGGTCGCGTCGCTGCTCTACTGGTTCGCCACCGGCCTGTCCGCCGGCATCGACACCGAGCGGCTGCTCACGAGCACCGGCACGACCCTGTTCCTGGCCGTCCTCGGCGCCGCCGCGACGATGGCCTTCGCCATCCCCATCGGGGTGCTCGTCGCGCGGCACCGCAGCCGATCGAGCGCCGTCATCGAGACCGCGACCTGGGCGGGCCATGCCCTGCCCGGCATCGTGGTCGCCCTCGCCCTCGTCTTCTTCGGTGTTCGCGTCGCCCAACCGATCTACCAGCAGACGCCGCTGCTGCTCATTGCCTATGCCGTCCTCTTCCTGCCTGCCGGCATCGGGGCCGTGCGAGGCGCCGTCGCGATGAGCTCGCCGCGCATCGAGGAGGTCGCCCGGTCCCTCGGCAGCTCACCGCTGGCGGTCCTGCGCCGGGTCACGATCCCGCTCGCCGCCCCGGGTATCGCCGCCGGGACCGCCCTCGTCCTGCTGACGATCATGAAGGAGCTGCCCGCGACGCTGCTCCTGCGCCCGACCGGCGCCAACACCTTGGCCACGAGCCTGTGGACCGAGACCGGAGTCGCCGCCTACGCCGCTGCCGCGCCGTATGCGCTCGCCCTCGTCCTGCTCGCCGTGCTGCCCACGCTGTGGCTCATGCGGGCGCAAGGACGATTCACCGCAACGGAGGACCTGTGAGTGAAGTGAAGCTCTCGGGCGTGTCGAAGGCCTTCGGCTCGACGACTGCGCTGACCGACGTGGACCTCACCGTGTCCTCGGGTGAACTGACGGCGGTCCTCGGTCCATCCGGTTGCGGCAAGACCACGCTGCTGCGGATCGTTGCCGGGTTCATCCGTCCCGACCGCGGCCGGGTCGAGATCGACGGTCGCGCGGTCGTGGACGAGCTCACCGTCGTCCCGCCCGAGCGGCGCGGCGTGGCCGTCGTGCCGCAGGAGGGCGCGCTCTTCCCGCACCTCGACGTCGCCCGGAACATCGGCTACGGGCTGCCCCGCTCGGGTCAGGGCCGGCGACGCGTCGACGAGATGCTCGAGCTCGTCGGGCTCGGAGGACTCGGCACGCGCCGGCCCGACCAGCTCTCCGGCGGGCAGCAGCAGCGGGTCGCCCTGGCGCGGGCGCTCGCCCCCAGCCCCCGCGTCGTGGTCCTCGACGAGCCGTTCTCCGCCCTCGACGCCGGCCTGCGTGCACAGGTCCGCGACGAGGTGAGCCAGGTGCTGCGGGCCATCGACGCCACGGCGATCATCGTGACGCACGACCAGGAGGAGGCCCTGTCCATGGCCGACTCGGTCGCCGTGATGGAGGCGGGCCGGCTCGTCATGCACGGCAGCCCGACGGAGGTCTACTACCGACCCACCGACCTCGATGTCGCCCGCTTCGTCGGTGACCTCGTCGAGCTGCCCGGCACCAAGGCCGGCCACACGGTCGACACGGTCCTCGGCCGGCTCCCGATCCACGGCAGCGTGCTGCCTGCCGACGGCCCGGTCCTCGCGGTCGTCCGCCCGGAGCAGATCCGGGTCGACGCCCGGGTCGAGCGCGGAGCCACGGGCGCCCATGTCGATGACGTCAGCTTCTTCGGGCACGACGCCCTGGCCCGCCTGACCGTCCGGTCCGGCGACGTCCCGATCCGGGTCCTCGCGCGGACGGTCGCACCGCTCCAGCGCGGTGACGACGTCGCCATCCGCGTCATCGGCCCGGCCCTCGTCTACCCCACCTGACCCCGACTCACCCGCAACACACCCGCTTGTCGACTGCTCAGGCCGACTGCAGCAGGCCCGGGCAGTCGATAAGCGGGTGTGTTGCGGAAGGGGTTGGTGGGTGGGTCACTCGAGCCATTCGGTGACGAACTCGTCGTTGGCGTGGATGTGCACGGCCTCGTAGCCCTCGGGGCCGGTCCGGAAGCGGTGCGGTGTCTGCGCCGGGACGACGAGGACCTGGCCACCGCGGCCGGTGATGTGGCGCGCGTCTTCGCCGACACCGACGGTGAAGGTCGCCGAGCCGCGGCGGATGATGAACGTTTCCGCGTAGGGATGCCGGTGCAGCCTCGGCCCGACGCCTTCCTTTGTGGTCGACTCGAGGATGATCGAGATGCCGGCGCCGCCGGGAAGACGCTCGTAGTTCTCGGTCCACTCCTCGCCGTCCTCGCGGCCGTCGGATCGGGTGATGAGGGTCTCCATGAGCTGCCTCCCGGGTCGGTGCGTCGTTCACTAGCCAACGTGTCACGCCTACGTCGACCGGCTCCACCACTTTTCGACGCAACACACCCGCTTGCCGAGTGCTCGACCGTGCTGCAGCAGGCACCACCACGCGGCAAGCGGGTGTGTTGCGGGGGACGGGGAGGGCGCGTGAGGGCACGCGGGCCGTGGGAGCCAGCCCAGCGGCATACGTGAAAATGCGGTTCGGAAAGCATGGGAGGATTGGCTGATCCCACCGCCCCCCAAGACCCAACTCTGCGAGGTTCTCTCCACCGTGTCGCCCATGGCCCGCTCCGCGTTGGCGCCCCACGCAACGCCGCCGGACCTGATCCGCAACTTCTGCATCATCGCTCACATCGACCACGGCAAGTCCACCCTCGCCGACCGGATGCTCCAGCTGACCGGCGTCGTCGAGGCGCGACAGATGCGGGCGCAGTACCTCGACCGGATGGACATCGAGCGCGAGCGCGGCATCACGATCAAGAGCCAGGCCGTGCGGATGCCCTGGGAAGCCGATGGACAGACTTACGCGCTCAACATGATCGACACGCCCGGCCACGTCGACTTCACCTATGAGGTGTCACGCAGCCTCGCCGCGTGCGAGGGCGCCGTGCTGCTCGTGGACGCCGCACAGGGGATCGAAGCGCAGACGCTCGCCAACCTCTACCTGGCGATGGAGAACGATCTCACGATCATCCCGGTCCTCAACAAGATCGACCTTCCGGCAGCGCAGCCGGAGAAGTACGCCGAGGAACTGGCCAAGCTCATCGGTGGCGACCCTGCCGACTGTTTCCGCGTGTCCGGCAAGACCGGGGAGGGCGTCGAACCGCTGCTCGACCAGATCGTCGACCAGATCCCGCACCCAGTCGGTGACGCGGACGCCCCGGCCCGGGCGATGATCTTCGACTCCGTCTACGACACCTATCGCGGCGTCGTCACCTACGTCCGAGTCGTCGACGGCAACCTCAACCCACGCGAGCGCATCGTGATGATGTCGACCAAGGCCACGCACGAGCTGCTCGAGATCGGCGTCATCAGCCCCGAGCCGATCCCCTCGAAGGGGCTCGGCGTGGGCGAGGTCGGCTACCTCATCACGGGCGTCAAGGACGTGCGTCAGTCCCGCGTCGGTGACACGGTGACCAATGCGAGCAAGCCGGCCGGGCAGTCGCTCGGCGGGTACCGCGACCCGAAACCGATGGTCTTCTCCGGCCTGTATCCGCTCGACGGGTCCGACTACCCAGACCTGCGCGACGCCCTCGACAAGCTCAAGCTCAACGACGCGGCACTCGTCTACGAGCCGGAGACGTCGGCCGCGCTCGGCTTCGGCTTCCGGTGTGGCTTCCTCGGCCTGCTCCACCTCGAGATCGTCCGTGAGCGGCTCGAGCGGGAGTTCAACCTCGACCTCATCTCGACCCAGCCCAACGTCGTCTACGACGTGACGATGGATGACGGCTCCGAGGTTCACGTCACCAATCCGAGCGAGTACCCCGAAGGCAAGATCGCCTCGGTGAGCGAGCCGATCGTCCGCGCGACGATCCTCGCTCCGAGCGAGTTCGTCGGGGCGATCATGGAGCTCTGCCAGCAGAAGCGCGGACAGCTGCGCGGCATGGACTACCTGTCCGAGGACCGGGTCGAGATGCGCTACACGCTGCCGCTCGCGGAGATCGTCTTCGACTTCTTCGACCAGCTGAAGTCGCGGACGCGTGGGTACGCCTCGCTGGACTACGAACCCGACGGCGAGCAGGTCGCCGACCTCGTCAAGGTCCAGATCCTGCTGCAGGGCGAGCCCGTCGACGCCTTTTCGGCGATCGTCCACAAGGACAAGGCGTACGCGTACGGCGTCATGATGGCGACCAAGCTCAAAGAGCTCATCCCGCGACAGCAGTTCGAGGTGCCGATCCAGGCCGCGATCGGCTCGCGGATCATCGCCCGCGAGAACATCCGCGCGATCCGCAAGGACGTGCTCGCCAAGTGCTACGGCGGCGACATCAGCCGCAAGCGCAAGCTGCTCGAGAAGCAGAAGGAAGGCAAGAAGCGGATGAAGATGGTCGGGCGCGTCGAGGTCCCCCAGGAGGCCTTCATCGCCGCGCTCTCCAGCGACGCCGGGGACAAGGCGAAAAAGTAGCGCCACTCGCCGACAACCCGCGCCGTTACGGTGGGGTGGCGCCGCCCCACGCCGAGCACCACGAGCACGCCGTCGCCGGCGGGAAGCCCGCTCGGCGAAGAAAGGCGGACGTTCGACCCTAGCCTCACCGTCCCAGCAGCCGTGCACTGGAAGTGAAGGGATTCGAGGATAGGAGGAGCCATGAAGGCCAAGCGACAGCGTGCGATGCGGATGTGGGTGGGCGTCCTCGCTGTAGCCCTCGTGGCTCTGGCAGGATGCGGGAGATCGCCGGGCACGCCGGGGACGACGGGTACCGCTGCGCCCACCTCCACGTCGAGCTCCCCGACGACGGAACCCACACCGGAACCGACAACGACAACATCGGAGCCGACGACTCCGACCTCACCGCGGCCGACAACCTCGCCAACGACCCGCACGACGCTGAGCGGGATGCCGGTGTACTTCGTCGGCGAGTCGCAGGGGCACTTCAAGCTCTTCCGCGAGTTCCGCACGATTCGCAAGATCGACGGGCCGATCTCGTCGTCCATCTCCGCGATGATGCGGCTCACTCCGCTGGACCCGGAGTACTTCAACCCGTGGCGTTCGGCCTCCCGGGTCCGGGTGACTGAGGACGCCGCCACTCTCATGGTGGACGTGTCGGCCGATGCTTTCCGCAACACCACCGTCGGCAAGGAGCTGGCTCCGGTGGCGATTCAACAGCTCGTCTACACCGCGCTCGCTGCGAGCGAGCGCGCCGGAAGCGACGCGCATTCCGTGGTCATCACGGTCGGCGGCCAGCGGTATGACGCCTGGGGTCTCGTCCATCTCGAAGGGCGCTGGGAGCGCGCACCACGGGCCGAGGTGCAGGCGCAGGCCTGGGTCGTGAACCCCCAGGAGGGTGCCGTCGTCCGTGCCGGCCTGGTCAACTTCACCGGCTACGGAACCTCGTTCGAGGGGACCTTCACGTGGAAGGTCCATGGCCTAGACGTGCGGGTCGAGAAGCGCGGAACCGCGATGGGCGGCTCGATGGGAACATTTGGGACGGTGCGGTTCTCGGCGAAGCTGCCTCCGGGCAAGTACGTGGTGGAGCTCGCCACCGATGACCCGTCAGGCGGGGAGGGACCCGGACCGGCGGTGGATACCAAGCAGTTCACCGTGAGGTGAGCCGATCGGTTCGAGGTAATCGGTTCGAGGTTGAAGTCCGCTGCATGGAGCCGTGGAATACCTCGAACCGGGTCGAGGGGGCGGCAGGCTCAGCCGAGGAGCTTGAGGCGCATCCGGTCGGTGTCCGACTGGGTCCAGCCCTGGCTGCTCAGCCAACCGTGGACGCCGCCGTAGCGCGCCTCGAGTGCGCCCAGCAGCATCCGCATCGTCTCGGTCGTCGGTGACTGCTGCGCCACCGTCTTGTCCTTCATGTTCTCGGCATAGGCGGGCCTGAGGCGCAGCCGCTCGAGGATCAGCGGGACCTTCTGCGCCGACGCGGCGAAGTCAGCGATGACCACGTCATCCGGCACTCCGACGATCTTCAGGGCGAGCCCGACGATCGTGCCGGTCCGGTCCTTGCCGGCGGCGCAGTGGACGATGGCCGCGCCTTCGCTGCCAGCGATGGCGTGCAGCGCGGCGACGACGGAGTCCGGGCGGGTCGACAGATAGGACAGGTAGTGCTCGGACCAGAACTCGTCGTGGCTGCGCCCGCGCTTCTCGCGCTCCCCACGCCGGACTGCAGCCTTGGCCTCATCCCGCTCCCACGGCAGGGCGCGCTCGGCCGCCGGGATGCCCGACTCGTGGGTGTCCTCGCGGTAGAGGGTGAAGTGGTGGTGGCGCACGCGCGTGGCGCGGAGCGGTCCGTCTCCCTCCTTGGCCACCTCGACGTGGGTGCGCAGGTCGACGACGTCGGTGACGCCGTACTCCTCGAGCAGCGCCGTGACGGAGCGCTCTGCCAGATCCTGCAGGTTGTCGGACCGCAGCAGGCGGCGTGGGCGGACGACGTCGCCACCCGCAGTCGGCAGGCCGCCGAGGTCGCGCATGTTGACGACGCCGCTCAGGTCGATCCAGCTTGGTTGGTACACCCTTACGACGATAAGCGATCTGGATTAATCGCTTGCCTCGCCCTCATGACCACCAGATATCTTGACATCAAGATACTTAAGGGAGGCGAGGCGATGACGACGACTGCGGACGCGAGCCAGGGCGAGAAGCTCACCCACCGAGGGATTCCCGTCGACCCGGACCTGCGGGTCCTCGCTCTCAGCTCGTTCGCAAACCGGTTCGGCGCGGGGGCCGTCCTGACGACCAGCGCGCTCTACTTCACCCGGCAGGTCGGCTTCAGCCCCACCGAGGTCGCCCTCGCCATGTCCGTGGGGGCCCTCGTCGGAATCGTCGTGCAGGTCCCCGCGGGCCATCTCGGTGACACCCGCGGTCCGCGAGAGATGCTCACCCTCTTCATGACCGGTGCGGCGCTGTTCAGCGCCCCGCCCGTGTTCGCCCGGTCTCCGCTGGTGCTCGCCGTCCTGCTCGGTGTGCTCGCGTTCTTCGAGCGGGGCGCCGGCGCAGTCAACCAGGGCGTCATCGCTCAGCTCGCGACAGGTGGCCGGGGTGTGCTCTTCAAGGCCTACCTGCGAGCCGTGACCAACTCCGCCCTCGGGCTGGGCTCCGTCTTCGGTGGTCTCGCCCTCATCGTCGACGAGGCGTGGGCCTATGTGGCGGTCTTCGTGCTCAACGCGGTCTTCACGGCCTTCGCGGCGTGGAACACTACCCGGCTGCCGCACCTGCCGCCGCACGAGAGGGCCGCGGGCGAGCCCCGCCTCGCGGTCCTGCGCGACTGGCCGTACGTCGTCGTCACCGCCCTGACCGGGCTCTACGCCCTGCACTTCTTCGTCATGGAGCTCGGCCTGGCCCTGTACATCTCCGAGCACACCGAGGCTCCAACGGTCATGGTCGCGGTGCTCCTCATCGTCAACACCGCGATGGTCGCGCTGTTCCAGGTGCGCTTCTCGCGGCGGTCCGACTCCGTGGAAGCCGGCGCGAAGGCTCTCGTGCGCGGATCCCTCTGGATCGCAGCCGGGTTCGCCATCGTCGCCGTCGCGGATCGGGGCAGCTACTGGATCGCCATCGCCGTGCTCGTCGCCGGGTCGCTGGTCCACGTCGTCGGCGAGATGATCGGCTCCGGAGGCCAGTGGGGCCTGCAGCTCGGTCTCGCCCCGCACGAGCGGCAGGGGCAGTACCAGGGCTTCGCCGGCCTGGGGTTCTCGGTCATGGCGGTCATCGGCCCGCCGATCGTGACGTTCTTCTGCGTCGAGCAGGGCGAGCGCGGGTGGCTCATGCTCGCCGGCATCATGGTCGGCATCGCGCTCGTCAGCGTCCCTGCGGCCCGGTGGGCGCTCGCGTCGCGGGCCAGCTACGGCGTCACGACGCACTCGGGATGACCTTCCGGCGGGTGCGCGCGTCCAGCGGGTGCCCTGCCGCCTGAGACAATGGCCGTATGCCGCCCAGCTCGCTCCCCGACGGAGACGCTCCGCCCGCGTCGGGCGAGCTCCCGAGCTCGGCCCTGGCGGGCCTCGCCACGACTGACCTGGGCATCTACGTGCACGTGCCGTTCTGCCGTGTCCGGTGCGGCTACTGCGACTTCAACACCTACACGCTGACCGAGCTTGCCGCCCGGGACGGGTCAGGGCCGTCGATCGGTCTCGACACCTATGCCGATGCCGCGCTCGCGGAGCTCGACCTGGCCCGCTCCGTGCTTGGGGGCGAGCCGCCCACTGTCTCAACGGTCTTCGTTGGTGGTGGAACTCCGACGATGCTGAGGTCACGTGACCTCGTGAGGGTACTCAGCGGCATACGGACTCGTTTTGGGCTTGCACCCGACGCGGAGGTCACGACGGAGGCCAACCCCGACTCCGTGACGCCGGAGTCGCTGGCCGAGCTCGCGGCCGGAGGCTTCACCCGCGTCTCGCTCGGGATGCAGTCCGCGGTCCCGCACGTGCTCGCGACCCTCGAGCGGACCCATGACCCCGACAACGTCGCGCGCGCGGTCGATGCGGTCCGAGCGGCCGGGATGCAGGTCAGCGTGGACCTCATCTACGGGACGCCGGGGGAGTCGCTCGACGACTGGCGGCGGAGCCTCGACGTGGCCATCGCGCTGGAACCGGACCACATCTCCGCCTACGCGCTCGTCGTCGAGGAGGGGACCAAGCTGGCCGCCCAGGTGCGGCGTGGCCAGGTCCCGATGCCGGAGGACGACGACGAGGCGGACAAGTACGAGTTCGCGGACGAGGTGCTGTCGGCGGCCGGCTACGACTGGTACGAGGTGAGCAACTGGGCCAGGTCGGAGCAGGCCCGATGCCGGCACAACGTCGCCTACTGGTCAGGCGCGAACTGGTGGGGGATCGGTCCGGGTGCGCACAGCCACGTCGGGGGTGTGCGGTGGTGGAACGTCAAGCACCCCGCTGCCTACGCGGCCAGGTTGGCGACCGGACAGTCGCCGGCGCAGGGCCGGGAGACGCTGACCGGGGAGCAGCGCTACGACGAGACTGTGCTGCTCGGCACACGGATCATCGAGGGACTTCCGCTTGATTACCTGCGAGTATCGGGACGTGCGGCCGTTGCGGGCCTGATCGCCGACGGGCTTGTTGACGGGCCTGCGGCGGTGGGCGGCGGCCGGGTCGTGTTGACGCGACAGGGCCGGTTGCTCGCCGACACGGTCGTGCACCGACTGATTGCGTGACAAGGAGCAGGATGACCCAGACGATCCGCCCACCAGCGGCAGGAACCGACGGCCGCGACCAGCTCGACGCCGCCCGGCTGGTCGATGAGCTGCGAGGTGTGTTCGGCACCGGCGTGACCAAGCCGCTCGCCTGGCGAACGGCCCAGCTGACGGGGCTGCGACGCATGCTCTCGGAGCAGGAGAGCGCCTTCTGCGAGGCGCTCGACGCCGACCTCGGCAAGCACTCGGCCGAGTCGTGGATCACCGAGCTCGGGTACACGTCCAACGAGATCACCCACGTCCTCAAGCAGCTGAAGTCCTGGACCCGGCCACGGTCCGCGCCGCTGCCGATCTGGATGCGGCCGGCCCGCGCCAAGGTGGTGCGCGAACCCTTGGGCGTCGTGCTCGTCATCAGCCCGTGGAACTACCCGGTCCAGCTCGCCCTCACCCCCATCGCCGGTGCACTCGCGGCAGGCAACGCGGTCGTTCTCAAGCCTAGTGAGGTGGCCCCGGCGACCTCGGCCACACTGGCTCGCCTGCTGCCTCGCTACGTCGACCCGGCGGCAGTCCGCGTCGTCGAGGGCGGCGTCCGCGAGACGACCGAGCTGCTCACCCAGCCGTGGGACCACATCTTCTTCACCGGCAACGGCACCGTGGGGCGGGTCGTTCTCGAAGCGGCGGCTCGTCACCTCACACCGGTGACCCTCGAGCTCGGCGGCAAGTCGCCGGCCTTCGTCGATGAAGGAGTGGACCTCGACACGGCCGCGCGACGCATCGTGTGGGGCAAGTACACCAACGCCGGGCAGACCTGCGTGGCGCCGGACTACGTCATCGCCACCCGACCTGTGCTGGACGCGTTGAAACCGTTGCTGGACAAGGCGATCCGCGACTTCTACGGCGAGGATCCCTCGCAGTCGGACGCCTACGGCCGGATCGTCAACGACCGTCACTTCGGTCGGATCTCCCGCCTCATCACCGAGGACCACGTGGTCCGGGGAGGGGGGACGGACTCCGAGTCCCGCTACATCGAGCCGACCGTGCTCGATGGCGTCGACGGTGACCATCTGGCCATGCAGGAGGAGATCTTCGGCCCGATCCTGCCCCTCATCGAGGTCAGCGGCGTCGACGCGGCAGTCGAGTTCATCGGTGCGAGGGACAAGCCGCTGGCCCTTTACGTTTTCACCTCCCGCGGCGAGACGAAGCGCCGCTTCATCCGCGACACGTCGTCGGGCGCGCTGACGTTCAACGCGCCGTTGGTCCACATGGGGGCCCCGTCCCTGCCCTTCGGCGGGGTCGGTGCGAGCGGAATGGGCAAGTACCACGGGGAGGAGTCGATCGCCCTCTTCAGCCACGCCAAGCCGGTCCTGGACGTGCCGGCGAAGCCGGACCTGCTTGCGGCGATCTACCCGCCGTTCACGTCGATCAAGGAGACGCTCGTGCGGCGCTTCATCGCGCCGCCACGTCGGTGACGAAGTCGATCAGCTCCTCGACGCTGGCCAGGAGGGCCGGCTCGAGGTCGGCGTACGTGCGCACGGTGCCGAGGATCCGCTTCCAGGCGTGGGCTATGTCGGCCTGGGACTCGTGCGGCCAGCCCAGGGCCGCGCAGATCCCGTGCTTCCACGACACTCCGCGAGGGATGATGGGCCACTGCTCCCACCCCAGGCGCGCTGGCCGCACCGACTGCCAGACGTCGACGTAGGGGTGCCCGAGGATCTTCACGTGGTCCTTGAGCCCCGGGAGCGCCCGGGCCTGCGCCACGATCCTGGCCTCCTTGGTGCCCGGCACGAGGTGGTCGACGAGCACGCCGAGCCGCTGGCCGGGGCCTGGCTGGAAGTCGGCGATGATGCCGGCCAGGTCGTCGACGCCGTCCATCATCTCGACGACGACGCCCTCGATGCGCAGGTCGTCGCCCCAGACCTTCTCGACCAGCTCGGCGTCGTGGCGCCCCTCGACGTAGATCCGTGATCCGCTCGCCACCCGCGCCGCGGCGCCGTGCACGGCGACGGACCCGCTGGCCGTGCGGGACTGCGCCTTCCGGGCGGCGTCGAGTGCGGCTGACGCGGCTGCAAGGGGCTTGGTCAGGGCGACTGGCTTGCCGTCGATGAGGAACCCCGGCCCCAAGGGGAACGCCTTCACCTGCCCACGGCGGTCCTCGAGCGTGACGACGTGCATGCCGCCCGCCTTCTCCACCCGCACGACCGCACCGACCCAGCCGGTCTCGACCTCCTCGACAACCAGGCCGGGCTCGGCAGGCACGTCGAGGGAGCGCCCGCGCCGGGGCGCTCGCCAGTCGCCGGAGAGGACGTCAGAGCCGTAACGATCGTGGTGCGACACGATCATGGAGCGTATGCCGCTGGGCTCACTCCCAGCCGGACCGCCACGCGGGTGCCCCGCCCCTCTCGGTCGAGGGAGCACTTCGCGAGGGGCCGTGCCACGACGTAGACTTGGCACTCGACTGACGAGAGTGCCAGCGGGAGGTGCGGAATGAGCGAGGAGCGCAAGCTCATGGTGCTCCGTGCCATCGTGCAGGACTACGTGCAGACCTCCGAGCCCGTGGGCAGCAAGGCGCTCGTCGATCGCCACCACCTCGGCGTCAGCGCTGCCACCGTGCGCAACGACATGGCCCAGCTCGAGGAGGAGGGGCTGATCCACGCGCCGCACACCTCCGCCGGCCGGGTGCCCACCGACGCCGGATATCGGGTCTTCGTCGACCGGCTGAGCCAGATCAAGCCGCTGAGTGCGGGGGAGCGGCGCGCGATCAGCCAGTTCCTCCAGGGAGCCGTTGACCTCGACGACGTCGTCGACCGGACCGTCCGTCTGCTCGCGGGCCTGACGCGCCAGGTCGCCGTCGTGCAGTACCCCTCGCTGACGCGGTCCACGGTCCGGCACATCGAGCTCGTCCCGGTCGGCGTCACGCACCTGATGGTCATCCTCATCGTCAACACCGGTCGGGTCGAGCAGCGGGTCGTCGAGGTCCGCGCCCTGCCTGCCGGCAGCGATGGCGAGCAGCTCCTCGCCCGACTGCGGGCCTCGCTCAACGAGGTGGCTGCGGGCGTGCCCTTCACCGTGGCCGCGACGGAGCTGCGCCACCTCGTGGAGGACGCCCCTGCTGAGGAGCGCCCCGTCGTCGAGGCCATCGTCTCGGCTCTGACCGATGCTCTCATCGAGGAGCGGGAGGAGCGGGTCGTGCTCGCCGGACAGGCGAACCTGGCCCGGCCCGGTGGCGACTTCGCGACGTCCATTGGCCCGATCCTGGAGGCTCTCGAGGAGCACGTGGTGCTGCTGCGCCTGCTCGGACAGCTCGATGACGACCCGGATGCCGTATCGGTCCGGATCGGCTCCGAGAACCCGGTCACGGGACTCCAGAAGACCTCACTCGTCTCCATCGGGTACGGGTCCGGTCTGGAGCGCGTGGCCAGCCTGGGCGTGCTCGGCCCGACCCGCATGGACTATCCGACGACAATGGCCTCGGTCAGGGCCGTTGCCCGCTACGTGTCGGAGATCCTCGACGAGAACCACACGGGATGACCGTTCGTTGCACGAGGTGAACCAGGGCCCCCCGGCCCGGCGCGGCACCATGAGAGACGACTGACCGACCACCGACCGACCCCGACTTGGACGCCAGACGAAGATGACAGGAACCACCCGCTTGAACGACTACTACGCCGTCCTCGGTGTCTCCCGTGACGCAAGTCAGGAGGAGATCAAGAAGGCCTACCGTCGGCTCGCCCGCAAACTGCACCCCGACGTCAATCCCGGGCCCGAGGCGGAGGAGGAGTTCAAGCGCGTCTCCCAGGCGTACGACGTCCTCTCCGACCCGGACAAGCGGCGGTCGTTCGACCTGGGCGCCGACCCGTTCGCCGCGGCCGGCGCGGGCTTCGGCACCGGGCCCGGCTTCTCGTTCAGCGACGTCATGGACGCCTTCTTCGGGGCAGGCGCGACGGCCGGCACGCGGGGGCCGCGTCCCCGGGTGCAGCGCGGCCAGGATGCGCTCGTCCGGCTCGACATCGACCTCGCCAAGGCGGTGTTCGGCTCCGAGGAGGAGTTGACCCTCGACACGGCCATCGGCTGCTCGCGCTGTGGCGGCGACGGCGCCGAGCCCGGCACCGGTCGCCAGACCTGCCCCATCTGTCGGGGTCGGGGCGAGATCCAGCAGGTTCAGCGCAGCTTCCTGGGCCAGGTCATGACGTCCCGGCCGTGCGTCAACTGCCAGGGCTTCGGCTCCACGCTGACCGATCCCTGCCACGACTGCTCCGGCGACGGCCGGGTCCGCACCCGTCGCACGCTCAAGCTCAAGGTGCCCGCTGGCGTGGACACGGGCACCCGGATCCAGTTGACCGGCGAGGGCGAGGTCGGACATGGCAACGGACCACAGGGTGACCTCTACGTCGAGATCCGCGTCGTGGGCCACGACACGTACACCCGACGCGGCGACGACCTGCATTGCATGATCGAGCTGCCCATGGCGGCTGGGGCGCTGGGCACGACGCTCAAGCTGTCGACCTTCGACGGGATGCAGGACCTCGAGATCAAGCCGGGCACCCAGAGCGGCGACGTGATCACGCTCCGGGGCCTCGGGGTCACCCACCTGCGCCATGGCGGGCGCGGCGACCTGCTCGTCCACACGACAGTCGTGACCCCGACGAGGCTCACCGAGGAGCAGGAGGAGCTGCTCCGGCAGTTCGCTGCCATGCGCGGCGAGGAGCGGCCCGAGGGCCGGCTGACGCCCAACAAGGGTCTCTTCGGCAAGATCCGGGACGCCTTCAAGGAGAAGTGAGGGTCGCGTGACCCATCAGCTCTTCCTCGGCGACGCGGCCGGGCTCGCTGCCGTCACGCCAGGTGCAACCGTCGTTCTCGACGGTGACGAGGGACGGCACGCGGCGGCTGTCGTCCGGGTCCGGGTGGGGGAGCGCTACTTCGTGGCCGACGGGCTCGGTCGTCGCGTGCTCGCAGAGGCGGAGCAGGTGGACAAGACGTCGGTGCGGGGCAGGGTCCTCGACGTCGTCGACGAGCCGGAACCGGCGCCGCGGTTCGTTCTCGTCCAGGCCCTCGCCAAGGGCGATCGCGACGAGCAGGCGATCGAGGCGGCAACCGAGCTCGGCGTCGACGAGGTGGTGCCGTGGGCAGCCGAGCGCTCGATCGTCGTGTGGCGAGGCGACCGCGCCGCCAAGTCCTTGGCGAAGTGGGCCTCCGTCGTGACCCGGGCGTCGAAGCAGTCCCGACGAGCCCGTATGCCGCTCACCTCCTCCCCGGTCGACCTCCCTTCGCTGGTCGGCCGGGTCGGCACGTCTGCGCTGACCCTCGTCCTCCATGAGGACGCCGTGGAGCCGCTCGCAGGGGTCGAGGTGCCGGAGTCCGGCGATGTGCTGGTCGTCGTCGGCCCGGAAGGTGGGATCTCCGACCGGGAGCTGGCGGCTCTGGAGGCAGCGGGTGCCCGGGCCGTGCGGCTCGGTCCGACGATCCTGCGATCGTCATCGGCCGGGCCGGCCGCGCTGGCGGTGCTCAACGCCCGGTCCCGCTGGCGCTGAGCAACCTACGCCCACTCGAGTGGGCAGTCAGCCGACGGTGAACGACTTCGTGTCGACGTGGGGCCCGCCACCTTCGGCGCCACCGGACGGGTCTTCGGTCGACATCGTGATGACGTACTGCCCGGCAGGCAGCGTCCGCTCGAACGCGAACTCCCCGAAGCCGCCGGTCCCCGTCCCGCCCATGGCGTTTCCCTTGGCCACCACGCTGCCGTCGTGCCGCGTGATCTGCCACAGGAAGTTGGCCTCGAACGACGTGCCGAATCCCGTGAACTGGACCGGTCCGGCCGGCAGCTGCTGACCCTCCGTCGGGGCGAGCACCCAGACATGCGACTGGACCTCTGCCTGAGGAGCCCGCGCCGTCGGCTCGCCCAGTCGCACGACACCCCAGGCGTCGGCCGGCTTCCCGTCGACGAGGATCGTGACGGTCCGGGCGGGGGCCCCGGCAACCTGGGCCGCAGCTGTTGCGGTGTAGACGAGTTGCTGCACGGCCCGCTGGGCGAGCTCGCTGCCGACGTCCGTCCCCGAGATGGCATCGGCCGAGAGGTCCACGGTCAGCCCGTCGCCCTGACGCGTGACATCCACGCGGGACGCGGGTCGCCAGGGCGAGGTGTAGTCGGGGTCGAGCGGCTGCATCGCCGTCATGGCCGTCACCGCGGAGTCGACCGGTCCGCCGGTGTCCGGCACCGTGCGGAACTCGCGGAACAGGCGTGGCGCACCACCCGTGTCTCCGATCCAGTACACCGGCACCCCCTCGATGGAGCCCGTTGGGGCGGTCGTCCCCGGAGACGTGCTCGGGGGAACAGGGATGACGGGCGCCGAGGTGGATGGTGGGGCAGGCTGCGTCGTCACCGATGGCGACGGCGCGGTCGTGGTCACCGTGGCGCTGGGGGTGCCGGCCGGTGGTGGTGTCGGTGAGTCGGCGCGACCGGCGAGCCAGAGTGTCCCTCCGGCCACGAGCGCGACCGCAGCCGCCGCCGCGAGAATCGACCACCGTTGCTGGCCGGACGGGTGCTGGCCTCCCACCGGGCCGGCCTCATGGGCCTCGGAGAGGATCGCGTCAAGGCGCTCGCTGGGCTGGATGGACCGTGCGTCGGCGGCCAGCGCGTCGCGCAGTCCCACCTCG
Source organism: Intrasporangium sp. (assembly GCF_036566125.1). Classification (GTDB taxonomy): domain Bacteria; phylum Actinomycetota; class Actinomycetes; order Actinomycetales; family Dermatophilaceae; genus Intrasporangium. The sequence continues at coordinate 73,247 of NZ_DATCWX010000255.1, forward strand.
ACCTGCCGCAGGTCCGCGCCGCTCAACGCGGTCGCTGCATCAGTCTCTGCGTCGGGGTCGGTCCGTCGACGGCTGTCGTCGGAGTTCATGACTGCTCCACCTCTGGGTTGACGGACTGCTGGGGGTCCCGCGGGGGCACGCCCTGCCGGAGCGAGCTGAGACCTCTGTGGGCATGGGCCTTGACCGACCCCGGAGCGATCCCGAGCGCTTCCGCGATCTGTGCCTCGGACAGGTCGGCGTAGTAGCGAAGGACGAGAACTTCTCGCTGCCGAGCGGGGAGGCCGCGGAGCGCCTCGATCATCGCGCCGCGCTCAGCGGCGTGGAGCACCTGGGCCTCGGCGCTCTCGGCGCTCCGCCGGCCCGGAAGGTCCGCAGCGCCGACATCGCGCGCCCGTTGCCGGTCGACGACGACCTGGTGGCGTTGGACCGAGCGGCAGGTGTTGACGACCGCGGTCTGGAGGTAGCCCACGGCTCCTCCGGTCTGTCGGATGGAGCGCCAGTTGCGGTGTGTCGCGACGAAGGCGTCCTGCACGGCATCCTCCGCCGCGCCCTGGTCATGGAGCAGCAACCACGCGAGCCGCACGAGCCGGTGCCAGTGCGCCGCGTAGAGCTCAGTGATCGCCCGGTCCGGGTCGTCAGGAAGGTCCGTCGGGGATCCGCCTCTTGCGGCTGAGGGGCGGTCACCCCCCGACGACGCGCGGTCCTCGGCATCGTGCCAAGTCGCAGCCATGCCCCACGTTCTCACGATGAGGTGACGCGCAAGTGCGTGGCTCGGTTGACATCTCTAGTGTGGCGACCATGACCGCCACTCCACAGCAGGACGACTGCCTCTTCTGCAAGATCATCGCCGGGGAGATCCCGTCGGACCGGGTCGCCGAGAGCGAGCGCGCCGTCGCCTTCCGTGACATCAACCCGGCGGCTCCGGTGCACGTGCTCGTCGTGCCGAGGCGCCACGAGCCGACCATCGGGGCGCTGGCGGCGGCGTCCCCAGTGGACCTGGAGGCGCTCTTCGCGCTCGTCGCCGAGGTCGCGGCCACGGAGGGAGTGGCCGAGCACCACCGGCTCGTCTTCAACACTGGCACTGACGCCGGCCAGACGATCTTCCACGCCCACGCCCACGTCCTGGGCGGCAAGACCTTCACGGAGCGCTGATGCCCGACGAGAACCCGGCTGGCAAGCCGCTCGGCGACGAGAGCCCGGAACGGCCGGAGGACAAGCCCGCCGACACGAGCACCAAGGACACGAGCACCAAGGAACCCGACGGCAAGGCGCCCGAGCCGCCGGAGCCGAAGGATGACCTCGTCACGACGCATCACCAGCTCCGCGTCGGGCGGCGCAGACTGGCGTACACCGCTACGGCCGGCCGAGTCGTGCTGCGCGAGGAGGAGCACAAGGACGGCACCTTCCGGGGCAACAAGGCGCGCGCCGAGATCTCCATGACCACCTACACCCTCGACGGCGCCGACCCTCGAACGCGGCCGGTGGTCTTCGCCTTCAACGGTGGCCCCGGCAGCTCGAGCGTCTGGCTCCACCTGGGGCTCCTGGGACCGCGCCGGGTGGTCATGGGCGACGTCGGCCATCTCGAGCCGCCGCCCTATGGGCTGATGGACAACCGTGAGTCCCTGCTCACGGTCGCGGACCTCGTCTTCATCGACCCGATGTCGACCGGCTGGTCACGGGCCGTCGAGGGCGGCAAACCCGGCGACTACCACGGCTACCAGCGCGACATCGAGCACGTCGGCGAGCTGATCCGGCTCTGGACCTCCCGCAACAAGCGCTGGATGTCGCCGAAGTTCGTCGCGGGCGAGTCATACGGCACGCTTCGCGGGGCGGCCCTCGCCGCGCACCTGCAGGACCGTTACGGCATGTACCTCAACGGACTCATCCTGATCAGCAGCGTTCTGGACCTGTCGTCGATCGACTTCGAGAAGCAGCGCAACGATCGTGCGCACGCCCTCTACCTGCCGACCTATGCCGCCATCGCGCATTACCACGGGAAGCACGGGCGGCGCTCCTTGCGCTCGGTCCTCCAAGAAGCGGAGGCGTATGCCGCTCGCGACCTTCCGTGGGTCCTCTCCCGAGGTGCCCGGCTGAGTCCCGACGAGCGGGCGGAGGCGGTCTCCACGATGGCCCGCCTCTCCGGCTTGTCGGGGGACTATATCGACCGGTGCGACCTGCGGATCGAGCACTGGCGGTACTTCACCGAGCTGCTCCGCGACCAGCGGCTCTCGGTCGGGCGGCTCGACGCCCGGTTCACCGGGCCGGCAGCCAGCGCCATCGCCGAGAACATGGATGCCGATCCCTCCCACGACGCGATCATGGGCCCGTACGCCGCCGCGTGGAACCACTACGTCCGGGAGGACCTCGGCTACGCCTCCGACCTGCACTACGAGCAGATCACCTCGCGGGTCATGCCGTGGTCGTTCAAGGACTTCGAGGGCCGCCCCGTGGACGTCTCGGACCGCTTGGAGCGTGCGATGCGCCAGAATCCGCATCTGCGGGTCCATGTCTCCTATGGCTACTACGACGGCGCGACGCCTCACTTTGCTGCCGAGGACGTGTTCGCCAAGCTCCGGCTGCCGGACTCCCTCCGGGCCAACATCGAGCACGCGTACTACGAGGCGGGCCACATGATGTACGTCCACGAGCCGTCGCGGGTCCAGCAGAGCCGCGACCTCGCCGATTTCGTGGTGAGGTCGTCGGGTCTGCCCACGTAGACTCGGATCCACGATGACTGATGCCGATGATCCGTTCGATACCGACCTGCCCATCACGGCGGATCCCCGGGAGCCCCACCGGCTGACCAGGGAGATGCCGCCGCCGATCGAGATGGTGTCCCTGCTCGGACCGCGCGACGAGCTGCTGCGAACCATGGAACGTCAGTTCCCGCTGGTCGACACCCACGTCCGCGGCAACGAGATGACCTTCCAGGGGCCGGCAGGCGAGCTCGAGATCATCGACCGGCTCCTCGACGAGCTCCTCGTCATCGTGGAGGCGGGCCAGCCACTCAACCGCGACGCCGTCGAACGATCCATCTCGATGCTCCGCGACCAGACGGCGGAACGGCCCGCCGATGTCCTGACGATGAACATCGTCAGCCACCGCGGCCGCACCGTCCGGCCGAAGACGCTGAACCAGAAACGCTACGTGGACGCCATCGACGAGCACACGATCGTCTTCGGCATCGGCCCCGCGGGCACCGGCAAGACCTATCTCGCAATGGCCAAGGCGGTGGCGGCCCTGCAAGCGAACCAGGTCGACCGCATCATCCTGACGCGGCCCGCAGTCGAGGCCGGCGAGCGCCTCGGCTTCCTCCCAGGCACGCTCAACGAGAAGATCGATCCCTACCTCCGACCTCTCTACGACGCGCTCCACGACATGCTCGCGCCAGAGACGATCCCCAAGCTCATGGCGTCCGGGACGATCGAGGTCGCACCCCTGGCTTACATGCGCGGTAGAACTCTTAATTCTGCGTTCATCATCCTCGACGAGGCCCAGAACACGTCGATGGAGCAGATGAAGATGTTCCTGACACGGCTGGGCTTCGGATCCAAGATGGTCGTCACGGGTGACATCACCCAGGTTGACCTGCCGGGGGGCACCCGGTCCGGCCTTCGGGTGGTCCGCGACATCCTGGGCGACATCGACGACATCCACTTCACCGAGCTGACCTCCAACGACGTCGTCCGGCACCGGCTCGTCAGTGCCATCGTCGACGCCTACGACCGGGAGGACGCTCGCGCGCGGCGCCGCGACGCCCGTGCGGCGAAGGGGGCGGAGGCCAGGCCGGCCGTCGAGCGGAGGCGAGCCCAGCGGCATACGGCACGGTCTGTTGTGGAGGCCCCCGCGGTGGAGGAAGACCGCGCATGAGCATCGACGTCCTCAACGAGACCGACGAAGCGGTCGATGAGCTCGAGCTGCTGACCTGCGCGCGGTACGTCATGGACCAGATGCGCGTGCATCCGCAGGCCGACCTCTGCATCAAGCTCGTCGACGAGCCCGCCATGGAGGTGCTCCACGAGCAGTGGATGGACCTGCCCGGGCCGACCGACGTCATGAGCTTCCCCATGGACGAGCTGCGGCCCGGCAAGGAGGGTCAGGAGCCCGAGGAGGGCACCCTCGGGGACATCGTGCTCTGCCCGTCGGTGGCCGCGCGCCAGGCCGGCGAGGCGGGGCACGCGCCGATCGAGGAGATGCTCCTGCTCACAACGCACGGCATCCTGCACCTGCTCGGCTACGACCACGCCGAGCCGGAGGAGGAGCGCGAGATGTTCGAGCTCCAGCGGCAGCTGCTGCTGACCTACCTGGCCACCCGAAACAGACCGGTCGACTGAGGCCCGAGCCCGATGTTCCCGCAACTGGTCATTCCGGCCCTCATCAGCATCGTCATCGCCTTCCTCCTCTCGGCAGCCGAGGCAGCCATCTTCCGGATGTCGCGTGTCCGCGCCCAGGAGCTCTACGACGAAGGCCGCTCCGGCGCGAAGTCCCTCCTGACGGTCGTCGCCGAGTCACCGCCCTACATCTCCGTCATCGCGTTCGTCCGCGTCGTGGCCGAGGCGACCACGGCTGTCCTCGTCACCCTCGCCGTGGCCGAGGCGGCGGACTCGTTGGTCAAGGCGCTGCTCCTCAGCATCGCGATCATGGCGGTCGTCTCGTTCGTCATCGTCGGCGTCTCCCCGCGCACCCTCGGGCGGCAGAACTTCGAGGCCGTCGCACTGTGGAGCGCGCCCTTCGCGGTGGGCCTGCACCGGGTGCTCGGCCCGCTGGCCCGGCTCCTCGTCGTCCTCGGCAATGCCGTGACGCCCGGCAAGGGCTATCGCGACGGCCCGTTCCAGACCGAGTCGGAGCTGCGCGACCTGCTCGACATGGCCGGCGAGTCGGAGGTCATCGAGGCCGAGGAGCGCGAGATGATCCACTCGGTCTTCGAGCTCGGTGACACGGTGGCGCGCGCCGTCATGGTCCCGCGCACCGACATGGTCGTCATCGAGCACGACAAGGCGTTGCGCAGCGCGATGTCGCTCTTCCTGCGGTCGGGGTTCTCCCGCATCCCCGTCGTCGGCGAGGACACGGACGACATCCTTGGCCTGCTCTACTTCAAGGACGTCGCGCGCCGGCTCAACGCCGCGCCGGAGGACGCCCGCCAACCGGTGACCGTCGTGATGCGGCCGATGCACTTCATCCCCGAGAGCAAGCCCGTCGACGACCTCCTCAGGGAGATGCAGCGCGAGCAGAACCACTTCGCCATCGTCGTCGACGAGTACGGCGGCACCGCCGGCCTCATCACGATCGAGGACATCATCGAGGAGATCGTGGGCGAGATCGCCGACGAGCACGATCGCGAGTCGCCCGGTGTGGAGGCGCTCGAGGGCGGGTCCCTGCGCGTGCCGGCCTCGCTGGACATCGACGACCTCGCCGAGATCTTCGACGTGACGATCGACGAGGAGGACGTCGACACCGTCGGCGGACTCCTCACCAAGGTCATCGGCCGGGTGCCCATCGTCGGCTCGTCCGGCACCGTGTCCGGCCTCACCCTGACGGCCGAGCGGATGGCGGGTCGCCGTCACCGTGTGGCGTCGGTCATCGTGCACCGCGCCATGCCGGAGGAGGCCGAGGCGGCCGTGGCGCCCGAGACGGAGGACGCCCATGGGCACTCGCGATCCTGACGGAGGGCGGACGAGCGGAGGTGACTCGACTCCCGACTCCCAGCAGGGCTACCGGGCCGGGTTCGCCTGCCTCATCGGCCGGCCCAACGCCGGCAAGTCGACGTTGACCAACGCCCTCGTCGGGCAGAAGGTCGCCATCACGAGCTCGAAGCCGCAGACGACTCGGCACACGATCCGGGGCATTGCGACGACGCTGACGGCCCAGCTGATCCTCGTCGACACGCCGGGCCTTCACAAGCCACGCACGCTCCTCGGCGAGCGGCTCAACGACCTGGTCCGGGAGACGCTCCTCCAGGTCGACGTCATCGGCTTCTGCCTGCCGGCCGACCAGCGGATCGGCCCCGGGGACACGTTCATCGCCAAGGAGCTGGCCGAGCTGCGTCGCGTCCGTCGGCGCCCGGTCGTCGCGATCGCCACGAAGGCGGACGCCGTCGACCGGGACCGCGTGGCAGAGCACCTCATCGCCATCGACCAGCTAGGGGACTGGGACGCGATCATCCCGTGCTCAGCCGTCTCGGGCGAGCAGGTCGAGGAGGTGCGCGACGTCCTGTCGTCCTACCTTCCAAAGTCGCCGCAGCTCTACCCGGATGGTGTCCTCACCGACGAGCCCGAGGCGATCATGATCGCCGAGCTCGTCCGCGAGGCGGCCCTCGAGGGCGTGCGTGACGAGCTGCCGCACTCGCTCGCTGTCGTCGTCGAGGAGATGGTGCCGCGCGAGGGGCGCCCGGAGGACAACCCGCTGCTCGACGTCCGGGTCAACGTCTTCGTCGAGCGGCCGAGCCAGAAAGCCATCGTCATCGGCCGCGGCGGGTCGCGCCTGCGCGAGGTCGGCACGAACTCACGCAAGGCCATCGAGGCGCTCCTCGGCCAGAAGGTCTTCCTCGACCTCCACGTCAAGGTGGCCAAGGACTGGCAGCGCGACCCGAAACAGCTGCAGCGGCTCGGTTTCTGACAACAGCCCATGGCGTATGCCGCTGAGCTCGCTCCGCGTGGCAGGCATCGTTGCGACGTGGCTCGTAGACTTGGAGCGGGAGGCCACCATGAGCGTTCAGCCCGACCATGAGCTCGAGATCCTCGAGGACGACCAGACCGTCCCACCGCGTCCGGAGGAGCTCATCGCCGACGCTGCCCGCGCGCTGGAGAGCGAGGACGTGCCTCCTCGGGACGGGGGCGAGCCTGCCGCTGGCGGATGAGGCGCGGTTCGCGAGCAACGTTGTGGGGGCTCGGCGTGTCCTTGAGGGTGCATACCTCCGCGTCCCGTCAAGGAGTGACCATGCGGTTCCCGCCCCCCAAGGCTTTCCTCGCCATGCTCATGCTCGGCACGGGAGCGTGCGCCGCGCCGCCGAGCGGGGAGGGTGGTCATGTCCTTCATCGACGAGCAACCCGCCCGATGGGGCCGGGGTCTTCGCCGAAGGTGACAGCCTCGTGATCACGTACGTCGGTCAGACGCGCGAGGAAGCCGTCAGGGCCGTCCAAGAGCGCGGCAAGGTCCCGGGGCCGGTGCGGGTCTTGGTCAAGGGCGGTGTGGCACCAGCGACCCGTCATGACGACTGGTTATGCGAGGCCGAGGCCGCGAAAGCCTGGGACGCGTCGGGAGTTGGACCACGACGACGCCAGCGAGGATGACGAGGCCACCGGCGAGCTGGACGGGCGTCATCGCCTCGCCGTAGACCAGGGCGACGGCCCCGGCCGCGACGAGCGGCTCGATGCTCGAGAGGATCCCACCGGTCGAGGCGCCGACTCGGGTGATGCCCCCTTGGTGGAGAAGCATCGCGAGGATCGTCCCGACCAGGACATAGGTGACG
>NZ_DATCWX010000345.1:0-2781 GCF_036566125.1 Intrasporangium sp.
CCGCCGAAGCACGACCACACCCGCGTGACCCTCGACGACCCCGCCACCCGCCCCATGCAGTACTGGCGGCCCACGACCAGCCTCGACACCCGCGAGGACCGGCACCGCGCCAACGGGGAGGAGCCGTGAGCCGGCCGAAGCTGCTCGAGACGCACGGGTGCCAGGGTGGCGCGCACGCCGGCTACGTCAACGCCGGCTGGGACGTCACAGGGGTCGACATCGACAAGCGCCACGTCCGCTACTACCCCGGCCGGCTCATCATCGCCGACGCCGCAACCTACATCCGCGAGCACGGCCATGAGTACGACGCCATCCACACCAGCCCCCCGTGCCAGTGGTACACCCGCGGCAACGCCAAGGGCCGCGCTGCCGGCAACAGTAAGTGGTCTCGCAGCATCCCGCCCATACGGGAGGCGCTCGAGTCGACGGGCCGGCCCTACGTCATCGAGAACGTGGCCGACGCCGCCTGGGACATGCGTGACCCGGTCGCGTTGTGCGGGTGCATGTTCGGGCTCTCCGCGATCGACACCGACGGTATCCGCATCCACCTCAAGCGCGAGCGTCTGTTCGAGACGAACTGGCACCTCCGGCCGCCGCGAGCCTGCGACCACTCCGGCATCGAGTGGTGGGCCGGCGCCTACGGCGGAGCGCGGCGTGACAAGTACGAGGCGAAGTTCGTCCGCAAGGGCGGCTACGTCCCGCCGAACAAGGACGTCGTGAAGGCGCTGCTGGGTGTCGAGCACGACATGACGTGGAACGGCCTGTTCGAGTGCCTGCCCCCTGCGTACACGAACTGGATCGGCCGGCAACTGCTGGCCCACGTCGGGGAGCGTGCCGCATGAGCCCCGCCCGCCGCACCTTCAACCTCGCGCCCACGCCCGCCACCGACCGCGCCGACGACTGGCGAGACGACGCCGCGTGCCTCGACGTCGACCCGGAGTTGTTCTTCACCGGCGGCTACCCCTCTGCGTGGGGCAAGCACCCCGAGGACGCCGCCAGGGCCAAGGCCATCTGCGCAGACTGCCCGGTCGTGGCCGAGTGCTTGACGCACGCCTACGAGGTTGGCGACGGGCACAGCATCCGCGGCGGGCTCACCCCCAGCCAGCGGGACCGCCTGCGCCGCAAGGCCAAGCGGAAGGAGGCGCAGGCATCGTGAGCAAGCCCGCGGAGTGCAACGGCATCTGCGTCATGGGGTCGGAGATCCTCCCCGGCGGTAAAGGTGTCGCATACCCCCACCCCGACTGCGACCTGCACGGCCTGCCCGCGACCTACGGCAAGTGCCTTGCGTGCGGGTCTGTCGAGGTCCGTCTCAACAAGGTGACGTGCCACGTCGACCTGTCCGACATCGGGGAGAGCGACAGTTACCCGGCGGGATATGGCTGCGAGGTGTGCTCGTGACCCGCCCCCCGCTCTGCACGCTCGGGCGCTGCCGCTGGCCCGCCACGCACACCGTCGACACCAACCAGCCCCCCTACGCCGGCCCCCGCCTCGTCTGCAAGGAGCACGCGCGCGCCATCTTCGACGCGATCGAGCACCCGCAGCAGATCACCGTCGGCGGACTACCCCGAGAGGACACCACCGCATGACCGCCCCCCGCCTCAAGTTCAACGAGAACCTGCACCGCTACTGGCTCGACGGCCGCCCCATCCCCGGCGTCACCACCATGCTCAGCAAGGGCCTGCCCAAGCCCGCCCTGCCCCGCTGGGCCGCGAAGTCCGCAGCCGAGTACGTCGCCGACAACCTCGAGGTCCTCAACGCGCTGCCCGACCGTGAGTCGATCATCGCCACCGTCAAGCAGTCGCCCTGGACCTTCCGCGACCGGGCGGCCGTGCGCGGCACCGACGTCCACGCCATCGCCGAACGCCTCATCCATGGCGAAGAGGTCGACGTTCCCGAGCACCTCGCCGACTACGTCAACGGCTACGTCGCGTGGCTCGACGTGTGGCAGCCCACCCCGATCCTCACCGAGCGCCCGCTGGCCAACGCCCACTGGTGGTACGCCGGCAAGCCCGACGCCTTCATCACCCTGCCCAGCGGGGAACGCCTGCTCGTCGACTTCAAGACGTCCAGCGGCGTCTACGGCGAGACCGCGCTGCAGCTGGCCGCCTACCGCGGCGCCGAGTTCTACGTCGACACCGACGGGGCCGAGCAGCCCATCCCCGAAGTCGACGGGCTCGCCGTAATCCACGTGACGCCCTACGGCACCGAGCTCTACCGCATCGGCGACCCCGAGGCCGCCTGGAAGGACTGGCTGCACGTGCTCTGGGTCGCCAAGGCCGAAGACCGCATCAAGAACCAGATCACCCACCCCTCACAGCCCGGAGACGCAGCATGACCGAGATCCAGCACTACACCCCGACCGTCGAGCACATCTCCCCCGGCGTCGGTGACCCCACGGGCGGGCGGCTCGTCGCATGGGCCGAAGGGCTCGCCGCCGCGCACCGCATCGGGACCGCGCTCTGCCAGACGTCGTTCGTCCCCCAGCAGTTCCGCGGCAAGCCCGAGGAGGCCGCCGCCGCGATCCTCTACGGCGACGAGATCGGCTTCACCCCCACCCAGGCGCTGCAGAACATCTACGTCATCAGCGGCAAGCCCAGCATGTACGCCCGCTCGATGGTGGCGCTGCTCCTATCCCACGGGCATGAGGTCTGGACCGTCGAGAAGACCGACGCCAAGGTCACCGTCGCCGGTCGCCGAAAGGGCTCCACGCACGTCATCGAGGAGACGTGGACCACGGCCCGCGCGAACAAGGCCGGGTACACGAACAACAAGAAGTACCAG
>NZ_DATCWX010000350.1:0-7717 GCF_036566125.1 Intrasporangium sp.
CTCTGCTCGTCCTGCCCGTCGACGCCGCCGACCCCACGGCTGCCTCGGACGCGGTGACCGAGATCCGCAGGATCTCGAAAGCCGACCTGCCCGATGGACTGACTGCCCAGGTGACGGGTCCGGCGGCCGTTCAGGCCGACCTGGCCGCAGTCTTCGACGGCGCCAACCTCCGTCTGCTCATCGCGACGGCCTCCATCGTGGCCTTCCTGCTCGTCATCACCTACCGCAGCCCCGTCCTCTGGCTCATCCCGCTGACGGTCATCGGCGTCGCTGATCGCGTTGCCACCGTCCTGGCCACCCACACACTGCACTTCTTCGACATCCCGTGGGACGAGTCGACGACGGGCATCCTGTCGGTCCTCGTCTTCGGCGCCGGCACCGACTACGCGCTGCTGCTCATCTCCCGCTACCGCGATGAGCTGCGCAGGCACGCCGACCGGCGTCGCGCCATGGCTGCGGCCATGTCCCGGACGGCCGAGGCCGTCGTCAGCAGTGCGTCAACGGTGGTGCTCGGCGTGCTGACGCTGCTCCTGTCGGCCTTCCCGTCGACACGCGGGCTGGGTGTCGCGTCGGCAGTCGGGATCGTCGTCGCAGCGGCCTTCGCGCTGCTCGTCCTACCCGCGGCTCTCGTCGTCTTCGGTCGATGGGTCTTCTGGCCGAAGATCCCGCACGTGGGCGAGCCGGCACTCGCGGACCGCAACTCCCTGTGGAAGCGAATCGGCGACCTCGTTGCGGCCCGTCCCGGCACGGTCATCGCCGTGACCATCGTCGGTCTCCTCATCGCCTCGGCCGGCGCACTGGGCCTGCGGACCGGGCTGTCCGTTTCGGACCAGTTCCTCGAGAAGCCGGAGGCGATCGCCGCCTCGGAGCGGCTGGCCGCGTCCTTCCCGGCCAGCAGCGCCGACCCGGCGGTCGTCGTCACGACCGACGATGCGCGCGCTGTGCTCGCCGCAGTGGAGGGCGCCGACGGCGTGACCTCGGCACGCATCGGCAACGAGGGCGGCGGCGTGACCCAGATCGACGCCGTCCTGGCCGGCGCGCCCTCGTCCGATCAAGCCCAGCGCGGCGTGACCAGCCTGCGGAGCGCTGTGGCGGACTTCGACGGGACCCACGTCGGTGGCACCGAGGCCGTCGCCCTCGACTCCGCGACTGCGGCAACGGACGATCTGCGCCTCATCCTGCCCATCATCCTCGTCGTCGTGCTGCTGGCCCTGATGCTGTTGCTGCGCTCGGTCGTCGCACCGATCATCCTCGTCACCACCGTCGTCGCGACGTACGTCGCCAGTCTCGGGATCTCTTGGGTCCTGTTCACCCAGGTGTTCGGCTTCGAGCGGCTCGATGACACAGCGCCCCTCTATGCCTTTGTGTTCCTCGTGGCCCTCGGTGTGGACTACAACATCTTCCTCGTCAGCCGAGCGCGCCAAGAGGCGCGCGAGCACGGCGTCCGACAAGGCATGCTCCGCGCCCTCGCTGCCACGGGTGGCGTCATCACCAGCGCCGGCATCCTGCTCGCCGCGGTTTTCGCCGTCCTCGGCGTGCTGCCACTGGTCGTGCTGGCGCAGGTCGGCGTCATCATCTGCGTCGGCGTGCTCCTCGACACCCTCGTCGTTCGGACCCTGCTCGTGCCCGCCATCGCGCTCGTCCTCGGCGACCGCTTCTGGTGGCCGCGCAGTGTGTCACAGAAGGCTGAGGAGCGCGCAGAGACACCGCAGCTCGTGTAGGCGAGTGGCAACCACGAAGCGGTGGGAGGATGCACACACCTGGGTCGGACGCGTCGCAGGTGCTTCCCGCCGGTCCGAGCACGACTGAGAGCAGGATTGTGGAGTATCGGATCCGCTTGGCCACCGCCGCCGATCAGGCAGCCGTCGAGGAGGTCACCCGCGCTGCCTATCAACCGTGGGTCGAGGTCGTCGGTGGCCGACCCGGACCGATGGACTCCGACTTCGCGTCCCTGATTGCCGACAGCAAGGTGCAGGTCGCAGTCGCCGAGCAGGCGGCCGACCTGCAGCCATCCGTCGGGGGCGTGCTCGTGCAGGCGATGGAGGCCGACGTTCTCCTCATCGAGAACGTCGCGGTCCACCCTGCGCACCAGCGCCGCGGCTTGGGTATCGCGCTCATCACGTTCGCTGAGGACACGGCCCGTCGGTGCGGACTCACGACGGTGCGGCTGTTCACCCACGAACGGATGGCGACGAACATCGCGTGGTACGAGCAGCTCGGCTTTGTCATCAGCGGAACGGAGCCGATCGAGTCCGGGCGGCTCGTGCACCTGCGCAAGACGATCGGGGACGTGAGCTAGTGCCCTCTCTCCGCCATCCAGCCAATCCACCGCTCGGTCACGGGGCGACTCGAGCGGCCGCGCTGCACCAAATCCAGGGAGTGGATTTGGAGGATGGCAACACGGTCGGCGGGCTGCTTTGATGGGCCGAAGGACCTCAAGGAAGAGGTGGGTCATGAACGCGACAGACCGTCACAGCAGTGACGAGCTCGACACCCAAGGGGCCGGCACGCGCCGAACCGTCCGTTACGTCGCGGCCGCCATGAGCGCGGCCGTCGCGATCCTCTACGTCGTGCTCATGCTCCTCGTGCGGAACGCAGAGCTCGAGCCGGGTGCGACCGACACGACGACCTATGGCGGCTACGTCGGTCTCGCCGTCGCCTATGCCATCGGCGCAGTGATCCTCTTCGTCGTCGACAACCGCACCCTGCACCTGCTCGGCGTGGGTGTCCAGATCGTCGTCCTCCTGCTCTTCCTCGCCTTCGGGGTCGGGCTGCTGGGAGAAGGGGCCCTCGAGAACGAGGCCATCAGCCACCTGCCCCTCGGCCTGTGGGCGACCCTCATCACCGGGGCCCAGGTCGTCCTCCTCGCGATGCTCGGCTACCTCGCAGACTGGCGCCCGCGCGAGTCGGCCTGAAGCCCATCCCGTCGAGGTTGCTGACCTCTCAGCAGACGTTGATCCGGTCTTCCGGGTAGGTGCCCTCGGGCTCCAACCGGATCTCGAAGGGCGCGTTGCCGATCGTCCCGGTGCTCTCGCTCGTCCACACGATGGGCGACAGTTCCATCAGCGGATTCGGCGAGCCGTGATTGTCGCAGCCGAAGTTGTCCTTGTAGATCATCTCGAGGTGCAGGAAGGTCTCCATGTCGGCCCGGGAACCCAACCGCGCCCTGGTGAACGCGGCGGTCGACGTGGCGCGCGTCCTGGCGGTGGCCACCTCCGCGTCGAACCGTGCGGCCGGCGCCGCCCCGTTGCCCAGGTTGGACAACCGTCTCGGCGACGGCGCGCAGGTCCGCGGCCCGGACCGCCCGAGCGGCCTCGTCGCTGAGGGTGGGCCATGGCGGCCCCTCGCGGTTGATCTTCAGCGCGGCAGCGTGCAGCTGCGCGTCCATCCGAGCCGCGGCCGCGAAGAACGCCTCGAGCTCAGCGGGCGGCCACCACGAGGGCGACCACGACCACGACGGTTGTCACGACCAGCGCAGTCCGACGATGCGGAGCGGTGCCGCTCGGCGAAGAAGTACTCACAACGGATCACAACCCCCCTCTTCTGCACTCACAGCCTCGACGCTGAGCTCGGCCGGCGGAACGGCCAAACGTCCCGATAGCGAGTCAGCAGAGCGAGCACCTGCCGACCTCGGGCGAAGCGTCACTCAGTTCGACGGCAGAGTCCGCCAAGCGCCGCCCCCGAGCAGGGGCAAGGCCTGACACTCCCCCGCCCGGCGCGGACTGGCACAGTGGAGCCTCAAGCCAGCCCAGCGGCATACGGCATGATCCCTGCACGAGGAGCGCACGTGAGCGGACCCCTGGACGACATCGTCGTCATCGACCTCTCGCGGGCCCTCGCGGGACCGCACGCAGGCATGATGCTCGGCGACCTGGGAGCCCGGGTCATCAAGGTGGAGACGCCAGGGCACGGCGACGACACGCGTGGGTGGGGCCCGCCGTTCGTGGGTCCGGAAGACGACCCCATCTCGACGTACTTCCTCTCGTGCAACCGCAACAAGGAGTCGGTCACGCTTGACCTCAAGTCCGAGGACGGCCGTGACACCCTGACGCGCCTCGTGCGGCACGGGGATGTCCTCATCGAGAACTTCCGCCCCGGCGTGCTCGATCGGCTCGGATTCCCGACCGAGCGGCTGCACGAGATCAACCCGCGCCTCGTGATCCTGTCGATCAGCGGCTTCGGCCACGACGGCCCTGAGGGTGGGCGCGCCGGCTACGACCAGATCGCCCAGGGCGAGGGCGGCTTGATGTCGCTCACCGGCAGCGGTCCCGACGACCCGCAGCGGGTCGGTGTCCCGATCGGTGACCTCCTCGCGGGGATGTACGGCGCCTACGGAGTCACGGCCGCCCTGCACGAGCGAGATCGGACGGGGCGGGGGCGCGTCGTGCGCACCTCCCTGCTCGCGGCCATCGTCGGAGTGCACGCCTTCCAGGGCACGAGATACACCGTCGCCGGCGAGGTCGGACGCGCGCAGGGCAACCACCATCCGTCGATCGCCCCCTACGGCCTGTTCACGTGCAAGGACGGCATGGTCCAGATCTCCTGTGGGAGCGAGGGACTGTGGGTCAAGCTCGCCTCCGCGTTCGGCATCGACCCGGCAACGCCCGGCCTGGCCACCAACCGGGAGAGGGTTGCCAACCGGGATCGTCTCATCGAGCTCATCGACGCGGCCTTTGCGCCCTATGGTCTCGACGAGCTCGTCGAGCGGCTCGCCGAGGTGGGTGTCCCGGCAGGCCAGGTGCGGACCCTGGACCACGTCTACGAGTGGGAGCAGACGAAGTCGCAGGGGCTGGTCCTCGACGTCGACCACCCGGTGCTCGGGCCGATCCAGATCCCGGGGCCGCCGATCCGCTTCGACGACAACGCTTATGCCGGTGGCCGCTCCGAGCACCTGCACCCGCCGATGCTCGGCGAGCACAACGAGTCGGTGCGTGCGTGGCTCGACGAGCAGGACGCAGGGGCCTGAGGCTGCCATGACATCGAAGCCACGACTAGGGGCCCGCGAGCTGCTTGACACCGTCCTCGACGAGGGTTCGTGGGCCAGCTGGGACAGTGCCCCCGCGCAGCCCGCGCCGGAGGATTCGCCGTATGCCGCTGAGCTGGCTGCCGCTCGCGAGCGCAGCGGGTGCGACGAAGCCATCATCACTGGCGAGGGCCGGATCCGGGAGCGCCGCGTGGCCATCATCGCCGGCGAGTTCCGCTTCCTCGCGGGGTCGATCGGGGCGGTTGCGGCCGAGCGGATCGTCATGGCGTTCGAACGTGCCCGGCGTGAGCAGCTGCCGATGTTTGCGGCGCCTGCCTCGGGGGGGACCCGCATGCAGGAGGGGACGCCGGCCTTCGTCGGGATGGTGAAGATCAGCGCGGCCTGTGCACAGTTCAAGGCGGCCGGGCTGCCGTACCTCGTCTACCTCCGTCACCCCACGACCGGCGGTGTCTTCGCGTCGTGGGGCTCCCTCGGGCAGGTCACCGTGGCGGAGCCGGGAGCGATGATCGGGTTCCTCGGCGCCCGGGTCTACGAGGCACTCTACGAGCGGGCCTTCCCCGAGGGCGTCCAGACGGCCGAGAACCTCTTCGAGCACGGGCTCATCGACGCCATCCTGCCGGTGGAGGCCCTCGCCGAGACCGCCGACCGGGCGCTCAACGTGCTCATGGGCGCACGCGAGGAGCCACCCGTCGTGGCCGACGTGGCGAGGGAGCACCTGCCTGACCTTCCGGCGTGGGACTCCATCGAAAGGTCCCGGCGGACCGATCGACCCGGCGTGCGGGCCCTGCTCAAGCTCGGCGCGACGGACGTGCTGCCGCTGCACGGGACGGGCTCCGGCGAGTTCGACCCCGGGTTGCTCATGGCCCTGGCGCGGTTCGGCGGTGCGCCGTGCATCGTGCTCGGGCAGGACCGCCGGGGCCAGACGCTGGACGAGCCGTTGTCCCCCAAGGGGCTTCGCGTGGCGCGGCGTGGGATGGCGCTGGCGCGCGAGCTCGACCTCCCTCTGGTCAGCATCATCGACACTGCCGGTGCGGCACTGTCCAAGGAGGCCGAGGAGGGCGGCATGGCCGGGGAGATCGCCCGGTGCCTGGCCGAGCTCGTCACTCTCCAGGCCCCCACGCTGTGCGTACTGCTGGGGCAGGGCACAGGCGGTGGGGCGCTCGCCCTGATGCCCGCCGACCGTGTCATCTGCGCCCAGCACTCGTGGCTCTCGCCACTGCCCCCCGAGGGTGCCTCGGCGATCCTGCACCGGGACACGACACATGCGCCCGAGCTCGCCGCGGCCCAGCGGGTCAGGTCGCTGGATCTGCTCGCCGACGGGATCGTCGATCGCATCGTGGCCGAGCGCCCCGATGCGGCAGACGAGCCGGCGGAGTTCTGCGAACGGATGAGCCAGGCGATCCAGCACGAGCTCGCCGTGCTGGCCCGCGAGGAGCCGGCCCCACGACTGGAGGCGCGCCTCGCCCGCTACCGCCACCTCTGACGTGGATTGAATGTCCAGGTCAAGCCGCCCTTGGGGGACGGATGACGGGACGAGGCGTTGCGGCTCGTGCATGGGCAGGGGCTCGACCGGGTTTGGTCCCGTCATTGCGCCCCGAGTGGCACGAACCGAGGTGAGGCACCTCAGAGCTTGAGGGCCGCCTCGCGGACCTCGTCGACGGCGGCGGCCCGAAGCACGTCCGCCTGGTCCGTGGCGAGGTTGGGCCGGAATTCGATCGTCGTGATGTCCTCGACGCCGGCCCAGTTCAGCCACCACTCGAGGTAGGGCCGCTGGAAGTCGATGCCGAAGGATGCCGGCCGACCCGCTCCATAGACCGCGCTCGTGAGAACGAGGACGGCCTTCTTGCCGGTGAGCAGGCCGGAGTACCCGGACTCGGCGTCGAACCCGAAGAGCATCCCCGGCTGGCTCACGACATCGATCAGCTGCTTGAGGACATAGGGAATGCTCCCGTTCCACATCGGCACGGACAACAGGTACGCGTCCGCAGCGTCGAGGCGCCGGAACGCTGCGATCGCTCGCGCCCACTCGACGGCTGCCGCGCCTGTGGGCTCGTCGCCTCCAAAGACGGCCATCTTGGCTGCCGTGGCGTCGGGACCGAAGCCGGGCAGAGAACCGTCCCAGAGATCCCAGTGCTCGACGTCGACGTCCGGGCGATCGGCGACCGCCGCCACGTAGGCGTCGGCCAGTGCGAGGGACTCGGACGCCTGGCTGCGCGGCGAGGCGGAGATGTGCAGTAGTCGGGTCATGGGGTTTGCCTTTCCCAGTGATTATGTGCGTGTGCACGTAACTATAAACGTGCGGGCGCACGCAATCAAGCAGGTACTCTCTTCCTCATGGCCCCTGCCTTCCGTTCTCGACGACAGCTTGCGGCCGACGCCTGGGGAGCGCTGCTCCAGACGCACGCCGCCCTGGTTCCGGAGCTCGACCGGTCCCTGCGGTCGCACTCCGGACTCCCCCTCGCTTGGTACGACGTCCTCCTCGAGCTCTCGGCAGCCGACCACGGACACCTCCGCATGTCCGAGCTCGCCGAGCGCGCGGTCCTCAGTCGGACCCGGATCAGTCGGGTCGTCGACGAGCTCGTCCGGGCGGGCCTCGTCGCCAAGGAGCCCAACCCGGTCGACGCGCGGTCGTCGTATGCCGTCATCACCACCGAGGGCAGGCAGCGTTTCGAGGCGAGTGCGCCGCACTACGTCGGGCAGATCGAGAAGCGCTTCGCTGCCGGGTTGAGCGAC
>NZ_DATCWX010000003.1:0-13793 GCF_036566125.1 Intrasporangium sp.
GTCCCCTGCTCCGGGTGCCACTGGACCGCGAGCCGGAAGGGGGACGAAGGATCCTCCATCGCCTCCAACGTGCCATCGGGGGCCCAGGCGGCCGAGACGTAACCAGGATGTGTCGCCACCGACTGGTGGTGGTGGCTCGGCACGTCGTCCACCCGCGCGCCCAGGAGCTGGGCGATCCGTGTCCCGGGCACGGTGTCCACCGGGTGGCTGCCGTACGTCGCAGGCGCCGGCGAGTGGTCGTCGTGGCCGACGCGCTCGGGCACGTGCTGCTCGAGCGTTCCCCCGGCAGCAACGGCCATGACCTGCATGCCGCGGCAGATGCCGAGCACCGGCAGGTCGACCTGCGCGGTCACCTGGGCGATGGCCATCTCGGTCGTGTCCCGGTCGGGCCGCAAAGCCTGGACGGACGGGTGCCGTTCTGCTTCGTATAGCTCCGGTGCAACGTCCGCTCCGCCGGCGATGATGACGCCGTCGAGCCGCGCCAGCAGGGCGCGCACCAACCGATGGTCGTCGTCGGCCGAGTCGAGACGCGGGGGGATCACGACGGCGATCGCCCCGGCCTCCTCGACTTGGCGGACGTATGAGTGCGGGATGAGAGCCGAGGGCACGTCGCGCCATTGCCCGCGGCTGGCGAGCTCGAGATACGAGGTGATCCCGATGATCGGCGTGTCCGACACCACGACCCTCGTCTCAGAGCGGCGTCACGTAGGCGCCGGAGATGCCGCCGTCGACAAGGAAGGTCGAGGCGGTGATGAAGCTCGACTCGTCCGAGGCCAGGAACAGGACAGCGTTGGCCATCTCCTCCGGCTCGCCGAAACGGCCCATCGGTACGTGCACGAGACGCCGGGCGGCCCGCTCCTCGTCCTTGGCGAAGAGGTCCTGCAGCAGCGGCGTGTTGACCGGGCCCGGGCAGAGCGCGTTGACGCGCACCCCGTCGCGAGCGAACTGGACGCCGAGCTCACGCGACATGGACAGCACCCCGCCCTTGCTCGCGCTGTAGGAGATCTGTGACGTGGCCGCACCCATGACGGCGACGAACGAGGCGGTGTTGATGATCGAGCCCTTCTTCTGCTCGAGCATGTAGGGCAGTGCGGCCTTGCAGCAGAGGTAGACCGAGGTCAGGTTGACGTCCTGGACACGGCGCCACGCGTCGAGGTCGGTCGTGAGGATCGAGTCGTCCTCAGGTGGGCTGATCCCCGCGTTGTTGAAGGCGATGTCCACCGAGCCGTAGGTGTCCTTGGCGACACGGAAGAGGTCGTCGACCTCCTCCTTGCTCGTGACGTCGACCTTGACGAAGGTGCCAGCCACCTCGTTGGCGATGCCCGGGCCGGTGGCGGCGTCCAGGTCTCCGATGACGACCTTGGCCCCCTCCTCGGCGAAACGTCGCACCGTTGCCAAGCCGATGCCGCTGCACCCGCCGGTGACGACCGCGACCTTGCCCTCGAGCCTGCCTGCCATATCTCTTCTTACCTCCTGCTGCAACGGCTCCATCCGAGTCTCTCAGTCGGTGGAGATGTAGACGTTCTTGACGTCGGTGAACGCATCGAGCGCATCCGGGCCGAGCTCTCGGCCGAGGCCGCTCTGCTTGAACCCTCCGAACGGCGTCCAGTAGCGCACCGAGCTGTGCGAGTTGACCGAGAGGTTGCCGGCCTCGACGCCACGGGCGACGCGGATGCCGCGCCCGATGTCCCTCGTCCAGATCGAGCCGCTGAGGCCGAAGGCGGTGTCGTTGGCCTTGGCGACCGCATCCGCCTCGTCCTCGAACGGCACGACGGCGACGACCGGGCCGAAGACTTCCTCCTGCCACACCCGGTCCCGGGTCGACTGGGGCAGGACCACGGTGGCTGGGTACCAGAAGCCGGACCCCTCAGGGGCGTCACCGCGGAAGGCGACCTCGACGTCCTCCGTCGACTCCTCCACGTACGACCGCACCGTCTCGCGCTGGCCAGCGCTGATGAGCGGACCCATCTCGCTGGCCTCGTCGGCCGGGTCGATCACCTTGACCGCGCGGACCGCCGCCTCGAAGTGCTCCATGAACCGGTCCATCGCCGACCTCTCGACGAGGATCCGGCTGCGGGCACAGCAGTCCTGACCCGCATTGTCGAAGACCCCGTAGGGTGCCCGGGCCGCTGCGAGCTCGAGGTCGGAGTCGGCGAAGATGATGTTGGCGCTCTTGCCGCCAAGCTCGAGCGTGATGCGCTTGACCTGGTCCGCGGCGCCCCGCATGATCCGCTGACCGACGGACGTCGACCCGGTGAAACAGACCTTGCGCACGTCCGGATGAGTGACGAAGCGCTCCCCCACGACCGAGCCCTTGCCCGGGACGACGGTGAAGACGCCCTCCGGGAAGCCGGCCTTGAGCGCGAGCTCGCCGAGCCGCATCGCCGTGAGCGGAGTCAGCTCGGCCGGCTTGAGCACGACGGTGTTGCCGGCCGCGAGCGCGGGCGCGAAGCCCCACCCGGCGATCGGCATGGGGAAGTTCCACGGCACGATGATGCCGACGACGCCGAGCGGCTCCTTGAACGTCACGTCGAGGCCGCCAGGTACCGGAATCTGCCGGCCGAAGTTCCGCTCCGGCGCCGCCGAGTAGTACGTCAGCACGTCGCGGACGTTGCCCGCCTCCCAGCGCGCGTTGCCGATCGTGTGGCCGGCGTTGGCGACCTCGAGCTGCGCGAGCTCTTCCACGTGGTCGTCGACGAGGTCCGCGAAACGCCGCAGCAACCGCCCGCGATCGCCGGGAGCGACGGACTTCCATGCTGGGCTCGCCTCCCTGGCCCGCGCGATGGCGGCGTCGGTCTCCTCGACCGAGGCGAGCTGGACGGTTCGCACGACCTCCTCGGTAGCGGGGTTGAGAATGGTTGCCGTCATACTCATCGAGACTCAGTTCGCTTTCAGGTCAGTGCAATTCATGCCGTATGCCGCTGGGCTCAGAGGCGCTCAAAGCCTCGCCTCCGCTCCCAGTCCGTCACGGCGGCGTTGAATGCTGCCAACTCGACGTCGGCCGCGTTGACGTAGTGGTCGACCACGTCGTCACCCATCAGCCGACGTGCCAGCTCCGAGCCATCGAGCAGGTCGCGGGCCTGCTGGAGCGTCGTCGGCACGTGCTCCTTGTCGGAACGGTAGGCGTTGCCCTCGAACGCCGGCTCGAGCTCGAGCTGCTGCTCGATGCCGTGGAGTCCGCCCGCCATCATCGCCGCGACCGCGAGGTAGGGGTTGACGTCCCCACCGGGTACGCGGTTCTCGACGCGCAGCCCGGACCCGTGTCCGACGACCCTGAGCGCACAGGTCCGATTGTCACGGCCCCACGCAATGGCAGTCGGCGCGAAGCTGCCCGGCTGGAAACGCTTGTACGAGTTGATGTTCGGTGCGTAGAAGTAGCAGAGGTCCCGCATCGTCGCCAGGATCCCGGCGATGAAGTGATCGAAGAGCTCGCTGTGGCCGTGTTCGCGATCAGCGTCGGCGAACGAGATCGAACCGTCGGTGCCGCGAAGGGACAGGTGGATGTGGCACGAGCTGCCCTCACGCTCGTCGAACTTGGCCATGAAGGTCAGCGACTTGCCTTGTCGAGCAGCAAGCTCCTTCGCCGCATTGCGATAGACCACGTGGTTGTCACAGGTGCGCAGCACCTCGTCGTAGAGGAACGCGATCTCGTGCTGGCCCAGGTTGCACTCCCCCTTGGCCCCCTCGACGACGACCCCGGCCTTGTACATCTCGTTCCGGATCTCGCGCAGGAGCGGCTCGACGCGGTCACCGCCGAGGATCGAGTAGTCGACGTTGTAGCGGTTGGCCGGAGTCATGCCCGTGTAGCCGCGATCCCATGCCGCGTCGAAGGAGTCCTCGAAGACGATGAACTCGAGCTCGGTACCGCAGAGGCCCACGAGCCCCAGTGAGGCGGCCCGGTCCACCTGGGCCCGGAGGACCGAACGGGGGGCCTGTGCGACGCGGCCGGTGCCGTCGAGCCACGTCAGGTCGCACTGGATCGTCGCTGAGTGCTCCGCCCCCGGCGTCCTGCGCACGGTCGTCAGGTCCAGGTCGAAGAACATGTCGCCGTACCCCCGCTCCCATGACGAGATCGCATAGCCGTCAACGGTGTTCATGTCGACGTCGACGGCCAGGAGGTAGTTGCAGCCCTCGGTGCCGTGCTCGAGCACGTGGTCGAGGAAGTAGTGCCCATGAAGTCGCTTGCCCTGCAGTCGACCTTGCATGTCCGTGAAGGCGACGACGACAGTGTCGATCGTCCCCTTCTCGATCTCCTCGCGAAGGTGGTCGAGGGTGAACGCCGGTGGTGCTGACATACGCCAGTCCCTTCGTTTCGGTCAGCCGATGAGGCCGCGGAGGAGTGCGGAGGTCGCGTCGCAGTGCTCCTCCATGACGGTACGCGCCTCGTCGGCGTCGCCCGCGAGGATCGCGGCCACGATCCGCTGGTGTTGGTCGTTGGAGTGCTCGATGTTGCGGCGCAGCACCGGGATCGCAGTGAGCAGCTCGTGGAGCGCGGCCTGGGCGCGCGTCACGGCATCGATGAGCATCGGCGAGCCGGACAGCGTCGCGATGGCAAGGTGGAGGCGAGAGTCCGCGACCCGGTGCGCCGCACCCTCGGCCGCCTCGTGGACCGCGCGGAGGCTGTCCGCCAGCCACGCACGCTGGTCGCTCGCGAGCGTGCGGGTGGCGGCGAGCCATGCGGCACCCGGCTCGACGACACGACGGAAGTCGAGCGCATCCGCCATCGCAGCCCCGCTCCGCACGTAGGCACCGGTGGCCGGGGAAGCCAGCTCAGCGGCATACGTCACCCAGGTGCCACCCCCGCGACCGCGGCGCGTCGTGACAAGCCCGGAGTCGCGGAGGGCGGCGATCGCGTCGCGAAGGGTGTTCCGGCTGATGCCCAGCCGCTCGGCGAGGTCACGCTCGGGCGGGAGCTGCTCCCCGTCGGCGAGCACTCCCAGGCGGATGGCCCGGGCGAGCTGTTCGACGGCGTGCTCGAAGGCGTTGCCGGACGCCGGACGCAGGACTGCGTCCGGCAACGCGCTCGATGCGAGCGAGCTCGCGCTCTCCCCCGTCATGTCAGCCCAGGACCTCCGCTGCGGGCTTGGTGTCGTGTCCTGCGGGGACGTCCTTGAGGAAATGGTGGCGCCCTCCGACGAACCAGGTGACGGTCGCGAAGACGAGCACGGCCCCGACCGCCACGGGCGCGTAGTTGAACGTCTCGTCGCCCCACGTGCCCGGTGCGTAGGCGGGCAGCATGAAGAGCACGACGATGATGCCCACCCACACCACGGCGATCCAGCCGATCGGCGCACTCCACCGGCCGAGGCTCCAGCGCCCCGGGCGGAACTCAGGGTGCGTCCGGCGCAGGAAGACCGGGACAACGTAGGCGATGTAGAGACCGATGACCGCGATCGACGTGACGGCAGCGTAGGCGGTGATGCTCCACAGGGCCGGCAGCGCCACGACGACGGAGCCGGCGACGCAGAGCCAGATCGAGTTGGTTGGCGTGCCCGTGCGCGGGTTGACCTTCGACCACCAGCGCGAGCCGGGCAGGGCGTTGTCGCGCGAGAAGGCGTAGGACATCCGCGAGTTCGCCGTGACTGAGGCCATGCCGCAGAAGAACTGGGCCACAGCCGCGATGAGGAGCATGAACTCGCCGAGGCTCTCACCAGCAGCGTCGATGAAGATCTGCGCCGGGGGCAGGCCGGTCTCGGTGGCCCGCTGAGCGTCGTAGTCCTGGATCGCCGCAGTGACCGACACGAGCAGGACCCACCCGGCCAGAATCGAGACCCAGACGCTGCGCACGATGCCCTTGGGGGCCTCGGTCGCGGCGCCCTTGGTCTCCTCGGCGACGTGGGCCGACGCGTCGTACCCGGTGTAGGTGTACTGCGCCATGAGCAGGCCGACGAGGAACGCGTAGGGCAGGCCGAGGATCGCCAGGTCGAAGCCGGTCGAGTTCTTGTACTCGGTGAACGTCCAGGTGAGCGACTGGTGCTGGTCGGGAACCAACCACAGGATCGCGACGATGACGGCGACGCCGATGAGATGCCACCAGGCGCTGACGTTGGAGAGCACCTTGACGAGGTTGACGCCGAAGGTGTTGAGCAGGCCGTGCAGGGCGATGATGATGAGGAAGGCGACGAAGGTGCTGACTGCGGTCACCTCGACGCCGATGGTGAGGTTGAGCAGCGCCATCCACGTAATGGCAGCTCCGTAGTCGATGGCCGCGGTGACGGCTATCTCGCCGAGGAAGTTGAACCAGCCGACGTACCAGGCCCAGACCCGCTTGTTGCGGCGGGCGAGGCGACCGGCCCAGTAGTAGAGGCCACCCGCCGTCGGGTAGACCGAGCAGATCTCGGCCATCGACAGGGCGACGCAGAGGACGAAGAGGCCGACCAGCGGCCACCCGATCGAGATCGCAATCGGGCCGCCGGCGTCCATGGCCAGGTAGTAGGTCGTGATGCAGCCGGCGAGGATGGAGATGATGGAGAACGACACGGCGAAGTTCGAGAACCCGCTCATGCCGCGGTGGAGTTCCTGCTTGTAGCCGAGCTCGGCGAGCATTGCCTCGTCGTCGTGCCCGTGTTCGGTGGAGGTGTCGACAGCCATGCAGTACTACCTCTCAAACATCATGCGACGGACCTTTGTCCCCGCTGCTAAATGGTGAGTGGCATCAAATACCCGCACGGGTGATGTCGTCAATGGTTCTTGATCAAACCTTTTGACGGAGGAGATGCTCCAAGGTGACGGCAACGCCGTCCTCGTCGTTGGAGGGACAGATCCGGTCGGCGACGGCGCGAACCTCCTCGTGCGCGTTGGCCACCGCCCATCCGACGCCAGCCCATCGGATCATCGGCACGTCGTTGGGCATGTCCCCGAAGGCCCACACGTCGTCGACGCCGATCCCGCGGCCGGCCGACCATTGCTCGAGAGCAACCGCCTTGGTGACGCCGGCGGCATTGATCTCGGCGAGCCCGCCAGCACCGGAGTAGCTGACCTGGGCGCGGTCACCGACCACCTCGGTTGCACGACGGAGGAACTCCTCATCACGGAGGGTCGCTGACTTCGCGAGGAGCTTCCCGACCGCCTCCTCGTCGAGGTCATCGATGGGCCCCTCAACGGCGTCTGGCGGGACGACGTGAGCAGGATCGTGCGGGAACAGCGCCTCGAACCACAGGCCGCTGCCCCGCTCCGCCGCGAACGTCACATCCGGCACCGCGCGACGCAGGTCCTCGACGATGTCCAGCACCACGGCATGCTGGAACCCATTGCTGCTGATGACCTTCCGCGCGGCGACGTCATAGACGAACGCGCCGTTCCCGCAGATGGCCACGCCGTGCCCGCCCACCGCGGAAGCCAGCTCGTCCAGCCAGCGAGGTGGCCTCGCGGTGACGAAGACGACCTCGATACCGGCCTCCTCGGTGGCGGCGAGCGCAGCGCCGGCCCGGCGGGAGAGCGTCCCGTCGGATCGGAGCAGCGTGCCGTCGAGGTCGGTCGCGATCAGACGAGGCGCGTCATCCACCCGTGTGAGTCCTCGACCCGGCCGTACTGGATGTCGAGCAGGCGTGCTCGAATCGCCGTGCCCACCGTGTCCTCGTGACCGTCCCGGCGGTGGTCGACCGACCCGCCGTCCCAGCGCAGCTCGCCGACCGGCGTGATGACGGCAGCGGTGCCGCAGGCGAAGATCTCCACGATGTCGCCGGCTGCGGCGCCCTCCTTCCACTCGTCGATGGGGATGCGCCGCTCCTCGGGCTCGAGGTCGAGCTCCTTGGCCAGCTCGAGGATCGACGCCCGGGTGACGCCTTCGAGGATGGTGCCGGTCAGCTCCGGGGTGACGATCTTGCCGTCCTTGGTGACGAAGAAGAGGTTCATCCCGCCGAGCTCCTCGATGTACGTGTGCGTCGACGAGTCGAGGAAGACCGCTTGGTCACAGCCGTGCTCGGCACCCTCGAGCTGCCCGGCGAGGGACGACGCGTAGTTCCCACCGCACTTCGCGGCGCCGGTGCCGCCGGCACCGGCACGGGCATAGGCCGTGGAGATCCACAGGGTGACCGGCTTGACGCCACTGGTGAAGTACGAGCCGGCCGGGGAGGCAATAACCGAGTAGGTCACCTTCTGGGCCGGGCGAACGCCGAGGAACGCCTCGGAGGCGAACATGAACGGGCGCAGGTAGAGGCTCTTCTCGCCCTCCGCCCCGGGCACCCAGTCCTGGTCGGTGCTGACCAGCTGTCGCAGAGACTCGATGAAGTCGGCTTCGGGGAGCTCGGGGAGGGCCAGACGCCGCGCCGACCGGGCGAACCGCGCTGCGTTGGCCTCGGGCCGGAAGGTCCAGATCGACCCGTCGGCGTGCCGGTAGGCCTTCATCCCCTCGAAGATCTCCTGCGCGTAGTGGAGCACGGCTGCCGCCGGGTCGAGCTGGAACGGACCGTAGGGCTGTACCCGTGCGTTGGTCCACCCATCCTCACCGGACCAGTCGATGACGACCATGTGGTCCGTGAAGGTCTTGCCGAAGCCGGGGTTCTCCAGCACCTGCGCGATTCGCTCGGACGGTGTGGCGTCCTCGCGACGGGTGACCTCGAAGGACATCTGGGTCATGGCTAAACCTCCGTAACGGCAGTCTGCGGTGATCCATTGCAGGCTATCGCCCACATCGTGAGACAGCGAAGGTGGGCAAACCGCGTCGAACGAGCCGTCCGAACCCTCCATCGTTCGTCAGAGTCGGGACGCGATGGCGTCGCCGACCTGCGAGGTGGAGCGGACGGTGCCGCCCCGCTCGGCGAGATCGGCCGCTACGGCCTCCTCAACGCGGCTCGCATCGTCGGCGCGCCCGAGATGCGCGAGGAGCAGCGCGACGGACAGGATCGCTGCGGTCGGGTCGGCCTTGCCCTGCCCGGCGATGTCGGGAGCCGAGCCGTGAACCGGCTCGAACATGCTGGGAGTCGTGCGAGCCGGGTTGATGTTGCCCGACGCAGCGAGTCCGATGCCGCCCGAGATGGCGGCGGCGATGTCGGTGATGATGTCGCCGAAGAGGTTGTCCGTGACGATGACGTCGAAGCGGCCGGGGTCGGTCGCCATGAAGATCGTCGCCGCGTCGACGTGCTGGTAGGCGGTCTCGACCTCAGGGAACTCGGCGGCGACGTCCTCGACCGTGCGGCGCCAGAGGTGTCCGGCGTGCGTCAGCACGTTGTGCTTGTGCACGAGGGTCAGGTGCCTGCGCGGACGAGCCTGGGCACGGGAGAAGGCATCGCGGACCACCCGCTCGACGCCGAAGCGGGTGTTGACGCTGACCTCGGTGGCGATCTCCTGAGGCGTCCCGACCCGGAGCGCGCCGCCGTTGCCGACATACGGCCCCTCCGTGCCCTCGCGGACGACGACGAAGTCGATGCCGTCGGGGGCGACGCGGGAGACGTCGAGTGGGCTCGCGACGCCGGGGAAGAGCTTCGCCGGGCGCAGGTTGACGTAGTGGTCGAGGGCGAACCGGATAGGCAGCAGCACCCCCCGCTCCAGGACGCCGCTCGGGACGGTTGGGTCGCCGATGGCGCCGAGGAGGATCGCGTCGTGACCGCGCAGCTCCTCGAGCACCGAGTCAGGCAGCAGCTCGCCGGTCGCGTGCCAGCGCCGGGCACCGAGGTCGTAGTCGGTCGTGGAGAACTTCGCGCCGCTGGCCGCCGTGACCGCGTCCAGAATCTTCAGACCCTCCGCGACGACCTCCGGACCGATGCCGTCACCGCCGATGACGGCGATCGAGTAGTCCTGCTTCTGGCCTCGAGTGCGCTGCTCCACCATGGTTCAAGCGTAGGGATCGTCTTGTGATGTGGAATCCATGTCTCAGTTCCTGACATGGCCCGACATGGCCCGACATCGCGAAGGCCCTCGCCCCACGAACGGGAGAGGGCCTTCAGCGTGGACGATCGGCCTGGTCGTTGCTCAGTCGTCGGTGTGGCCCTGGTCGCGCAGGTCCATCGACTCCTGCAGCGCGCGGCGGGCGGCCTTGGCATCTTCGCTCATTGCACTCATTCCTTCATTGCATGTCACGGTGGGTGGTTTCAGGTGCTCGAGCCCGGGTGGGCGAGCCGTCAGCCTGGAGGGAACGCGGGGTCTCCGCGACGAGGTAGCTGACTACTGAAACTCGCCGCGGCTGGCAATGAGGAGTACGAGCTGCCGCGTCATGACATTCACGCTACGCCGGGCTGCGGCGGGGTAAAGGGGGTTTCCAGAAAATGAGACGGTAGGGCCAGGATGCGGCGTAAGAATCTCCGGCACGTGTCAGGTGTCACAGGACCGCCCCCTCGCACCTACGCTCAAGGAGTGACCGAACACCGGCACGACATCGCGGCCGGGCCGGATGGCTCTGGCTCGCACAGCAATGTCTCGGGCCACCTCGAAAACCACCCACGGTGGATCGCCATCCCGCCCAGCAACGCTCGGCGCGTCGTTCTCATCATCCTGACGGCCGTGGTGCTGCTCCGGGTGGCGACGTGGGCCTTCGCAGCCACCAGCGGCTTCCTCTTCTTGCTCCTGCTCGCATGGCTGCTCTCCATCGCCATGGAGCCTGTGGTGCTGTCGTTGAGCGAGCGGGGTCTGCGCCGTGGCGTCGCCACGGGCTTCACCTTGATCGGCATGCTCGTGGTCCTCGCCGGACTCCTCGAGCTGTTCGGCTCGGTCTTCATCTCGCAGCTGTCCCAGCTCGGCACACAACTGCCCAAGGTCATCACGTCGACGATCACGTGGATCAACCAGACGTTCCACACCGAGTTCAACCAGAACGACATCGAGTCGGCGCTCGGTCTCACACCGGACAAGATCGGCGAGCTCGCAGGACGATACGGCGGCGGGCTCCTCGGCGTCTTCGGCTCCCTCTTGGCCTTCCTGTTCGACTCCCTGACGATCCTCGTCTTCGCGTACTACTTCTCTGCGGACAGTCCGCGCCTGCGCCAGACCATCGGTTCCTGGCTGCCCCAGCGGTACCAGCGGGTCTTCATCACCGTCTGGACGACCTCGGTCGAGAAGACGGGCGGGTACGTGGTGTCGAAGCTGGTGCTCGCGGCAATCTCGTCCTTCGCGCACGCGACCTTCTTCTGGGCCATCGACGTGCCCTTCTGGCTGCCGCTGGGTGTCTTCGCCGGCATCGTCGGCCAGTTCATCCCCACCATCGGCACCTATCTCGGCGTGATCCTGCCCGCCCTCTTCGCGCTCCTCGACAAGCCGATCAACGCGGTGTGGATCGCGGTCTTCGCGACGGTCTACCAGCAGCTGGAGAACTACGTCTTCACGCCGCGCATCAGCCGGCGCACCATGGACATCCATCCCGCCGTCGCCCTCGGCTCGGTCATCGCCGGCGCAGCGCTGTTCGGGCCCATTGGCGCCCTCATCGGGATCCCCGTGGCCGCGGTCGCCCTGTCAGTGCTCGACACGTTCAGCAAACGGCACGAGCTCGTTCCCGAGCTCGCCGACCTCGAGACGCCCCCCGACGGTGCGGGAGGAGAGGACGAACCCGCCGCCACCGAGCAGTCCGCCCACGCCGACACGGACGCCACGCCGGACGCCTCGCGGACCTGACCGCCTCCAGTCAAGTCTGCCCAGTGCCACTCCGCCCGGGAGCAATGACGGGACCAACCCCGGTCGAGCCAGGTGCTCGCGCACGAGCCGCAACACCTGATCCCGTCATTCGTCCCTCACGGCACGGCGCGACCCAGGAGATTCAGACAGCTCCGGCACGGGCGGCACACTCAATGCCGTATGCCGCTGGGCTGGGACGGCGCGTCTCGCGCGGTCCCAGCCCAGCGGCATACGGAATGGGCTTGTCAGCCTTGCAGGTCGACGACGGTGAAGGCCTTGGCGTCGACGGCCGCAGCGATCTCGCCGGCGAGCTGCGGCGAGACCGCGCTGTCGACGTTGAGCACCCCGATCGCCTGGTCGGCCTGGCGGGAGACCTGCATGCCGCCGATGTTGACATCGGCGTCGCCGAGCAGCTTGCCGACCGCGCCGATGATCCCCGGCCGGTCGGAGTACTCGAAGACGAGCATGTGGTCGGACAGCGGCACCTCGAGGTCGTAGCCGTTGATGCCGACGATCTTCTCGACCATCTTCGGACCGGTGAGCGTGCCGGAGACGCTGACGATCGTGCCGTCGGCGAGGGTGCCGCGCAGCGTCGTGATGTTGCGGAAGTCGCCCGCGTCCGATTCGGTGAGCAGTCGCACCTGACAGTCGCGCTGCTCGGCGAGGATCGGCGCGTTGACGTAGGTCACCGGGTCCTCGACGACGTCGGTGAACAGTCCCTTGAGGGCGACGAGCTTCCACACGCTGACGTCGTGCTCGGTGATCTCGCCGCGCACGTCGACGTCGAGCTGGGCCGGCACGGCGCCTGCGACGGCGGTGAAGATCCGGCCGAGCTTCTCGACGAGCGGGATGCCGGGGCGGACCTCCTCGGCGATGTAGCCCGAGGACACGTTGACGGCATCCGGCACCAGCTCTCCCGAGAGCGCGAGGCGGACCGACCGCGCGACGGATACGCCTGCCTTCTCCTGGGCCTCCTCGGTCGAGGCACCGAGGTGCGGGGTCACGACCACGGACTCGTGATCGAAGAGGGGGGACTCCGTGGTCGGCTCGGTCGCGAAGACGTCAAGGCCGGCGCCGGCGACGCGGCCCTCGGCGATCGCGCGAGCCAAGGCAGACTCGTCGAGGATGCCGCCGCGGGCTGCGTTGATGATGCGCACCGTGGGCTTGACCTTCGAGAGGGCGTCCTCGCCGATGAGGCCGACCGTCTCCGGTGTCTTCGGGAGGTGGATGGTGATGAAGTCGGACTGGGCGAGCAGCTCGTCGAGGCCGACGAGCTGGGCCCCGACGAGGCCCGCCTTGGCCGGCGAGGCGTAGGGGTCGTAGGCGAGCACCTTCATGCCGAAACCCTTGAGGCGCTCGGCGACCAGTGCGCCGATGCGGCCGAGCCCGATGACACCGACCGACTTGTCGAGCAGCTCGACGCCCGAGTACTTGCTCCGCTTCCAGGCGCCACCCTTGAGCGACTGGCTGGCCGGGGCGATGTTGCGGGCCGTCGCGAGCAGCAGGGCGATGGCCAGCTCCGCGGCCGAGGTGATGTTGGACGTCGGCGCGTTGACGACCATGACACCGGCCCGGGTCGCCGCCTGCACGTCCACGTTGTCGAGCCCGACACCGGCGCGCGCGATGACCTTGAGATGCCGGCCCGCTGCGATCGCCTCCGCGTCCATCTTTGTCGCCGAGCGGATGAGCACCGCGTCCACGTCGGCGAGAGCCGGGAGGAGCTCGTCGCGGTTGGCTCCGTCGCAGGTGCGGACCTCGAAGTCCGGTCCGAGTGCCTCGATCGTGGCGGGTGACAGCTCTTCGGCGATGAGGACGACGGCCTTGGTCACAGGGGATCCTTTCGGGCGGGTGCGCGGCCCGGGGAGGACGCGGGCCATAGGGCGGCACCGCGATGTGCCGCCCAAAGTCTAGGCGCAGGTGACGGCCCGGGTCATCACAAGCAACCAGCATGTGAACGGATTCGGTGCCCACGTGACGGGTATCACCTAATGGACCCCGCGTCCCGAATGGCGGGACCTCGCGCATCAAGGCGCCGACCCAAGGCGGGCACCGAAACCGCCCAACCCACGGCCAACGGCACGACAGGACATCCTCACGTCTCCACGGTGTGGGCCGACGGCGGCGGTGTGCCGATGGTCGAGACGGCTCGTGGGGGCGACGCCGTGCGGGTGGCCACCGCCCCCTTGACCCGCTCGAGCCGGAACCAGCGCACGTCGCGCCTGAGTCGGCACCACCCGACGAGGTACCACCGG
>NZ_DATCWX010000014.1:0-18119 GCF_036566125.1 Intrasporangium sp.
ACGGCCAGGCCACCGGACCGCACTCGGTGAGCACCCTGCTCACCGAGGTCGACCACGTCCTCCGGCGGGGATTCGCCCCTGGCGCCAAGGTCCACCCAACGGGTTTCGCCTCGCTCGACGCCACGCTGACTGGCGGCTTCCGGTCCGGTGAGCTGATCCTCGTCGGTGGTCCCGCCGGCAACGGCAAGACGACCATGGGCTTCCAGTTCGCCCGCAACGCCGTCGCTGCGGGTGGTTCGGCCCTCGTGTTGTCCTACGAGCACGACGCGCACACGCTGCTCGAGCGGCTCATCTCCATGGAGGCGATGGAGTCGCTCGAAGGTGCCGGAGCGGAGGACGACTTCGGCATCAGCAACGCTGCCGACGTGCACAGCGTGCGACGGGCTCTGGAGAGGGGGTCCGGCGGGGCGCCGCTCGAATCGTTGCTCGGCGGCCTGCCGGGTGGCCTCGAGGCGCACGCCTCGCTCGCCCGGTATGGCGACCGCCTCCACATCCATGAGTCCTCCGGCGCAACCACGACCCTCGACGAGGTCCGCCGCATCGTGCGCGAGGTGACGGCCGCATCGGGTACCGCGCCGCTCGTCCTCGTCGACTACCTCCAGAAGGTTCCCGTCCCCGGGGCCGCCGAGGAGGAGCGCACGACGATTGTCGTCGAGGGGCTCAAGGACCTCGCCCTCGAGGTGGGCGCCCCGCTCATCGCGATCTCGGCGGCCGACAAGGAGGCGCTGGTGTCCGGCCACCGCATGCGCACCCATGACCTGCGCGGCACCTCCTCCCTCGCCTATGAGGCCGACGTGGTGCTGATCCTCAGCGACAAGCTCGACGTCGTGTCGCGTGACCACCTCGTCTACGACCTCGGCAACATGCAGCGGTTCCGCGACTGGACCGTGCTCACCGTGGAGAAGAACCGGCACGGCCGGGGTCACGTCGAGCTCGAGTTCGCCAAGGACTTCGAGCACGGGCGCTTCCACACGCGCGGCAACGAGGTCAAGGAACGGCTCATCGACGAGCGGGTCTTCACGACCTGACGGGCAGGCCTCCGTCACTGCCGGCGCACCAGCGCCCGCAGGCTGACCACGACGCCCAGCAGGCACCAGAGAGTCAGCACGAGGAGATCGCCTCCGCTGGCCCTGAACGTGTCCGAGCCGAGCCCGGCTCGGAGCAGGTCGGCACCGGCGCGCACGGGGAGCACGTCGTGAACCGATTGGAACCACGCCGGGAGCTGACTGGCTGGGAACGTGATCGGGGAGAAGAGCAGCACGAAGAAGACCAACACCTGGGCCACCAGCTGGGCCAGCATCGGCGGCATGCTCACCGCGATGGCGTAACCGACCGATGTCGCCATGATCGTGACCAGCAGGCTTGCGGTCACGAGGAGCGGCCAGTCGATGGAAAAGGTGAGGTCGTAGCGCAGACGTGCGACCACGACGCCGACGGCCACGCTCGGCGCCGCAACCATCAGCCACACCGTGACGTCGGCCGCCAGCAGCAGCGGACGAGCGAGCGGAAGGGAGCGCATGTAGTTGAACGTGCCATCGGTGCGAGCTCGTGCCACGCCCTGGGGGACGAGCACCAGCCCGATCGTCAGGAGCAGCACGGTGGGCGCCCCCGTGGATAGAAACATTGCCGTCGCGCGGTCGATGTCCGGGACGAGGAACCCGAAGCCGACGATGATCCCGCCGGCCAGTAGGGCCTGGACCACGACGACGAAGGGCAGGAAGCTGCCGATCTGGGCGATATGCCAGCGCAGCAGGGTGCCGTAGGTCGACCACGTGCTCACCTGCACGGGGGCGAGGCGGGCCACGGGCTCGAGCCGAGCACTGACCGAATCCGGCGCGGAAGACCTCGAGACCACTGACTCAGACATGGGCGGCCACCTTTCGGGTCGCGGCGGGCTCGGACACCTCGTCTGTCTCGATGGAGGTGAGTGACAGGTAGGCGTCCTCGAGCGTGGCTGGAGTCAGGGTGTAGCCGTCGATGCGGTCCGCCGCGCGCAGGGTGGTCGCCCAGGCAACGGCAGACGTCGCCTCGTGCGCCGGCACTGTCAACAGGACACGCCTCCCTGCCCGCACCCGCCGCACCGTGGTGACCGGGAGCTCCTGTTCATCAGAGGCAGGGTTGGCACCCTCCGGCGGCAGCTGCAGCTCGAGCCGGAGTGCCGAGTCCTGCGTACCGCGCAACCTGGCAGGCGAGCCGGAGGCGACCACCCGACCGCGGTCGAGAACGATGAGTTCGTCGACGATGCGCTCCGCCTCCGCGACGTTGTGCGTCACGAGCAGAACGCCGGCGCCCTCGTCCGCGCGGCGGCGCACGGCCGCCCACAGAAGTCGCCGGCGCGAGGCGTCGACGTCGTTGGTCGGTTCGTCGAGCACCAAGAGGGGAGTGGGGGCGGCGACCGCCATGGCGAAGGCGGTGAGCCGCCTGATCCCGCCGGACAGGCCGCCCCCCTCGCGCAGCGCGCGCTGGTCGAGCCACGGTGTGATGTCGAGCTCCGCGGCCAGCGCCTCGGCAGCAGCGCGGGCCCGGAGGCGGGTGAGACCTCGGATCCGTCCGGCGATCTCGATGGCGGTGCGGGGAGTCAGGCCGTCAAGGGGGGCTTGGGCCTGGGGCTGCAGGGCCGCGTGGCGACGGGCGGCGGCAGGGTGGCTGACCGCGTCGACGCCACTGACCCGGATGCTGCCGGAGTCGGGTCGCAGCAGGCCGACGACCTGGGAGATCAGGGTTGTCTTGCCCGCCCCGTTGTGCCCGAGCAGACCCACGACTTCGCCGGGACCGACCTTGAGGGACACGTCGTTGTTGGCCACCACGGAGCCGAAGCGGCGCGTGAGGCCCTCGACGTACAGCACACTTTCCTCATTCACTGGTTCTCCCAAATTCTCACGGTATGTAAATACCAACAGTATGTAGATACTGTGAGTACGTCAATGGGCCATCGCCATATGCTTGCGTCATGGTCCGTCTGCCTGAACCCCTCTCGCGCCGGGACCGGCAGCGCCAGACCCGGGAGGCACTGATCTTCGCCGCGCGGGCGGTCTTCGCCCGCGAGGGCTATCACGGCGCGAACCTCGACCTCATCGCCCGCGAGGCCGGGTTTTCCAAGGGCGCGGTCTACTCCAACTTCGCGGGCAAGGCCGCGCTCTTCCTCGCGGTGATGGACGCGAACGTGGCGACCGCGATGCCCGAGGGCTGGACCGTGTTCGACCAGAGCGCGCCGACCGAAGGCGACACCGCGTTGTCGCACGAGGCACGCGAGGCGATCAAGGGATTCGCGCTGGCGACCCTCGAGTTCATTGCCACGGCGGCCCGGGACGAGGAGCTGGCGGTCGAGCTGGGCCAGCGGATGCAGGCAGTGATCCGTGGTTACACCGCCGTCGCGGTGGAGTCCGGGACCGACGAGGACCCCGTTCCACCTGATGAACTTGGGGCGCTCCTGGCCGCATTGGACCAGGGCGCTGCGTTGCTGTCGCTGGGCGGTAGCACGGCGATCGACCAACGAGCGCTACGCACGGGAATGCAGCGTCTGCTGGTTCCGGCGAGTGCCGAGGAGAGTCGCGAAGCCGACGGAGACGGGGTGCCGGTGCTGCACGACCGGGCGATGCAGGAGCGGATCGCTGCCACCGTGCGGGAGTGGCCGTCGTCCTAGCGCCAGCGCCAGGCCGAGTCCGCCGATCAGCGGTCGATGATCGTGACGCCCAGATCGTCGCGCTCGTCCGCGACCTGCTCGAGGATGTCGACGGCGAGGGCAAAGATCTCGGGCGCGGTCTCCCGCAGCTCGTGCGCATGGTCCCAGACGAGCTCGATCCGACGTGCGTCATCGTTGGACAGCTCGCGGAGGGCGTCGACGAGGGCATCCCAGTTGTGCCCGAACCAGCCGGGGAGGTCCAGGGCCTCCGCGAACCCGGACAGCACCGTGCGCTTGTCCGTGCCGGCCCGCACGACACGCACGTCCGCGCCCTGCGCAACGAGCGTGATGATGTGGTCGTCGACCTCGTCGTGCCGTCCCAGGAACGTCGTCATCTGCCCTCCCGGATCCGGCTGAACGAGTCGTAGTGGTCCGCCGTCCAGTACTTCTCCCCACCGGCTCCCGTGATGATCCGGCGGGGGCCGCGGTCGTCGGAGCCAGGTGTCTCCACCGTGAACTCCCTGTAGTAGCCGCGGCCCTCGCGCGGCAGGAGGCCTTCGCGGTTGAAGAAGGTCTGGTTGTCGTTGCGCGGGTAGGGGAAGGGCCCGCCGGCCTCGATGAGCGCGAGCGTGTCACGCGCTTCGGGCGGGAGGGCGGACTCGGCCACCCACGGCAGCCCCGACACCGGATCCGTTGCGCTGTCGTCGGGTTCATTCGTTGCCGTATGCCGCTGAGCTCCGTCCCCACCTGAGGTGGCAGTGACGCTCCGGCTGGGTACCTGGGCGCTGTCTCGCTCCGCTGTGCCTGCGCCCGGTGCTCTGACGAGGAGCCAGACGACGAGCGTGGCAGCTGCGATCAGCGCGAGCATCAGCAGCGTTCTCTGCGTCGTCCTTCGCACGGCCTCATCCTGCCTGCCGCGCCCTTCTCGAGCGAACCCATGACGGCGCCGATCCGGGTCGGCCAGACTCGGGGACGTGCGCAACCTGCTTCGAGGCCTCATGGGCGACCAGCTGCTTCGTCGTCCGGCGCCGGAGCAGCGGCAGCCGCTCGACGTCCACCATCGCGTGCTCATCAACCGCGACCGGAGCGCGGTATGGGACGAGCTGGTCACACCGTCCGCCCCGCTCCCCGGCGAGGACCTGGCCCTGGTGCCCATCCCGGAGGCGCCGCACGAGTCCCCAACCGCTCTCGCCGTGCTGTGGCGTCGACCCAACGGTCGGCTCCGCGCAGGTCTGGGACAGGTCGTAGTCGCGGAGCCACCAGGCCTCGTCGTCACCCGAGCGGTCGATGGCCCGGCGCCGATCACCCTGACAACGACGCTCGAGGCCGTCGACGAGGCGTGCATCGTCGATCAGCGGCTCAGCGGGATCATGCCGGGGCACGCCACCGAGCTCCGGTCGGCGTTTGCCCTCCTCTGGTTGCAGCGCGGGCTCATCGGCCTCAAGGAGCGGCTCGAGGGTGGGTCGTCCACCGGCCAGGCCGCGACCGCTATGGACTCCGGCACCGTGGGCGCCGAACCGTACTCGGCACGTCTCGGCGCCGAGATCGCCGCCATGGACGCGGAGGTTGGACAGGCCGCACTCGTCCCGATCGCCCACGACGAGGCCATCGAGCTGGCTGTCCCGCCTGACGTCCTCTGGGGCCTGCTCCTGGACCCCGGATGCGAGCCACTCATCAGACCGCACACCCTGAGCGTGACGAGGGTCGTCGTCCCCGGGTTTCCCCAGCCCGTCCACGTGGCGCTGCACGAGGGCGACGACGGCCGCCGGTCCGTCACCGTCTCCCAGGTGACGGAGCATGTCCCGCCGCGCATCGTCGAGCGCAGCCTGACCTCGGAGTTCGAGTCGGCTGTCATGACCCAGATCGAGCCGACCACCGGGGGCAGCCGGCTCACCGAGTCCCTCGTCGCCTTCCTGCCGGCCGGTGCGGGGTCGCTGTCCGGGGCAGGCCCTGCGGCAGCGCTCCTTCGAGCCCGCCTCGAGGCGATCCGGCGACTCGCCGAGGCCGGGATCCAGCCCCCGCGGGATCCCCGCACCGGCTTCCTGCCGCCTGGATTCGAGCCGCCACCGGAAACCCCAGCGCCTCCACCCCCAGTTCCCTCCCCAGTGCTCCTGCCTCCGCCCCACCTGCCGATCACCGTCCCGGAGCACCGCCCCCGCAGGAACGACAACGTCGACGAGGCGTTCCTCACCTGGGGCATGCTCTAGCCGGAGCTGCGAGCACTACCGTGGGAAGGTGCTTGAGACCGCTGCCGAGATCGCCACCTTCCAGAAGCTGCTCGACGCCTCGCACGCCCGGGCCACCGGGCACCTGCGTTCGATCATCAACGACGAGCGCTGCCTCACTGCGGAGGAACTCGTGCAGCTGCTCACCGGGATGAAGGTGCTGTCCGTGGCCACGGTGACCTCCCGGGGGGAGCCGCGCATCAGCGCGCTGGACGGGCACTTCCTGCACGGCACGTGGACCTTCAGCACGGACGGCAGCTCGGCCAAGGCGAGGCACATCGAGCGCCGGCCAGCCGTGAGCGTGGCACACATCGACGGTGAGGAGCTCGCGCTCTTCAGCCATGGCAAGGCCGAGCTGATGCGGCCGGGGCCCGAGCGGGACGAGGTCGAGGCGCACTGGACCGCGCACTACGGCAGCAACCCGTTCTCGTGGGGTGACGACATCCGGATGTATCGCCTCCGGATGACCTGGGCGGTCGCGTACGCCTTCCAGCGGGACGAGCTGCTGCGCGCGCGGGGCGTGCAGCCGACGCAGCATTGAGCCCCAACCACCCGTGCGATGGCGCGGAGGCCGGACGGCCGCATCAGTCAGCATGCGCGAGGATGAGCGTGTGACCGATGCGCTCGCTGCCCCGTCCTCACTGCGCCGGCCCCGCAGGGTCATCCTGCTCGGCTCGACCGGCTCCATCGGGACGCAGGCCCTCGACCTCGTCCGACGCAACCCCGACCGCTTCGAGCTGGTGGGCCTGTCCGCGGGCGGCAACCTCGAGCTCCTTGCCGAGCAGGCTGTCGCCCTTGAGGTCCCGGTCGTCGCCGCGGCGAACGCCACCGACAGCGAGCTGTCCGCGGCGATCCGACGGGCTGCCCACGGAACCCGACCGCGCACCCACGGCGCCATGGGCAGCGAAGCCAGCTCAGCGGCATACGACCCCGAGCTGTTGACCGGCCCCGACGCGAGCTCAGCGTTGGCCGCCCGCCCAGCCGACGTCGTCGTCAATGGCATCACCGGGGCCATCGGGCTCGAGCCCACTCTCGCGGCGCTGCGCGCAGGCACGACCTTGGCGCTGGCGAACAAGGAGTCGCTCATCATCGGCGGTCCGCTCGTCAAGGCGCTCGCACGACCGGGCCAGATCGTGCCCGTCGACTCCGAGCACAGCGCCATAGCCCAGTGCCTGCGCGGCGGGCGCGCCGAGGAGGTCCGGCGCCTCGTCGTCACCGCGAGCGGCGGGCCGTTCCGCGGGCGCAGCCGGGCCGAGCTCGCCGACGTCACGCCCGAGCAGGCGCTCGCCCACCCCAACTTCGCCATGGGCCGCGTCATCACGACCAACTCCGCGACCCTCGTCAACAAGGGACTCGAGGTGATCGAGGCGCACCTGCTCTTCGACATCCCGTTCGACCGGATCGACGTCGTCGTCCACCCGCAGCAGATGATCCACTCGATGGTCGAGTTCGTCGACGGCTCGACGATCGCGCAGGCCGGCCCTCCACGGATGCTCGTCCCCATCGCACTCGGGATGTCCTGGCCCGAGCGGATCCCGGATGCCGACGTGCCGTGCGACTGGACGAAGGCTCAGTCGTGGGAGTTCGAGCCGCTCGACGACGAGGCGTTCCCCGCCGTTGCGCTCGCTCGTCGGGTGGGGCAGGCGGGTGGCACGTGGCCGGCCGTCTACAACGCGGCGAACGAGGTGGCGGTCGACGCCTTCCACGAGGGTCGGCTGGGCTTCGTGGGGATTGTGGACACCGTTGCAGCAATCGTGGATTCGTATGCCGCTGAGCCCCTTTCGCAGATCACTGACCTGACGCTCGACGACGTCCTCACGGCCGACGCGTGGGCCAGGGAGGCCGCCGGGGCCCGGGTCGATGTATTCGGATCGATGTGATCGATCGAGTCTGGCATCGATGGATCACATCGATTCGAATACATCGAATCGTTGTCCACATCCGCTGCGACATCGATGGCCGTATCCACGGAGCCGCCGGCCGTGCTGGGCGGGAGGGTGCTGCCCGGTCAGGCTCCACGGCATGGACCGCATCTCATGCCACCGGGCCGTTGAAGGGCTCGCATCCGACCAGGACGGCGTTGTGTCACGCAGACAACTCAGGCAGCTCGGCATCGACCACGACGACATCAGGCGCGAGGTTGAGTCTGGGCGGTGGGTCGTGCGGGGCACCCAGACCGTCGCCCTACACCGAGGTGCGCTGAGTGTGCTCGCCCGCCGTTGGAGCGCGATCTGGGAGACCGGTGCAGCCATCGGCGTGCTCGACGGTGTCTCGTCCCTTCAGCACTCAGGGCTGACTGGTTACGAGGACGACGACGTGCACCTGTCCGTCGTGCACAACCACAACACACGGCTGTTGCCCGGTGTGCGCATTCACAAGGTCATCCGGCGGGTCGCCGGCGAAGTCATCGACGCGGGACTGCCACGGACCCGGTCAGAGATCGCGGCAGTCCGAGCTGCTCATTGGGCCAGGTCCGATCGTCAGGCTGCGCTCCTGCTGCTCATGCCGGTCCAACAGCGTCTCACCACCCCGGCTCGGCTCGCCGCCGCGCAAAGACTGGTCCGCGGACGCACCAGACGCTCGTTGATCCGAAGCGTCGTGAGGGACATCGCCTTCGGCGTGCAGAGCCTGGGCGAGCTCGACTTCGCGGCCCTCTGCAGAGCGCGCGGCCTGCCGGAGCCCAGTCGGCAGGTGGTGCGTCAGGGGCCGCGGGGTCGCATCTACCTTGACGTCCGCTGGGACGACCACGGTCTGGTCGTCGAGATCGACGGCGTGCATCACGGGATCGGTCTCAATCCGACCGAGGACAACCTGAGGCAGAACTCCGTGACGCTGGCGGGCGACCGCGTCCTGCGTATCGACGTCATTGGACTTCGTCTCGAAACGCGCCGCTTCATGGACCAGGTCGAGGCCGGCCTTCGCCTCGCGCCCGCAGCGTAAGAGCGCGTCGATGTGATCGATCGAGTCATGCACCGATCGATCACATCGAATCCGTGCTTAGGAGGGCTCGAGTGGATGTGACAATGGATGCGTGCTGTTCCTCGTAGGGGTCCTCGTCGTCGTCGTCGGTGTGGCGCTGTCCATTGCGCTGCACGAGATCGGCCACCTCGTGCCGGCCAAGAAGTTCGGCGTCAAGGTGACGCAGTACATGGTCGGTTTCGGCCCGACGATGTGGTCCCGCCGGCGCGGCGAGACGGAGTACGGCATCAAGGCCATCCCGCTCGGCGGCTACGTGCGGATGGTGGGCATGCTGCCGCCCCGCAAGGGCGATGCGGAAGGCCAGCTGCGGACCGTCTCCACCGGCCGGTTCAGCCAGATGGTCGACCAGGCCCGCGCCGACTCGATGGAAGAAGTGCGGCCGGAGGACCGCGACCGCGTCTTCTACAAGCTGAGCCCCGGCAAA
This sequence comes from Intrasporangium sp., assembly GCF_036566125.1. Taxonomy (GTDB): domain Bacteria; phylum Actinomycetota; class Actinomycetes; order Actinomycetales; family Dermatophilaceae; genus Intrasporangium. The sequence goes on from NZ_DATCWX010000014.1 coordinate 9,251, forward strand.
AAGATCATCGTGATGCTCGGCGGGCCGTTGATGAACCTGCTCATCGCGTTCGTGCTCATTACCGGGGTCATCACGCTCTACGGGCTGCCGCAGGTGGCGCCGAAGGTCGGACTGATCTCGGAATGCGTGCCGACGGCGACCCCGACGGTGGAGTCGCCGCACCCGGCCTGTGCTGCTGGAGATCCGGCCTCGCCCGCCAAGGCCGCGGGGTTCCAGCAGAACGACCGGATCCTCGCAGTCAACGGTCAGCCGATCACCACCTGGGATGAGGTCTCGGCTGCGATTCGGGACAACGGTGGCAAGCAGATGACCTTCCTCGTCCAGCGGGGCGGGGACGAAGTCGCCGTTCCGGTCGTGCCGGCGAAGCTCGAGCGGGCCACCTACGACCAGCAGGGCGAGCCGATCACCAAGGACGGCGAACTCGTCCTCCGGTCGATGGGGTTCATGGGCATCACACCCGGGTCCGAGCTCGTCACGAAGCCGCTGACCGAAGCGCCAGGTTTCGTCTGGGACCGGACCCTCGACACGGCCTCCATCATCTGGCGCATCCCCGAGAAGATGGTCGGGGTTGCCCAGGCCGCCTTCGGCTCGGGTGCGCGCGACCCGAACGGCCCGATCTCGGTCGTCGGCGTCGGCCGTATCGGCGGCGAGGTCGCGGCCCTGGAGGTCCCAGCCGACCAAGGTGGCAATTGGCTCAAGATCGCCCAGCTCGTCCTGCTCATCGCCTCGCTCAACCTGGCCCTGTTCGTGTTCAACCTCATCCCGCTGCTCCCCCTCGACGGCGGACACGTGGCGGGCGCGATCTGGGAGTCGATCAAGAAGGGCTGGGCGAAGCTGACCCATCGCCCCGATCCCGGCTATGTCGACGTCGCCAAGGGCCTGCCGATCGCCTACGGAATGTCGCTCGTCCTGATCACGATGTCGGTCCTGCTCATCTACGCCGACATCGTCAAGCCCATCAGCATCTTCGGCTGACGCACCACAAGTTCGCCGGGGCGGAGTTGGTGTGCCCGGAGGCACGTTCAGAGTCGAGAGGGCGCTGCGCCGTCAGGGCTGCAGCACGACCTTGATGCAGCCGTCATCCTTCGCCTGGAACATCTCGTAGCCGCGCGGGCCCTCCACCAAGGGCAGCAGGTGAGTTGCGAGGTGTTCGGTGCCGAGCGGGTCGGACGGGTCGAGGACGAGCGGCAGGAGCTCATCGATCCACCGCTTGACGTGGCACTGGCCCATCCGCATGGTGATGCCGCGGTCGAACATCTCCATCATCGGCATGGGGTCGATCTCACCACCGTAGACGCCGACGACCGAGACCGTCCCGCCCCGCCGCACCGCCTTGAGGCACGTGTGCAGGGCGTCGAGCCGGTCCACCGCCATCCTGTCGATCAGCGGCTTGGCCAACGTGTCCGGCAGAAGGCCCACGGCGGTCTGCGCAGCCTTGGCCGCGGGAGAGCCGTGTGCCTCCATGCCAACCGCCTCGACGACACTGTCCGGCCCACGGCCGCCCGTCAGCCCGATGAGCGCCTCGGCGACGTCGTCGACCCGGCTCACGTCGAGAACCTCCGCGCCGAACTCGGCGGCCAGGGCCAGTCGCTCCGTCACGAGGTCGACGCCGATGACGCGCTCGGCGCCGAGATGCCGTCCGATCCGCGCGGCGAGCTGTCCCACAGGGCCGAGGCCGACGACGGCCAGCGTGCCGCCCTCCGGGACGTCGGCGAACTTCACGGCCTGCCAGGCGGTCGGCAGGATGTCCGACAGGTAGACGAAACGCTGGTCCGACGGGCCCTCCGGCACCGGGATCGGGCCAAACTGCGCCTGCGGCACGCGGAGGTACTCCGCCTGACCCCCGGGCACGCCACCGTAGAGGCTCGTGTACCCGAAGAGCGCGGCCCCCTTGCCCTGCTCACGTTGCTGGGTCGTCTCACATTGTGCGTGCAGATTCCGCTCACACATCCAGCAGTGACCGCACGAGATGTTGAAGGGGATGACCACCCGGTCACCTGGCTTGATGTGGGTCACCTCCGCGCCGACCTCCTCGACGATTCCCATTGGCTCGTGGCCGAGGATGTCCCCGGGCGTGAGGTAGGCACCCAGCACCTCGTACAGGTGCAGGTCGGAGCCGCAGATCGCGGTCGAGGTCACCTTGATGATCGCGTCGGTCGGCTCCTGGATCGTAGGATCCGGGACCTCATCCACCCGCACGTCGCGCTTCCCGTGCCAGACCAGAGCCTTCACCAGCGTCCTCCTCGCCTCGTCGCGCGGTGGTCGCCGACGACGTCGTCCGTGCGAGGACAGTGCCCGCTGACGTCCCCGGCCAAACCTGATGACCGAGGACACCCGGAGTCCGGGTGATAATGGCGATCATGAGTGTCTCCCTCGGCATGCCGTCGGCCCCGACCCCCGTGCTCGCGCCTCGGCGCAAGACTCGCCAGATTCGGGTCGGCAAGGTGGGCGTCGGCAGCGACTTCCCCATCTCGGTGCAGTCCATGACGACGACACCGACGACGGACGTCAACGCCACGCTCCAGCAGATCGCTGAGCTGACCGCCACTGGCTGCGACATCGTCCGCGTCGCCTGCCCCAGCCAGGACGACGCCGAGGCCCTGCCGGCCATCGCACGGAAGTCACAGATCCCGGTCATCGCCGACATCCACTTCCAGCCCAAGTATGTCTACGCGGCCATCGACGCCGGGTGCGCCGCCGTACGTGTCAACCCGGGCAACATCCGCCAGTTCGACGACCAGGTCGGGGAGATCGCCCGCCGCGCCAAGGAGGCGGGCGTCTCGATCCGCATCGGCGTCAACGCCGGCTCCCTCGACAGGCGGCTGCTCGAGAAGTACGGCAAGGCCACCCCCGAGGCCCTGGTCGAGTCCGCCGTGTGGGAGGCGAGCCTCTTCGAGGAGCACGACTTCCACGACTTCAAGATCTCGGTCAAGCACAACGACCCCGTCACGATGGTCCGCGCGTACGAGCTGCTCGCGGAGCGTGGCGACTGGCCGCTGCACCTCGGCGTCACCGAGGCCGGGCCCGCCTTCCAGGGCACGATCAAGTCCGCCACGGCCTTCGGCGCCCTGCTCTCCAAGGGCATCGGCGACACGATCCGGGTCTCGCTCTCGGCCCCGCCGGTCGAGGAGGTCAAGGTCGGCAACCAGATCCTCATGTCGCTCGGCCTCAGGCCGCGCAAGCTCGAGATCGTCTCCTGCCCGTCGTGTGGTCGTGCACAGGTCGACGTGTACACGCTCGCCGACCAGGTGACCGCCGGTCTCGAGGGCCTCACCGTCCCACTGCGCGTCGCCGTCATGGGCTGCGTCGTCAACGGCCCCGGTGAGGCTCGTGAGGCCGACCTCGGCGTCGCCTCCGGTAACGGCAAGGGCCAGATCTTCGTCAAGGGCCAAGTCATCAAGACCGTCCCCGAGAGCCAGATCGTCGAGACACTCATCGAGGAGGCCATGCGCATCGCCGAGGAGATGGGGGAGCCGGTGGACGCCGAGTCCGCGGGCGCCCCGACCATCACCGTCGGCTGAGTCGTGCGCGACGGCTTCCTCTCCACCGAGAGGTATGCCGCTGTGCTCGCTCTCGCTGCACGCATCGTCGCGTTCCTCCCGCAGGAGCGCATCGCGGTTGCTGTGGATGGGGTCGACGGTGCGGGCAAGACCATGCTGGCCGACGAGCTCGCCGCTACGGTAGGACCTCGCCGTCACGTGATGCGGGTCTCGATCGACGGGTTCCATCACCCGAGCCCGGTCCGCTACCGCCACGGTCGCGGGCCGGAGCAGTACTACCGCGACTCCTATGACTACGCGCTGTTCCGGGCTGCGGTCCTCGAGCCGTTCCGCCGCGGGCAGCCCGTCACGCCTGCCGTCAACGATGTCGAGCAAGACCGGCGCGTTGACGTGCCGGCGGTGCCCGTAAAGGCGGACACCGTGCTGCTCGTGGACGGGGTCTTCCTCCAGCGCCCGGAGCTGGAATCCGCGTGGGACGCTGCTCTCTTCGTGGATGTGCCGTTCACGGTCTCCGTGCCACGAGGTAACGCGCGATTCCCCGGCCTCCATGACCCCGATCCCGAGGCCGAGTCGAACGCGCGGTACGTCCGAGGCCAACGGATCTACCTCGCCGAGGTTCGACCGCGGGCGCGGGCGACGTGGGTGATCGACAACACCGACCTCCGGCGTCCCCGCGTCCACCTCCCCAGCTGACCCGTGCCGAGTTGGCTGAGGTCAGACTCGGACCTCCCAGGCCGGCTGCTGGGCGTCGTCGTTGTGCACGACGATGTGGGCGTGATCGGTCGGGCGGACCGTGTCGAAATAGAACTGTTGCGAGGGGATGTAGCGCTCACGCCAGCGGCGGGCGACCTCGGCGGCGGACGACACTCCCTGCTCCCGGATGAGGGCGCGGTCCACGGTCGTCTCGAATGCGGTCGACACGAAGATCCGCAGTTCCCATCGGTCAATCAGCTCCGGGCGCTGGAGGAAGACGCCGTCGAAGACCAGCACGGCATCGGCAGCGGCTGTCGTGACCGGTGGCGACAGGACGCTGTCGGAAGTGCGGTCGTAGACCGCGTCCTGGAAGCGTCGGTCTCCACCCGGGCCGAGCGGATCGAGCAGGACCCCCTTCAGTGCCTCGTAGTCGTGGTTGTCGAGGTAGCAACCCATGGGCGAGTACTTACCTTGCCGGTAGCGCTTCGCCTCGGGAAAGAGGAACCCCTCGATCGTCGCGCGGACGACGTCGCGGCCCTGCGCGCGCAGGACGACGGCCAGCTCGTCGGCGAGGGTGGTCTTGCCGGCGGCGGGCGGTCCGTCGATCGCTACCCGCGTCGGGTGCCCGACCTCGACGGACCCGATCGCCCCGGCCAGGCAACTGAGCAGCTGGGCGCGGGTGCCCGTGTCCATGTCGTGCCGCCGTCCTCGCCGAGGAAACGTATGTCGAGATGACCCTAGCTGTACTGACCATGGAGGTCGGTGACAGGCGCGCCTGCTGGCTCGGCGAGGTGGAAGGGCGATCTGCGCCAGGGCGGTGAGTTCCGCGCACGCTACTTCGCCAGCGTCTGGGAGGGCACCGGCCGCGTCCAAGTGTGCGAGCCGCCGCACCGGTTGCTCATCCTGACTTCGTCCACAGACGGACCGGACGGCGTCATCGAGGCGACGCTCACCGCCGACGGCGACCAACCATCCTGGTCATCGAGGTCGGTGGGAAGAACTCCATCCCGCCTACCAACAGCTCGCCGGCGATATCATGTAGCACCTCGTCTGGAGGTTGAGCCATGGACACCCACGACCGGTACGCCAGCGTCCGCTACCTCGTCACGGACGTGCAGGCGGCCATCGACTTCTACACCGGTCACCTCGGCTTCACGCTCGACAGCAGCGCCGGGCCCGCCTTCGCCGACGTGCGTCGCGGGCCGCTGCGACTGCTCCTGTCGGGTCCGGCCAGCTCCGGCGCCCGAGCCACGCCGGAGGAGGCCAACGTTCCCGGACGCAACCGCATCCACCTGGTGCTCGACGACCTGGACGCCGAGATCGACCGGCTCCGCGCCGCGGGCCTTGCGTTCCGCAGTGAAGTGGTCGCCGGACCCGGTGGCCGTCAGATCCTGCTCGCGGACCCGGATGGCAACCTCGTAGAGCTCTTCCAGCCCGCCTCCCGCGGCTGAGTCACCCGCGCGGCAGCCCCAGCCGTTCACTCTCGCTCCCTAGACTCGTTCCACGTGTCCATGGCTGGATGCCAGGTGTGGAGGAGGTCGGCTTGTCCGATCCGTTGCTGGCGGCCGCTCGGGCGGCGCCCCCGAGGACGCTCCTCGACGTCCTTGACGCGACGATCGCTGCCCACCCGGACGCCCCGGCCATCGATGACACCAGCCGCGTCCTGACCTATGCGGAGCTGGGCGAGCACGTCGACCGGATGGCCCGCGAGCTCGCGGCCGAGGGGGTTCGACGCGGGGACGCAGTGGGCGTCCGGGCACCGTCGGGCACCCATGACCTGTACGTGGGCATCCTCGGCATCATGCGCGTCGGGGCGTCCTACGTGCCCGTCGATGCGGACGATCCGCAGGAGCGCGCCGACCTCGTCTTCGGGGAGGCTCGGGTCACGGCGGTCGTCGGCCCCGGCCGAGCGATCAGCACCATTACCCGTGATCCCGACGCCGGGGCGGTCAGCGACTTGCCGGACGTGACCCCGGACGACGACGCCTGGGTGATCTTCACGTCCGGGTCGACGGGCGTGCCCAAGGGCGTTGCCGTCACCCACCGGTCGGCCGCCGCCTTTGTCGATGCCGAGGCGCGGATGTTCCTCCACGGCGAGCCGATCGGCCCGGGCGACCGTGTCCTCGCCGGCCTGTCGGTCGCCTTCGACGCGTCGTGCGAGGAGATGTGGCTCGCGTGGCGCCACGGCGCCTGCCTCGTGCCGGCACCCCGCGCGCTCGTCCGGACCGGGATCGACCTCGGGCCCTGGCTCATCGCTCAGGGCATCACCATCGTCTCGACCGTGCCGACCCTCGCGGCCCTCTGGCCCCCCGAGGCGCTCGAGCAGGTGCGGCTGCTCATCTTCGGCGGGGAGGCCTGCCCACCCGAGCTCGCCGAGCGGCTGGCGACCCCGGAGCGTGAGGTCTGGAACACCTACGGCCCGACCGAGGCCACCGTCGTCGCGTGCGGCGCGGTGCTCGACGGGCGCAGCACCGTGCGCATCGGCCTGCCGCTCGACGGCTGGGACCTCGTCGTCGTCGACTCGGACGAACAGCCCGTCCGACCGGGGGAGGTGGGCCAGCTCATCATCGGAGGAGTGGGTCTGGCGCGCTACCTCGACCCGGTCAAGGACGCCGAGAAGTTCGCTCCCATGTCCAGCCTCGGCTGGGATCGCGCCTACCGGTCCGGCGACCTCGTGGTCAACGACCCCGAGGGACTCATCTTCGTTGGCCGCGCGGACGAGCAGGTGAAGCTCGGTGGCCGTCGGATCGAGCTGGGTGAGGTCGACGCAGCCCTCCAAGGTCTGCACGCGGTCACGGGAGCGGCCGCCGCTGTCAAGACGACCGCGGCGGGCACCCAGGTCCTCGTCGGCTACGTCGTGCCCGCGGACCCCGACGACTTCGACCACGAGTCCGCACTGACCCGCCTGCGCCAAGAGCTGCCGGCGGCACTCGTGCCGCTGCTCGCGACCGTCGACACGCTCCCGACTCGCACGTCGGGGAAGGTCGACCGCAACGCACTGCCGTGGCCACTGCCCGGCTCCGCCGGCGCGGACGAGGCGGACGCCGGGAGCGAGCTCAGCGGCATACCGGCATGGTTGTCGCATCACTGGACCGACACCCTTGGCGCACCAGTCCGCTCGCTCGACGCGGACTTCTTCGCGCTCGGAGGCGGGAGCCTGTCTGCCGCCCAGCTGGTCTCGCGGCTGCGCGAGCAGTACCCGACGGTCACGGTGGCTGACCTCTACGATCACCCCCGTCTCGGCGCCCAGGCCGACTTCCTCGAGTCGATCTCGCCCGGCCTCTCCGAGGCGACCGTGCGGGAGGTCCGTCGGATCCCACGCTCGACCCAGCTCGTCCAGACCGTCATCTCGCTGGGCCTGCTCACGGTCAAGGCGCTCCAGTGGCTCGTCGCCCTGGTCGCTGCAACCGAGCTGCTCCGGGCGCTCGGCCTGGCCCCGTGGGCGCGCCCCGTGTCGTGGTGGCTCGTGGGCCTCGGTGCGCTCGCGTTCATCACCCCGCTCGGGCGGATGGCGCTCAGCGCCGCGGGGGCCCGCATCATCCTTGCCGGGGTCAAGCCCGGCACCTACGCACGTGGGGGCAACGTCCAGCTGCGGTTGTGGGCAGCCGAGCGGTTCACCGAGGTCATGGGTGCGGTCAGCCTGGCGGGGGCGCCGTGGATCATCCACTACGCCCGGGCTCTCGGCGCCCAGGTCGGCCGCGGGGTCGACCTGCACACCGTCCCTCCTGTCACCGGCATGCTGACGATCGGCGATGGGGCGAGCGTCGAGCCCGAGGTCGACCTCTCGGGCTACTGGATGGACGGTGACGTCATCCACGTCGGCCGCATCCACATCGGCGCCGGCGCCCGGATCGGTGGTCGGAGCACCATCGGACCCGAAGTGCGGATCGGGCGTGACGTCGTCGTCCAGGCGGCGTCGACGGTGCTCACCGACGTACGCAGGGGCGCGACCGTGGCGGGGTCGCCGGCCGTCCGTGTCCGTTCCGAGGACTCCCACTGGCCGGCCGAGCGCCCGGCGCCGAAGCCCTACTGGGTCTCCCTCTACGGGGTCTCGTCCTTCCTCGTCTCGCTCATCCCGCTCGTCTCTCTCGTGCCCGGCCTGCTGCTCGTCGCCGGCTGGCTCCAGAACGAGACGTCCTTCCGGGAGGCAGCCGTGACGGCCTTCCTGTCGGTACCCGTCGTCACCGTCCTCGGGATGCTGACCCTTGGCGCGCTCACGGTTGTCACCGTCCGATTCCTCGGCACCGGCCTCACCGAGGGACACCATCCGGTGCGCGGCCGTGTCGGCTGGCAGGTGTGGATGACCGAGCGGATCCTCGACCAGGCGCGGACCATCCTCTTCCCGATCTACGCGAGTCTCTTCACACCGGTGTGGCTCCGCCTGCTCGGTGCGCGGGTCGGCAAGGGGGTCGAGGCCTCCACCGTCCTGCTGGTCCCGCGGATGACCACGATCGGTGACGGGGCCTTTCTCGCCGATGACACGATGATCGCGAGCTACGAGCTCGGCCGGGGCTGGATGCGCATCGCGCCGGCGAAGGTGGGCAAGCGTGCCTTCCTCGGCAACTCGGGCATGACCGCGCCCGGCCGCCGAGTGCCGAAGCACGGACTCGTGGCCGTCCTCTCGGCGGCGCCGGAAAAAGCGAAGGCGGGGTCGAGCTGGCTCGGCAGCCCGCCGG
>NZ_DATCWX010000016.1:0-11619 GCF_036566125.1 Intrasporangium sp.
GCCGAGCCGTGTCGGCGGGTTGAACGTCCGAGCCATGTCGAAGCCGATCATCGAGCCCGGGCCCCCTACGGCGATGACGACAACGAGGACCACGAGCAACCACAACGGTGCCTTCCCCGGCCAGAGCAGCACCGCCGCCCAGGAGGCCACGCCCGCCACGACGATCCACATGACGAGGGTGCTTCGCGAGAAGGGGTAGCGCATGACCAGGGTCCCGACGAGCGGACCAGTCGCCATCGACGTGGCGGTCATGGTCATGAGCAGGATGCTTGCGGTCCGTGCGCTGAGGCCCTGTCCCGAGACGAGGAAGGGGAACCCCCAGAGCATCGTGAACATGTTGGCGGCGAACTGCGACGTGAAGTGGCTCCACAGCCCGAGCCGCGTGCCGGGGACCAGCCAGGCCTGCTTCAGGGTGCGCCCGAGCGCTCGCAGCCGCAGCTCGTCGCGGTGGTGGTCGGCGTAGGGGCTGTCCTTGACGATGACGACGAGCAGGATGCCGGTGATGACCCCGAGCGAGGCGGCCACGGCGTACGAGGGCGTCCAGCCGAACGTCGTCAGCGCAGCAGCCAACGGGCCGGCCGCCGCGAGCGCCCCCAGCTGCCCGAGCAGGCCCGTCAGCTGGGTCACCATCGGGGTCCGGCGCGGTGAGAACCAGAGCGCAACCAGCCGGAGCACCGAGATGAACACCATCGCGTCGCCCATGCCGAGCAGCACGCGGCACGCCAGGGCAGCCGGGTACGAGTCGACGAACGCGAAGACGAGCTGCGCCGCCGTCATGAGCGTCAGGCCGACGGCGAGCAGCCGCTTCGAGCCGAAGCGGTCGAGCAGCGCCCCGACCGGCAGCTGCATCGCGGCGTAGACGAAGACCTGGACGATGGTGAAGGTCGACAGCGCCGCGGAGCTGATGCCGAAGCGCTCCGCCGCCTGCAGTCCAGCCACGCCGAGCGAGGTGCGATGGAAGACCGCAAGGACGTAGACCGAGATGGCGGCCAGCCAGACCGCCCATGCCTTGCGCCCGTCGAGGGCGAAGTCGAGGCTCATCTCTCCGTGCTGGACACCTTCGGCACGGAGTCAACGATCGCCTTGGCGACGGTCTTGCTCATGTCGGGGTGGAAGACGCTGGGAATGATGTAGTTCGGGTTGAGCTGCTCGTCCGTCACCACCGACGCGATGGCCTCTGCGGCCTTGATGAGCATCTCCGTCGTCACATCGCTTGCCTTGGCGTCGAGCAGGCCACGGAACACCCCGGGGAAGGCGAGCACGTTGTTGATCTGGTTCGGGTAGTCGCTGCGACCGGACGCGACGACGGTGGCGTGCTTGGTCGCCTCGTGGATGTCCACCTCCGGGTCGGGGTTGGCCAGGGCGAAGACGATCCGCTGCTGCGCCATCTCGTCGATCCACGCCGGGTCGAGGATGCGCGGCGCGCTGACCCCGATGAACACATCGGCCCCCTGCAGCCCGTCGCGCAGCGAGCCGGAGATGCCGCGAGGGTTGGTCTGCTCCGCCAGCGACCGCCACGCGGGCGTGAGCCGGTCGTCCTCGCGGTGCAGCAGGCCGATCCGGTCGTAGACCGTGACGTCGTGCGCGCCGGCTGCCAGCAGCAGCTGCACGATCGCCGACCCGGCGGCCCCGCCACCGGAGACGACGATCCGGGCGTCGGGCAGCTTCTTGTCGATGACGCGCAGCGCGTTGGTCAGGGCGGCGAGCACGACGATGGCGGTGCCGTGCTGGTCGTCGTGGAACACGGGGATGTCGAGGCGCTCGCGCAGCCGGCGCTCGACCTCGAAGCACTTCGGGGCGGCGATGTCCTCGAGGTTGATGCCACCGAACCCGGGTGCGATGAGCTCGACGGTGCGGACGATCTCGTCGACGTCGGTCGTGTCGAGGCAGATCGGCCAGGCGTCGATGCCGGCGAACCGCTTGAACAGGGCCGCCTTGCCCTCCATGACGGGCAGCGCCGCCTTGGGCCCGATGTCGCCCAGACCGAGCACCGCGGTCCCGTCGGTGACGACGGCCACCGAGTTGCCCTTGATGGTCAGGTGCCGGGCGTCCTCCGGCTGCTGCGCGATCGCCAGGCTGACCCGGCCGACACCGGGCGTGTAGGCCATTGCGAGGTCCTGCCGGTTGCGCAGGTTGACCTTCGGTTCGACGCTGATCTTGCCGCCGAGATGGAGCAGGAAGACACGGTCGGACACCTTGTGGACGCGGACGCCCTCGAGCGTCTCCACGGCCTCGACGAGCTCGGTCGCGTGCTCACCGTCAGCAGCCGACGCGGTGAGGTCGATGACGAGGGAGTCGGGGTGCGAGTCGACGACGTCCAGCGCGGTCGTGATACCGCCGCTCGCAGCCACCTTGGTGGCCAGCTCCCCGATGACCGCGGGGTCCGTCCCCGTGTGGAGTCGCATCGTGATCGAGTAGGACGCGGTGGTTGCTCGGGCACGTTGGATCGACTCAGTCACCCGCCCATGGTCCCACGAGCGGAAGTGAGGGTTGCTCGGGAAGCGAGCTCAGCGGCATACGACAATGAGCGTGTGACGACGACCGGGGGAGTGCACGTCGACCACCCGACGGGGCTGACCTCCGCCCAGGTGGCCGAGCGGGTCGCGCGTGGCCAGGTCAACGAGGTCGGCGAGCGGACGTCCCGGTCGATCGGGGAGATCGTCCGGGCCAACGTCCTGACCCGTTTCAACGCGATCCTCGGTGCGCTCTTCGTTCTCGTCATGACGACCGGGTCGTGGGCGGACGGGCTCTTCGGCATCGTCCTCGTCGTCAACTCGGCGATCGGGATCGTGCAGGAGTACCTCGCCAAGCGGAAACTCGACCGCCTCGCCCTGCTCAACGCGCCGACGACCAGAGTGGTCCGCGACGGGCAGACGGTGGTCATCCCCACTCGCGACGTCGTCCTCGACGACCTCATCGAGCTGCGCGCCGGCGACGAGGTACCCGCCGACGGCGTCCTGCTCACGTCGGAGGGGCTCGAGCTCGGGGAGGCGAACCTCACCGGCGAGTCCGACCCGGTCCACCACCCTGCCGGTGACGAGATCCTCTCGGGCACCAGCGTCGTGGCCGGTTCAGGGCGCTACCGTGCGAAGGCGATCGGTCCCGACGCCTATGTCAACCGGATCGCAGCCGAGGCGAGGAAGTTCACCCGCACGTACTCCGAGATCCAGTCGTCGATCAACACCCTGCTGCGCTACATCACCTGGGTCATCGCCTTCGCCCTGCCGCTGCAGATCTGGTCGCAGTGGCAGGTCGTCGGCGACCAGGGCTGGCAGAGCGTCGTGCTCCGCTCCGCGGCCGGTGTCGTCGGGCTCGTCCCCGAGGGCCTGGTGCTGCTCACATCGGTGGCCTTCCTCCTCGCCGCGGTCCAGCTGACGCGGGACCAGGTCCTCGTGCAACAGCTCCCCGCCGTCGAGGGGCTGGCCCGGGTCGACGTCGTCTGTCTCGACAAGACCGGCACGCTCACCGTCGGGGAGATTGCCTTCGACGACGTCAAGCCAGTCCGCGGCTCGGATCGAGATGAGGTCCGTTGTGCGCTAGGAGCGCTCGCGGACGACCCCAACGCAAACGGCACGTTGGCCGCGATCGGGGCGGCGCTCGCGACTCCCGGCTGGCACCGCACCGGCACCGTGCCGTTCAACTCCGAGCGCAAGTGGAGCGCGGCCTGTTTCGAGGAGCATGAGACCTGGGTGCTCGGGGCTCCGGAGGTCCTCCTCGCGGATGGCGACCCCCTGCGCGACGACGTCGCCGAGCTGGCGCGGCGCGGGCGACGCGTCATGCTCCTCTGCAGGAGCGCCGAGCACCTCGACGAGCCGGTCCTCCCGGAGGACCTCGCCCCGGCGGCGATCGTGACGCTGAGCGAGCAGATCCGGCCCGATGCCCGGGCGACGCTCGGCTACTTCGCAGAGCAGGGTGTGCGGATCAAGGTCATCTCGGGCGACAACCCGCAGACGGTGGCAGCGGTCGCCCGCGAGGTGGGGCTCGACGCGGGTGAACCGGTCGATGCCCGGACGCTGCCCGAAGACCTCGAGCAGCTGCGTGAGGTCGTGGCCCGGACCACGGTGTTCGGGCGCGTGTCACCCGAGCAGAAGCGGGCCTTCGTCCACGCGCTGCAAGCGGACGGGCACGTCGTCGCGATGACCGGCGACGGGGTCAACGACGCCCTCGCCCTCAAGGACGCCGACATCGGCGTCGCCATGGGCAACGGGGCACAGGCCACCAAGGCCGTCGCTGAGCTCGTCCTCCTCGACGGACGCTTCTCCCACCTGCCCAAGGTGCTGGGCGAGGGCCGACGGGTCATCGGCAACGTCGAGCGCGTGGCCAACCTGTTCGTCGCGAAGAACGCGATGAGCCTGCTCGCGATCGTCGCAGCCGCCCTGACCGCGCTGCCGTTCCCGTTCCTGCCTCGCCACTTGACGCTGGTGTCGACCCTGACCATCGGGATTCCGGCGTTCTTCCTGGCGCTGGGGCCCAACAAGCGTCGCTACCAGCCCGGGTTCCTCGGTCGGATCCTGCGGTTCGCCGTGCCTGCGGGGTTCATTGCCGGGCTCGCCGTCTTCGTGTCCTACGTCCTGGCCGGCCGGAGTTACGGCGTGCCCCCGGAGGAGTTCTCGACGCGATGTGAGATCGCCCAGCCCGGGGACGTGGGCGTCGACCTGGCCTGTATCCAACCGAGCACCGGGGCGACGATCACGCTCCTCGTCGTGTTCTTCTGGATCCTCGTCGTGTTGGCGCGCCCGTTCCGCTGGTGGAAGGCGGTCCTCATCGGCACCATGGCGGCGCTCGCCGTGCTCGCCTTCGTGCTCCCGATCGGCCACCAGTTCTTCGGCTTCAACGCTCCCGCCGAGCTCGTCTGGGCGTCGCTCGGCATTGGCGTCGTCGGGGCCGGGCTCATCGAGGTGCTGCACCGGTGGGCCGTCGGGCGTCGGTAGGATGGTCCCGGCAAAGGGCTCCGCGTGCCTGTTGGGCGGGAAGGTGCGCACCCATCTCGCGCACCTCTGGAGCCGCTCGTGTCACCCCTTGATTCCTACCGGAGGCTGTTCGGCCTGACCGGACCCGTCTACGTCGTCGTCGCCTTCGTCGCCCGGCTGCCGCTCGCCATGAGCCAGCTCGGCACCCTGCTTCTCGTGGCGGGCACGACCGGAAGCTACGGTGCGGGTGGTGCCGCGGCCGGTGCGCTCGCTATCGCCAATGCCGTTGGGGCGCCGTTCTGGGGTGCCTGGGCCGACCGGTTCGGCCAGCGACGCGTCGTCGCCCTCCAGTCGCTCGCCGGTGCCGCTGGGCTCGCCGCGCTGCTCCTCGTCGCCAACTCGTCGGCTCCCTGGGGCTGGTCAGCCGTCGCCAGCGGGCTGACCGGCCTCTTCCTGCCCCAGGTCGGCCCGCTGGCGCGCGTCCGCTGGCGCCCCATCACGTCGCGCTCCGGGAGCCAGCAGCCGCGGTTGGTGGAGACCGCGTTCTCCTACGAGGGAGCGGCAGACGAGGCCTCATTCGTCCTGGGGCCTGCCCTGGTGGGGCTGGGCGTCTCGCTGGCCAACCCGACCGTGGCCCTCGGGGTCGCGGCCGCCATTCTCGCGGCCTTCGGCACGTGGTTCGCCCTGCACGACACGGCCCGGCTCACGCACTCGGTGACCGGCCACGGACCGGCTTCCGGCGAGCGCCTGCTCACCGCTGCGCTGGTCGTGCTCTGCGTGAGCCAGTTCGTCATCGGGACGGTCTTCGGCTCGGTCCAGACCGGGACGTCGGTGCTTGCCACCGACGCCGGCGAGGCGGGGCTCACCGGCTATCTCCAGGCCCTGCTCGGCGTGGGCAGCGTGGTCGCGGGGCTCGGCATGGCGGCGCTCCCCCCGAGCTGGCCGCTGCCGAACCGGCTGCGGTGGTTCGCCCTGTCGCTCCTCGTGCTCGCGGCGCCGCTGCTGCTCGTGAGCTCGATCCCGACCCTCGTCCCCGTCCTGCTCGCCCTCGGCGTGTCCATCGCGCCCTACATGATCACGACGTTCACGCTCGGCGAGCGGATCACCCCACCATCACGGACCGGGGCCGCGATGACCCTGCTCGCTGCAGCGACCGGGCTCGGCTACGCCGTCGGAGCGGCCGTCGCCGGGCGCCTGGCCGACTGGGGCGGACACACGCCTGCCTACGCCGTGACCGTTGCTGCCGGCGCCCTGGCGGTGGCGATCAGCTGGACTGCCCGACGCACCCTGGCCCGATCGCTCGAGACCAAGCGCCCACGCGTCTCGCAGAGGGCGGCCGCGGATCCGGTCTGATGCTTCCGTGAGCAGGGGCAACGCGGCGGTATCAGGGGTGCCGGACTCACATCCTGCTCCGCAAGGCGGAGCAGGATGTGAGTCTCGCGGCGATCCCGCGGCCGCTCCCCCGGTCAGGCGCTCCCGCGCAGCTCGCGCTTGAGGATCTTGCCCGACGCGTTGCGGGGCAGCGTGTCGACGAAGGTGATCCGCTTGGGGATCTTGAAGGAGGCCAGGCTCCCGCGCACGTGCTCGACCAGATCCGCCTCAGTCACCTCGGCCTTGGGCACGACAAAGGCCGTCACGGCCTCGACCCACTTCTCGTCAGGTTCGCCGACGACCGCCACCTCGGCCACCGCCGGATGCGTGTAGAGCGCGTCCTCCACCTCGCGCGAGGCGACGAGCACCCCGCCGGTGTTGATGACGTCCTTGATCCGGTCGACGACGAAGATGAATCCCTCCTCGTCGATGCGGACGAGGTCACCCGAGTGGAACCAGCCTCCGGCAAAGGCCTCCTCGGTCGCCTTGGGGTCGTTCCAGTAGCCATCGCAGAGCTGCGGCGACCGGTAGACGATCTCGCCCGTCTCGCCCGGGGCGACGTCCTTCCCGTCGCCGTCGATGACCCTCGCCTCGACGAAGAGAATCGGCCGACCCGCGGAGTCCGGGCGGTCGGCATGCTCCTCGGGGCGCAGGACCGTCGCGAGCGGTGCGATCTCGGACTGGCCGAAGCAGTTGTAGAAGCCGAGCGCCGGTGCCTTGGCCTGGATCCGCTTCAGCACCGGCACCGGCATGATCGAGGCGCCGTAGTAGGCCTTGACGAGGCCGCCGAGGCCGCGCGTCTCGAAGTCGGCGTGGTTGGCCATCGCGACCCAGAGCGTCGGCGCCGCGAAGAAGGCGCGGTGGCCGTCCTGCTCGATCCGCCGGAGGACCTCCGCCGCGTCGGGGACCTCGAGGATGGTGTTCGTCGCGCCTACGGCGAGCCAGGGCACGAGGAAGACGTGCATCTGCGCCGAGTGGTAGAGCGGCATGACATGCAGCGGGTTGTCCTCAGCCGCGAGGTCGAGCGCGACGATGCACGAGACGTACTCGTGGACGAGAGCCCGGTGGCTCATGATCGCCGCCTTGGGCCGCGACGTCGTCCCCGAGGTGTAGAGGAACTGCGCGGTGTCGGTGTCGCTCACCTCGACATCGATCGTCGGCATGTCTCCGGAGAGCGCCACCTCGATGAGGGACACGTCGGCGTCGCGGAGCGCGATGCGATGCTCGAGCTGGTCGAGGGCCTCCGGGTCGAGGAGGTCGATGTGCGTCGCCAGCGCCGGGTCGTGGAGGATCGCCCGGCTCCCGGACTGGGTGACGAGGTAGCTGAGCTCCGGCCCCGTCAGGTTGTAGTTGAGCGGGACGTGGACGAGCCCGGCGCGGGCGCAGGCGAGGAACCCGACGAGGTAGGCGTCCGAGTTCTTGCCGTAGGCCGCCACCCGGTCACCCTTGGTCAGGCCGAGGTCGAGCAGATGGGCCGCGGCGCGCGTGACGGCGTCGTCGAGGGCGGCGTAGCTGAGGGTTCGCTCGCCGAAGATGACGGCCGGTCGATCCCGGAACGTCTTGGCGCTGCGGCGGATGATGCCGTCGACGGTGCTGCTGCGCGTCATGAGCGACATGGGTTCTCCTTGCTCGTTCTGGGTGGTCTGTCTGCGCGCGGGTCCACTCGGGTCCAAGCCCGTCAGCGCGTCACGAAGCGCTCGATCCGCTCCTGGGCTTCCGGAGAGGTCACGGCCGAGGCGATGGTCTCGACCTCGTCCGCCGCGCTCTCGGCCCGGGTGGCCTCCCACGAGGACCGGATCAGCCTCTTGGCGCCGGCGAGGGCGCCCACGGCAGCATCCGCCAACGACTCGCTCACCGCGAACGCCTCGCGGGTCACCGTCTCATCCGCGACGACGCGCGTGACCAGACCCCACTGTGCCGCCTCGTCCGCGCTGAGGACCCGCCCGGTCATGGCGAAGTCAAGCGCGCGCTGCTGGCCGATGGCCCGCGGCAGGAGGTACGAGACACCGCAATCGGGGGTGAGGCCAATCCCCGGATAGGCCATGGTGAAGCGGGTCGAGTGCGCCGCGACGACCACGTCGGCGTTGAGCAGGAAGGCGAGCCCGGCGCCCGCCACGCTCCCGTGGACGGCCACGACGACAGGGAGGGCGAGCTCGGACAGCCGACGGATCTCGGCTTCGAGTGTCGCCGCGAGGTCGCGCAGGTAGGCGCGTGGGTCGTCTGCGGCTACGAACGAGCGCACATCGCCCCCGGCGCAGAAGCGCGCGCCGGCACCGACGAGCAGCACGGCACCGATGTCACCGCGTTCGGCGGCTGCCGCGACCGTGTCGAGCGCCACACCCAGGGAATGGGCCGCGGGCAGGTCAAAGGCGTTGGAGGCCTCCGGCCGGTCAAGCACGACGTGGCCGACGCGGCCCAGCTGCTCGTAACGCACGCCACGCGGTTCGATGTCACCGTGCTCCGGACCCGCCATGTCAGCCTCCCGCTGTTGCCTCGTCGCCTCCGCCGATGCTAGGACGGCCCGCATGGGTGGACCCATGAGGGTCCGACTCGTGGAACCCGAGCTATCGGGGCAGGCGCGTCCATCGCCGAGCACGTGACCGTCGCGCTCGGCGAGGACGACGCACGTATGCCGCTGGGCTTGCTCCCGCTCGAACCAGCCGGCCGCGCCCTGCCGCCACTCCGGATCAGGTCACGTCGAAGCGGTCCAGGTTCATCACCTTGTCCCACGCCGCGACGAAGTCCTTGACGAACTTCTCCTGCGCGTCGTCGCTGCCGTAGAACTCCGCGATCGCCCGAAGCTGGGAGTGCGAGCCGAAGACCAGGTCGACGGCAGTGGCGCTCCACCTCACCTCGCCCGTCGCGCGGTCACGGCCGTCGTAGACGTGCTCCGTCGTCTCCGAGGTCCTCCACTCCGTGCCCATGTCGAGCAGGTTGACGAAGAAGTCGTTCGTCAACGTTCCCGAGCGATCGGTGAGAACGCCGTAGGACGTCCCGCCGACGTTGGCGCCCAGCGCGCGCATCCCGCCGATGAGCACGGTCATCTCCGGCGCCGTCAGGTGCAGCACGTTGGCCCGGTCGAGCAGCAGGGTCTCCGGCGGCAGCTTCTCGCCCGCCCGCAGGTAGCTGCGGAAGCCGTCGGCCTTCGGCTCGAGGACCGAGAACGACTCGACGTCGGTCTGCTCCTGAGACGCGTCTGTCCGCCCGGGCGTGAACGGGACCGTGAGGTCGTGGCCGGCGTTCCGTGCCGCCTGCTCCACTGCGGCGCAGCCGCCGAGGACGATGAGGTCGGCGAGCGAGACCTTCTTCCCGGCAGTCTGTGAGTCGTTGAACTCGCCCTGGACCCGCTCCAGGGTCTCGAGGACGGTGGCCAGCTCGGCGGGCTGGTTGACCTCCCAGTTGCGCTGCGGCTCCAGCCGGATCCGGGCCCCGTTGGCCCCACCTCGCATGTCCGTGCCTCGGTAGCTCGCCGCCGCCGCCCACGCGGTCAACACGAGCTGCTGCGTCGAGAGGCCCGACTGGAGCAGCGTGGTCTTCAGTGCGGCCACGTCGTCGGCGGAGACCAGCTCGTGGTCCACCGCGGGCACCGGGTCCTGCCAGGGCTGCGGCTCCGGGACCCACGGACCGAGGTAGCGGGACACGGGGCCCATGTCTCGGTGCAGCAGCTTGTACCAGGCCTTGGCGAACGCCAGCCGGAACTCGTCGGGGTGCTCGAGGAAGCGGCGCGAGATCCTCTCGTACTCCGGATCCGTCCGGAGCGCGATGTCCGACGTGAGCATCCGCGGCTCGCGTCGCGGCGCCCCCTCGAAGGCGCCGGGCACCATGTCCGAGCCGGCGCCGTGCTTCGGCCGCCACTGCTTCGCCCCGGCCGGCGACTCCATGAGCTCCCAGTCATAGGCGAAGAGGATGTGGAAGAACTCGTTGTCCCACCGGGTGGGGTGGTAGGTCCACGTCACCTCGAGGCCCGAGGTGATCGTGTCCTTTCCCATCCCGGTTTCATAGGTTGACTTCCAGCCGAGGCCCATCTGCTCGATCGGTGCGGCCTCCGGCTCGGGTCCCACGTGGTCAGCCGGCCCGGCACCGTGTGTCTTGCCGAAGGTGTGGCCGCCGGCGATGAGGGCGAGGGTCTCCTCGTCGTTCATCGCCATCCGCCGGAAGGTCTCCCGGATGTCGCGCGCGGAGGCGAGTGGGTCCGGATTGCCATTCGGTCCCTCGGGATTGACGTAGATCAGGCCCATCTGCACGGCGCCGAAGGGCCCGGTGAGCTCCCGGTCGCCGGTGTAGCGCTCGTCCCCGAGCCAGGTGTCCTCGGGTCCCCAGAAGACCTCCTCCGGCTCCCAGATGTCCTCCCGGCCGAAGCCGAAGCCGAACGTCGTGAACCCCATCGACTCAAGAGCGCAGTTGCCTGCGAAGACGATCAGATCGGCCCAAGAGATGGCGTCGCCGTACTTCTTCTTGACCGGCCAGAGCAGGCGCCTGGCCTTGTCGAGGCTGACGTTGTCCGGCCAGCTGTTGAGCGGGGCGTAGCGCTGGGCGCCGTCACCCGCACCGCCGCGGCCGTCCTCGATCCGGTACGTCCCCGCGGCGTGCCAGCTCATCCGGATGAAGAGCGGCCCGTAGTGCCCGTAGTCGGCCGGCCACCAGTCCTGCGAGGTCGTCATCACGTCGAAGACGTCCTGCTTCAGGGCCTCGACGTCGAGCCGCTTGAACGCCTCCCGGTAGTCGAAGTCCTCGTCCAACGGGTTCGAGTCTGGGGCGTGCTGGTGGAGGACCTGCAGGTTGAGCTGGTTGGGCCACCAGTCCTGGTTCGTCCGGGGCCGACGAGCCTTCGGAGTCGGGGCCTCGATGACCGGGTTTTCGCTCTCGCTGCCGTGCTCGGACACGTCGATCGCCTCCTGTGGTCGGACTCGCTGCTGGTCTCGGGCGGCCTCGTCGGGCCTCGGCGCCAGATTCAGTCTGCTCCCACCCCGCGAAGGGCAGCAAGGACAAGAGGCCCGCTGCGCGGGACCAGTCGGCCCACACGACTCCAGATGTCCGTATGCCGCTGGGCTGGCTCTGGGCGCCACTGGGACGCCCCTGCCGGGTGCGTTCAGTACCCCGCCGGTTCGCGACCAAGCCGGCGATGATCGGGCCGATGCCCTGCCCGCCCATGAGTCCGGTGCCTAGCAGGCCAAACGCGAGGCCGCGTCGGCCATTGGGGAACCGCGGCCACGAAAGCCTGCCGTCCGCCGAGCTGGTGGGCCATTCCTGCGCTGGCCAGCATGAAGCACAATCCGGTCATCGCGAGGGATGGATGGAGTGCGAGGGGCAGGAGCGGGAGACCGACCAGGCCGAACAG
>NZ_DATCWX010000042.1:0-26357 GCF_036566125.1 Intrasporangium sp.
CCCCCAGCCGATCGGACGGCACGTGGGCCGGCAGGATGGCCGGGGCGGGCAGGCGGTGGAGCCGGGCGAGCAGTCTGCCGACGTCGGGCCACGGGATCGTGTCGCCGACCCCGAGGACGGGGACCTCCGGCCAGGCGGTCACGAGGGAGCCATCCGGCGCCGCCACGACCTCCGATGTCAGGGGCGGCACGAAGACGGTGGCGAGCGACGACTCGCACGCTGCCGTCACCCGCGCGGCGAGCGCGGTGCTCTCGGTGCGCTCGTGGTGCAGCTTGAGGACGGCGCCGCCGACGAACGCCAGCCGGGCACCAGAGGGCGTCGTGACCCAGCGGTCCGTGGAAGCTGGCGTGGCCGCGGAGGCGAGCTCAGCGGCATACGTCCTCACCCACTTGTCCACAACAAGGACGGTACGGCGTTTGCGCGGTGGCACCATGATTCGCAATGCCGACCAACGCCGTCTACCTCATCGTCGGGCTCGCCCTGCTCGTGGCCGCCGTGCTGCCCAGCGTCCTGACCCGGTACGCCGTCTCCGCCCCCATGGTGCTGCTCGCGTTGGGGATGGCCATCGGGATGGCCCCGCTGCCCAGCGGTCTCTCCCTCGACCCGGTGGACGTCCGACCGGTGGTCGAGCGGCTGACCGAGATCACGGTCCTCGTCGCACTCATGGGAGTTGGCCTCGCGCTGGACCGCCCGTTCTCCTTCAGGGACCGGAAGTCGTGGGGAGCCTGGTCGGCCACCTGGCGCCTGATCGTCGTCGCCATGCCGGTGACCATCGCAGGGGTGGCGCTCCTCGGTTGGGCGCTGGGCCTCGCTCCGGCCGCAGCCCTGCTGCTCGGCGCCCTGCTGTCGCCCACCGATCCGGTACTCGCAGGCGACGTGCAGGTCGCCGGCCCACGGGTGGTCGACGACGATCAGGAGGGCGCAGAGGAGATCGACGAGGAGGACGAGGTCCGCTTCGCCCTGACGTCCGAGGCGGGACTCAACGACGGAATGGCCTTCCCCTTCGTCTACGCGGCGATCTTCCTCGCCGTCGAGGGCCCGGTCTCGGGCTGGTTGCCGAGGTGGGTCGCCTGGGAGCTCGTCGGAAAGGTCGTTCTCGGCGTGGCGGTCGGCATTCTCGTGGGGTGGGGACTGGCCCGGGTGGCCTTCCGGGCCCCGCGCCGCGCGTTGCGGCTCGCCGAGCAGGGCGAACCGCTCCTCGTGCTCGCTGCGCTCGTCCTGACCTACGGCGTGAGCGAGCTCGTGGGGGGCTACGGGTTTCTCGCCGTCTTCGCCTGCGGCATGGCGCTGCGGGCGGCGGAGCGTGGCCACGAGTACCACCGCACGATGCACGCGCTCATCGCGAACCTCGAGCGGCTCCTCGTCCTGGTCGTCCTGCTCCTGCTCGGCACGGCCATGACGAAGGGGCTGCTCGGACCGCTCGACTGGCGCGGTGTCCTCGTCGCCCTCGTGCTCGTCTTCGTCCTGCGACCGATCGCTGGATTCCTCAGCCTCGGCCTGTGGCGCCGTCGCTCCGCGTACCCCGGAGGGATGACGCGCTCGGAGGCGTTGGTCACGGCCTTCTTCGGCGTGCGGGGCGTCGGCTCGCTCTACTACCTCGCGTACGCCGCGGGGTTGCACGCCTTTCCCGAGGAGCGCTGGCTGTGGTCGGTCGCTGCGGTCTCCATCACGCTGTCGGTCTTCGTCCACGGGACACTTGCCACTCCGGTGATGCGGCACCTCGAGCTCAGGCGGGAACGCCTTACACCGTGAATCGGCCACCCGCGGCTCCGATTGGGGTATGTCTGGTCCATGGACGTTGCGACGAGCCTGGTGCTCGGGCCGATGCTCCGGTACGCCGACGAGACGAGCGCGACCGTGTGGGTGGAGACGTCGAGCAGTTCGACGGTGACCGTCGCCTGCGCTGGACGTAGCTGGCAGGCGCCGACGTTCCGGGTCGGAGGCCACCACTACGCGCTCGTCATCATCGAGGGCCTCGAGCGGGCTTCGACCCACGACTACGCCGTCTCCGTGGACGGAGAGCCGGTGTGGCCCCCGCCGGACAGCCCCTATCCGGCACCGCACATCCGCACCATCGACCGGACGCTGCCGACCCGTCTGGCATATGGCTCGTGCCGCACCGCGGTGCCGCACGACGAGGAGGGGAACCGGACCAACGGCGTCGACGCATTGCGGGCCCTGGCCCTGGCCATCGCCTCGGGCCGGGCCGACGAGCCGGACCTCATCGCGTTCCTCGGGGACCAGGTCTACGCAGACCTCACCTCTGACGCGATGCAGGAGTACATCAGCGAGCGCCGCAGTCTGGACGAGCCGCCGGGTGAGGAGATCAAGGACTACGAGGAGTACTCGCACCTCTACTGGCTCGCCTGGACGGATCCTGCGAACCGGTGGCTGCTGTCCACGGTGCCGAGCTGCATGATCTTCGACGACCACGACATCCGCGACGACTGGAACACCTCGTGGACGTGGCACGAGGAGATGAACCGGACGTCGTGGTGGAACGAGCGCCTCATCGGCGGCCTGACGTCCTACTGGGTCTACCAGCACATCGGGAACCTGTCACCGGCGCAGCTGCGCACCGACGAGCTCTATGCCCGGGTGATCGCACACGAGGGCAATGGTGAGCTGGACCTGACGGAGGCGGTCAACGACCTGGCCCGGCGGGTGGACCGACACCCCGAGGTCTACCGCTGGAGCTACGTCCGCGACTTCGGGGACAGCCGCCTCGTCGTCGTCGACTCGCGGGCCGCGCGCGTTCTCGAGCCGAATCGGCGCTCGATGCTCGACCCGGATGAGCTGGCCTGGCTGGACGACCAGCTGACCGGCGACGTCGACCACCTGCTCATCGGCACGTCGCTGCCGTTCCTGCTCCCCCCGGGGCTGCACGACCTCGAGGCGATCGACGAGGTGCTCGCGAGCGGGGCGTTCTCGTCGGAGGCGCTGTCGCGTCCTGTCTCGTCACTGGCGGAGCGGCTGCGGCAGTCGGTCGACCTCGAGCACTGGGCGGCGTTCAACGAGGGTTTCGCCGAGGTCTTCGAGCTCGTCATGTCGGTGGCTCGTGGCGAGCGCGGCCGTCCGCCGGCGACGATCACGTTCCTGTCCGGGGACGTCCACAACTCCTATGTCGCGCAGGTCGAGGACGTCGGGCGACACGGTGCCCGGTCGCTCATCGTGCAGGCCGTCTGCTCACCCATCCGCAACCCGATGCCGAGGGCGCTGCGCATCATGATGTCGGCGTTTGCCAAACGCCTTGTCGGGCCGATGCGCTGGATCGCCACCCGGTCAGACCGCATCCCCGACCCTGCCTATCCGTGGCGGGTCACCGACGGCCCGTGGTTCGACAACTGCATCGGCGAGCTGCGCGTCAGCGGACCGGATCTCGAGCTGACCTGGCGCAGAGGTGAAGTGCCGTCCGCCGATGAGGATCCGGTCCTGACGCATGTCGCCACCGTCCAGATCGCCGGATACCCGGCCCGGGAGGCGACTCCCGCCTGACCACTGGCCTCACCCAGCCGACTCGCGCTCGCCGGTGTGACGCAGCTGTGCCCGGTAGACGACCGGGGTCAGATATGGCTGGTTCCGGCGACGCCGCTTGGCCTTGGGCTCCAGCTGGCTCCCGTCCCAGTCCACGCCGATCGTCGCAGCCGGGCGGCCGGTGAGGCGGTGGATGAGCCGTTCAAGGGCGTTGCGGTTGTCGTCCCCATGGATCACGGTGCCGAGCGCGCCGTGAACGTTCATCATCCGTTCGTGCGCCTCGTGGACCTTCGGAGGAGCCTCTTCGTCGGGCGGCTCGGCGAGCGCGGAGAGGTCGAGCATGACGCGGTCTCCCCGGTTGAACCGGACGAAGTCCGGCGCGATGGCCGACGGCTCCTGCGAATCCATGCCCCGAGTCTTACAGGCACAATCCGGCGCGTCGTCCACCGGGGGATGAGAGGCTGGGGACACGACGGACGGGAGGTCATGCAGAATGGCTCGCTACCGCATCCCTCGACCCGTCGGCATCGGTCTCGCGCTCGCGACTGCTGGCTGGGGACTGTGGACGGCCAGGTACTCCCTGCTCCACTGGGGTGCCACCCACGCCGAGCTGCAGGAGACGCTCCCCGGTGACGAGCTGATCCCCGATCCGCGGCGGGTCGCCACCCGGAGCATCACCATCGATGCTCCGCCTGACGCCGTCTGGCCCTGGATTGCCCAGCTGGGTCAGGGACGGGGTGGTCTCTACAGCTACGACGGGCTGGAGAACCTCGCCGGGTGTGAGATCCACAGTCTCGACCAGATCGTGCCGGAGCTGCAGACCATCGAGGTGGACGACGAGGTACGGCTGCACCCGAAGGTCGCCCTCACCGTGTGGTCCGTGCAGCCGGGCTCGCATCTGGTGCTCAGGCCCGGCCCCGTGGGGCGCGGCGACGGCGATCTGGACGGAGCGCCCTTCGACTACACCTGGGCCTTCGTGCTGCGCAGGCATCCTGGCAGGAGGACGCGGCTGCTCGTGCGGGAGCGCTACGCACTCCTGCGCCCGGGCGCCGGCGCCATCGTCGAGCCCCTCGCGGTCGTCAGTTCGTTCATGGGGATCAAGCAGCTCCGGGGCATCCGCGATCGCGCGGCTCGGGCGGCCGTCGACCGCTGACGCCGGCTTCCGAGATGGAGATTGAGGTCGACCACCCAAGCTTCTGGGAACAATCGTGGGCCGGGTAAAGTTGAGCCTGATGGACGCAAGATTTGCGAGCGCGGCTTTGACAATATGGGGCCACGGGGAGCAGATTGAGCGGCGAATACAGACCAATCCGGCCCGTTGCGCGACTGAGCCTGCCCATGGGAGCGAGCTGAGCGGCATACGGCCACATCTGGAAACCAAGGAGATCACTCATGGCACGTGCGGTCGGAATCGACCTCGGTACCACCAACTCGGCCGTCTCCGTCCTCGAGGGCGGCGAGCCGACGATCATCGCGAACGCTGAGGGCGGCCGCACCACCCCGTCCGTCGTCGCGTTCAGCAAGAACGGCGAGGTGCTCGTCGGCGAGGTCGCCAAGCGCCAGGCCGTCACCAACGTCGACCGGACGATCCGGTCGGTCAAGCGCCACATGGGCAGTGACTGGAAGACGCCGGAGATCGACGGCAAGACCTACACGGCGCAGGAGATCAGCGCCCGCATCCTCCAGAAACTGAAGCGCGACGCGGAGTCCTACCTCGGCGAGACGGTGACCGACGCCGTCATCACCGTGCCCGCCTACTTCGAGGACCACCAGCGCCAGGCCACCAAGGAGGCCGGCGAGATCGCGGGCCTCAACGTCCTGCGCATCGTCAACGAGCCCACCGCGGCGGCGCTCGCCTACGGCCTCGACAAGGGCAAGGAGGACGAGCTCATCCTCGTCTTCGACCTCGGTGGCGGCACGTTCGACGTGTCCCTCCTCGAGGTCGGCAAGGATGCCGAGGACGGCTTCGCGACGATCCAGGTCCGGGCGACCAATGGGGACAACCACCTCGGTGGCGACGACTGGGACGAGGTCATCGTCCAGCACCTCATCACCCAGGTGAAGAACAAGACGGGCCAGGACCTGTCCAAGGACAAGATCGCGATGCAGCGGCTCCGTGACGAGGCCGAGCGCGCCAAGAAGGAGCTGTCGTCCGCGACCTCCACGAACATCTCGGCGCAGTACATCTCGATGACGCCCGAGGGCCCGATCCACCTCGACGAGTCGCTGACTCGGGCGCAGTTCGAGCAGATGACCAAGCACCTGCTCGAGCGGACGAAGGCTCCCTTCCAGCGTGTCATCGACGACGCGGGCATCAAGATCTCCGACATCGACCACGTGGTCCTCGTCGGCGGTTCGACCCGCATGCCGTCCGTGGCGAACCTCGTCAAGGAGATGGCCGGCCAGGAGCCCAACAAGGGCGTCAACCCGGACGAGGTCGTCGCGGTCGGCGCGTCCCTGCAGGCCGGTGTCCTCAAGGGCGAGCGCAAGGACGTCCTGCTCATCGACGTCACGCCGCTCTCGCTCGGCATCGAGACCAAGGGTGGCCTGTTCACCAAGCTCATCGAGCGCAACACGGCCATCCCGACGAAGCGCTCCGAGATCTTCACGACGGCCGACGACAACCAGCCGTCAGTGCTCATCCAGGTCTTCCAGGGTGAGCGCGACATCGCGCAGCACAACAAGTCGCTCGGCACGTTCGAGTTGACCGGCATCGCCCCGGCGCCGCGCGGTGTGCCGAAGATCGAGGTCACCTTCGACATCGACGCCAACGGCATCGTCAACGTCTCCGCCAAGGACCAGGGCACCGGCAAGGAGCAGAAGATGACGATCACCGGCGGTTCGGCCCTCTCCAAGGAGGAGATCGACCGCATGGTCAA
Organism: Intrasporangium sp.; assembly: GCF_036566125.1. Classification (GTDB taxonomy): domain Bacteria; phylum Actinomycetota; class Actinomycetes; order Actinomycetales; family Dermatophilaceae; genus Intrasporangium. The sequence continues at coordinate 6,354 of NZ_DATCWX010000042.1, forward strand.
GGACGCCGAGGCGCACGCCGAGGAGGACCGCCAGCGTCGCGAGCAGGCCGAGGTCAAGAACCAGGCCGAGCAGCTCGTCTTCTCGACCGAGACCTTCCTCAAGGAGTCTGGCGAGAAGGTCCCCGCCGACGTCAAGAAGCCCGTCGACGAGGCTCTCGCCGACCTCAAGGGCGCGGTTGCCGAGGGCTCGGAGGCCAGTGTCGAGGACATCAAGGCCAAGATCGAGACGCTCAACACGACGTCACAAGCCATGGGACAGGCGGTGTATGCCGCTGAGTCGGCTTCCGCTGCCTCCTCCGGTTCCGCTGGGGCTGAGGACGCCTCGGCTGGTGCCTCGGCCGATGGGTCGGGTGGCTCGCGTGGCTCGGCTGGCTCGGACGACGACGTCGTCGACGCCGAGGTCATCGATGACGAGGACGTGAAGGACGCGAAGTGACCACCAGTGATCCCCAGGGTGTGACCCCCGAGGACCTGACCCCGGAAGGTGCCGGCCCCGAGCCGGCCGGCGCCGACCAGGGTGCCGGGGCTGCCGGCGGCAACGCCGGCACCCCGCCCCAAGGGGGTTCGCCCAAGCACACGTACTACGAGGGTGGTGCCGGCGCGTCGGCAGAACCGGGCGGCGACGACGAGTACGACCACGCGCCGGACCGGGACGAAGCGCCATCGCAACACGAGGGTGCGGCCCTCGCGGAGGAGGACACCATGGCGGCGACGCTGCTCGCCGACCTGCAACGGCTCCAGGCGGAGTACGTCAACTACAAGAAGCGGGTCGACCGCGACCGGGACGTCATCCGGCACGCGGCGGTCGGCGGCGTCGTGGAGTCGCTCCTGCCGGTGCTCGACGACATCCACTCGGCCCGCGAGGCCGGGGCGCTCGAGGAGGGCCCGTTCGCGGCCATCGCCGAGAAGCTGGAGTCGATCCTGGGCCGCTTCGGCGTGGAGCGGCTGGGCGAGAAGGGCGAGGAGTTCGACCCGACGGTGCACGAGGCGCTCATGCACGTGGAGGCGGAGCTGCCCGAAGAGGCGACCGGCACCACCGTCGTCCAGGTGATCCAGCCCGGGTACCGGATCGGCGAGCGGCTCGTCCGGGCGGCCCGCGTGTCGGTGGCGGACCCCGCTTGACGGGCGGGGATACGGGCAGGATGACAGAGACGGAGGTGCGCCATGGCTAGCCAGGACTGGTTCGAGAAGGACTTCTACGCGATCCTCGGCGTGCCCCAGGACGCGGATGCCGCGACGATCAAGAAGAAGTACCGCAAGCTCGCGCGCGACCTGCACCCCGACCACAACGTCGGTGATGCGAAGGCCGAGGAGCGGTTCAAGGAGATCGGCGAGGCCTACGCCGTCCTGTCCGATCCGGAGCAGCGCCGCGAGTACGACGCCATTCGGGCCATGTCCCACGGCGGTGCGCGGTTCGCGCCCGGCGGCGGAGGTGGCTTCGAGGACATCTTCGCGAACTTCGGCGGTGGAGGTGAGCAGGTCCGCTTCGGCACCGGCGGCGCCCAGCCGAACATCGAGGACCTCCTCGGCCAGATGTTCGGCGGCGGCGGTGCCGGCTTCCCCGGTGGTGGCGCATATCCCGGCGGGTTCGGCTCCACAGCCGGCCCCCGCGCCGGCGTCGACGTGTCGGCCTCGACGCGGATCGGCTTCCGCGAGGCGGTCGAGGGCTCGACGGTCACCCTGTCGTCGCCGGAGCTCGGCCGCATCACGGCCCGGATCCCACCGGGTGTCAAGGACGGCCAGAAGATCAAGCTGCGCGGCAAGGGCCGCAAGGGTGACCCTGGCGCACCGGCTGGCGACCTCATCCTCACCGTGTCGGTCGACAAGCACCCGGTGTTCGGTCGCGAGGGCGACAACCTGACCATCGACCTACCCGTGACCTTTGCGGAGGCGGCGCTCGGCGCGACCGTTGCCGTGCCGACGCTCGACGGCGGGTCCGTCAAGGTCAAGATCGCGCCGGGCACGCCCAGCGGCCGGGTGCTCCGGCTCCGGGGCCGCGGCGTCAAGCGCGGCGACAAGGCGGGAGACCTGCTCGCCAAGGTCCAGGTCGTCGTGCCGCAGCGCCTGACCGACGAGGCACGTGAGGCGATCGAGACAATGGCCAGGGCGGAGGACGGCCAGGACCCGCGGGCCGACCTCTTCGAGCGAGCCCGGCTCTGACGCTCGCGGTGCGCAGGCAGGACAACAACTGAGACGAAGGTGGTGACGATGGCACGGACGAACCAGCACCCCATGGCGCCGGACGACGAGACCCCGGTCTTCGTCATCTCCGTCGCTGCCCAGCTCGCCGGCATGCACGCCCAGACGCTGCGGCAGTACGACCGGCTCGGGCTGGTCTCCCCGTCGCGCACCCAGGGCGGCGGCCGCCGCTACAGCGGACGGGACGTCTCGCTGCTGCGTGAGGTCCAGCGACTCTCCCAGGAGGGCGTGTCCCTCGCCGGCATCCAGCGCATCCTCGAGCTCGAGGACCAGGTGGAGGCGCTCCAGTCCCGCGTCAAGGAGCTGGTCGCCGAGGTGGAAGCCGCACGGTCGACGCTCGAGGAGGCGCGCTCGGGCGACCGGGTCTTCGCGGCGGGGCCGCGCGGCGACGTGGTCGCCGTCCGTCCGGGACAGCGGCCGAAGCGCACCTTTGCCTCCCAGGCGCTCGTGGTGTGGCGACCCGGCGGCCGCTGATTTCCGTTCGAGGTATTCGGTTCGAGGTATGAGTCGGCTCTCCAGAGCGGCCGCGTACCTCGAATCACCGTTCAGAGGCGGACGAGGGCGCCGCTCAGCGTGACTCTGGGCAGCCGACCGCGACAGCAAGCGCGTGGGACTGGCTCGCTCCGCGGGTCGAGGTCGACCTCGGACGGCAGTCCCCGCACTCTGTGCATTGGGCTGGGAGCGAGCTCAGCGGCATACGGCATGCAGGTTTGAAGGAAGGGTGGGGGCCGCCGGTAGGCTGTGCCGCTGGAACGGCAGGAGGAGCCCCATGTACCGCGTCATGACCATCTACGGCACTCGCCCCGAGGCCATCAAGATGGCACCCCTGGTCGGCGAGCTGCGTCGGCACGACCAGCTCACGCCCATCGTGGCGGTCACCGGGCAGCACCGCGAGATGCTCGACCAGGTCAACAACCTGTTCGGCATCGAACCGACCCACGACCTCGACCTCATGACCCCCGGCGCGACCCTCGCGGAGATCACCTCCAAGACGATCCTGGCGACGTCGCACCTGCTCCAGGACGTGCGGCCCGACGTCGTCGTCGTCCAGGGCGACACGACGACGGTGCTGGCGGCGGCCCTGTCCGCGTTCTACGAGAAGATCCCGGTCGTCCACCTCGAGGCCGGCCTACGGACCGGCAACATCTATTCGCCGTTTCCCGAGGAGGTCAACCGCCGGCTGACGTCGCCGCTGGCCTCATTGCACCTGGCCCCCACCTTGACGTCGAAGGCCAACCTCCTGCGCGAGGGAATCGACGAGGCCACCATCCCGGTCACCGGCAACACGGTCATCGACGCGCTGGAGTGGACCACGACCCAGCCGGTCGAGTTCAGCGACCCGCGCGTCGGCGAGATCGTGGATGCTGCAAAGGCGGGGCGCAAGCTGCTGCTGGTCACGTCGCACCGGCGCGAGTCGTGGGGCGACCGAATGACCGAGTCGATGGGCGCGATCCGCGACCTCGCTGTGGCCAACCCCGATGCCCTCGTGCTGTTGCCGATGCACCGCAACCCGATCGTCCGGGAGGTCATCGAGCCGATGCTCGGGCCGCTCGAGAACGTCACGCTCACCGAGCCGCTCGAGTACCACCAGTTCGCCCATGTTTTGGCCGCCTCCAACGTCGTGCTCACCGACTCCGGCGGCGTGCAGGAGGAGGCGCCGAGCCTCGGCAAGCCGGTGCTCGTCATGCGCGACACGACTGAGCGTCCCGAGGCCGTGTCGGCGGGGACGGTCCGGCTCGTCGGCACCGATGCCGAAACGATCCGCACCTCCGTGCAGACGCTCTTTGACGACGCGCGCGCCTACGACGAGATGGCCAACGCGGTCAACCCCTACGGAGACGGCAAGGCCGCCAAGCGCTGCGTCGCTGCGATCTCCGCCATGCTCGGCATCGGGGTGCGCGAGCCGGACTTCGGCAGCTGACCGCCAGCGGTGGCGGGCCTGCTGGGTCCCTCAGCGCCAGATGCCGCGGGTGTCGATGACCTTCTTGCCGTCCAGGTCGCCCAAGGTCAGGTGCTTGAACGCGTGATGGTCCACGAGGAGCAGGACGACATCGGCCTCGTGAACCGCATACGACACCTCGGCGAGGAAGACGTTGGCCCGGCCGTGGAGGGACTTCGGCAGCGCGGTGATGTGCGGCTCCACGGCGAGGATGGTCGCGCCGGGTAGGTCGTTGGCCAGCTGCTCGGTGATCCCGAGAGCGGGGGACTCGCGCAGGTCGTCGATGTCGGCCTTGAACGCCAGGCCAAGGCAGGCGACCGTCGCGTTCTCGCCGTCAGGGCCCGCTCCGAGCTCGGAGAGCGCCCCCTTGACCTTGCTGATGATGGTGTGCGGTCGGGCGTCGTTGGTCTCCCGGGCCGTCCGGATCAGGCGCGCGCGCTCGGGCGCCGACGCGACGATGAACCACGGGTCGACGGCGATGCAGTGGCCGCCGACGCCCGGACCGGGGTTGAGGATGTTGACCCGGGGATGGCGATTGGCGAGGCGGATGACTTCCCACACGTCGAGGCCGAGCTCCTCGCAGATCTCCGCCAGCTCATTGGCGAAGGCGATGTTGACGTCGCGGAAGGAGTTCTCCGTCAGCTTGGCCATCTCGGCCGAGGTCGCGTCGGTGAGCAGGATCTCGCCCGTGACGAAGGTGCGGTAGAGCGCCGCGGCGCGCTCGGCGCAGGCCGGGGTCAGCCCGCCGACGACCCGGTCGTTGGTGAAGATCTCCACCATGATGCGGCCCGGAAGGACCCGCTCGGGGCAGTGCGCCAGGTGGACGTCGGGACGCTCGGACTGGTGGGGGAGGCGCAGGTCGGGGCGCAGCTCCGCGAGCCACTCGCTGATCTTGCGAGTGGTCCCGGGCGGGGACGTCGACTCGAGGATGACGACCTCGCCGCCGCGCAGGCGAGGAGCGATCGCCTCGGTCGCTGAGCGGATGTAGGACAGGTCCGGCTCGTGGTCACCCTTGAACGGGGTCGGCACGGCGATGAGGTAGTAGGACGCCGCGGGGACCCTGGTGCTGGCCTGGAGGCGCCCGGAGCTCACCGCCTCTTCGATCGCCTCGTCGAGGTCCGGCTCGACGATCGGCACGCGGCCGGCATTGATCTCGGACACGGTCCGCTCGTTGACATCGACGCCGTGAACCGTCAGGCCCTGCTGGGTCAGGGCGGCACACGTGGGCAGGCCGATGTAACCCAGGCCGATGACAGCGATTCCATCTCTAAACATGCGGTGATTCTCCGGGTGGAAGGGATGCGGTCTGCGGAGACCTGATGATCCGGCCGTCCATGACGGCACGGACCGCGGCGACGAAGGCGCCGCTCTGAGTCGACCAGTCGTGATGTGCCTGCGCGTAGGCGTGCCCTCGCCGACCGAGTTCGCGGGCGAGGTCGCGGTCCTCGTGGAGTCGGAGGACTGCCTCCGCTGCAGCGGCGGCGTCGTCGAACGGGACGACGAAGCCGGCACCCGATGCCTCGACGAGCTGCTCGGCCACGGGGAGGGGAGTCGTGACGACGGGGACTCCGCGGGCGAGGTACTCGTAGATCTTGGTCGGGGTCGAGTGCCGGTAGTTGGGCAGGTCCTGAAGGAGGGAGACGCCGACGAGCGATCCCTCGACGAGCTCGAGTGCCGTCGCGTTGGGAACGAAGCCGTGGAGCCGCACGTGGCCGCGAGCCGCCGCGTCGTCGAGGATCCGCCTCGTCTCCTCGTCGCGGGGCGGGCCGATGATCTCGACCGTGAGGGCGCCGTCTGTGCGCTCGTGCAGCAGCCGACCCAGCTCGACCATGACCTGTGCGCCCCGAGCAACGGTCACCGAGCCGAGGTACACGATCCGGTTCGACTGCGGCAGGGGAACGCTCGCCGGCACGGTTGTCGTGTTGGGCACGACGACGTGCTGCCTGCTGAACCGGTCCGCGTAGCCGGGCTCAGCGAGGAGCAGGTGGCGGGAGCGCTCGGCGGCCCGCTCGAGCAGGCGCACGCCGGCTGCGGCCGGGCGCCGCAAGGCGGGCGGCAGCCAACCCTTGACCTCGATGGCCGCAGCGGTGTCCTCGTGCACGTCCCAGATCAGGTGTGGGAGGCGCAGGCCGGCAAGCGCCACGAGCAGCTCGGGGTCGTGGACGATCACTGCGCCGTGCTGGGGAGCGAGTCGGCGAACGACCGCTCTGGCGGCTCGCGCGGCTCGGAGGCGCCGTCGACCGACCGCGCGCGGCAGGTCGATCGTCGTCAGCCCGGGTGCCGTGCCGGGGGAGACATCGTGGTCGCTGAACGAGGCGGCATAGGTCACCGGGATGCCGGCGTCGAGCAGCGCCGCGATCTCGCGATGACGGATGCGGGCGTCCTCGGGGTGGTGCACCACCGTCACGACGAGGACAGGCCTCGTCGCGCTCAGGTGGAGGGTCTCGTCGGAGGTCACGGCCAGAGCGGCGGCGCCGTGACCGGCTCGGACTGGGCGGCTGGCTCCTCAGGCCCGGCGTCGGGAGGCGGCGTCGCGGCAGGCTTGGCAGCGGGTCTCCGGACGGTGGCCTCGTAGGCGGAGACGACCTCCTCGGTCGGTCCGTCCATGACGAGGCGGCCCTGGTCCATCCATAGCACCCGGTCGCACGTCTGACGGATCGCAGCGTTGGAGTGGCTGACGAGGAAGACCGTGCTCGCGTCCTGGCGGATCTCGGCGATGCGCTCACTGCTGCGCGCCTGGAAGTCGGCGTCACCGGTGGCCAGCGCCTCGTCGATCATCAGGATGTCGGGCGCTGCGGCCGTCGAGATCGCGAAGCGGAGCCGGGCCCCCATGCCCGAGGAGTAGGAACTCATCGGCATGTTGATGAACTCGCCGATGCCCGAGAACTCCACGATGTCGTCGTAGCGCTCACGCACCTGGGCAGGGCTGAGGCCGAGAGCCAGACCACCGATCATGACGTTGCGCTCGCCGGTGAGGCTGCTGAGCAGGACCGCGTTGACGCCGAGCAGGGACGGTCGACCAGCGGACCAGACGCGTCCACCGCTCGGCGGAATGAGCCCGGCGATGGCCCGCAGGAGCGTGCTCTTGCCGGAACCGTTGCGTCCGATGATGCCGACCGACTCGCCGTGCTGCACGACGAACGACACGTCCTTGACGGCGTGGACCTTGCGCACCCCTCCGACGTGGGACCGCCTGGCCAGGATTCGTTCGAGGAAGGGCTGCTCGACGTCGGTGGACGTGCCCCGCTTCTTGGCTCCGAAGACGGTGTAGACGATGTCCAGCTCGGACGCGATGACGCTCGGCCTCGCCGTGGTGGCGTCAGTTGGCGCCATAGCGACCCTCCCCTCGCCAGAAGAAGACCAAGCCGGATGCGCTGAGCACGACGGCCCAGAACGCGCAGGCCACCCAGGTCGACAGTTTCGGCTCGTACTCGGCCATGAGGCTTTCGCGGACGGCCGTGATCGGCGCGGCCAGCGGCTGGTAGAGCAGGACGAACCCGAGCAGGTAATGGCCCTTGGCGTAGTGCGAGATGCTGAAGAAGACGCCGGAGATGTAGCGGGCCAGACGCACGACGACCGGTACCAGATTTGCGACGTCGCGAGACGCATTGACGATGCGGGAAAGGTAGAACGCGAAGCCGAGGTTGATCATCGTCTGGAGCACCAGGGCCAACGGGAAGAGCAGCCACTTGGTGGAGACCGGTTCCCCGGTGAGCGGCATCATGATCATGAGCACGGCGAAGGCAGGAAGCTGGGTCAGGAACTGGGTCAACGTGGCCGAGATCGGCAACAGGGCCCGCGGGAACTGGAGGGCCCGGACCAGGCCGATGCTCCCGGTCACCGCCCTGGACCCCGACGTGAGCGACGAGGCGGTGTAGCCGAAGACGAAGATGCCGATGGTCAGAAAGGCGAGGTAGTTCTCGGTGCCTCCCCGGGTGGGGATGAGGAAGCCGAAGATGAAGTAGTAGGACCCGACGAGCAGGATCGGGTTGAGGATCGCCCAGAGCTGCCCGAGGTAGTTGTTCTGGTTCGCCGAGTACGCCTGCGATGACGAGAGGGCCCAGATGAGGTGCCGGTTGGCCCACAGGTCCTTGAGGTACTTGCGGAAGGGCGGGACGCTGCCGAGCTCGTTGAGGCCGGCCTCCCGGGCGAGCCTCTCGGCTTCCTCCGGGGTCAGGGCCGGCGGCAGCGGTGGCGGCGTCGCGGCCTGCACATTCGATTCCGTCACAGTCGCTGCACCCTTTCGTTCACTGGGACGACACCTCGGGTGTCGAGGAGCCGCCGGGCGGCGTCGGCAAGGGCTGCGACGTCGTAACCGCTGTGATTCTGCACCAGAATGGTCAGATCCGCGTCCTCGGCGGCCGCCAACGGGTCGTCCACCCGCTTGATCTCGCCGCCCAGGGCGCGCCAGTCCTCGACATATGGGTCGTGGTAGAGCACCGTCGCCCCGTGGGCCACGAGCTGGCGGGCCAGCGGCACCGCCGGGCTCTCGCGCTCGTCGGCGATGTCGGGCTTGTAGGTGACCCCGAGGAGCAGCACGGTCGAGCCCTTGAGCGCCTTCGCGTCGTCGTTGAGCGCGTCCTGCGCACGGCGGACGACGTAGCCGGGCATGGTCGAGTTGATCTCCTGGGCCAGCTCGACGAAGCGGAAGGGGTAACCCAGGCGGGCCCGGACGCTGTGTGAGAGGTAGTTCGGGTCGATGGGGATGCAGTGCCCACCCACGCCGGGGCCGGGGTAGAAGGCCTGGAACCCGAAGGGCTTGGTCCGGGCGGCCGCGATGACGTCCCAGAGGTCGATGCCGAGGTCGTGGCAGAAGCGCGCCATCTCGTTGACGAGGGCGATGTTGATGTGGCGGTAGGTGTTCTCCAACAGCTTCGCCGTCTCGGCCTCGCGGGTGCCCCGAGTCGGGACGACCGTGTCGACGAACCGCCCGTAGAAGGCGGCGGCGGCATCGGTGCACGCCTGCGTGTGGCCACCGACGACCTTGGGAGTGTTCTTCGCGCCGTACTCCCGGTTGCCCGGGTCGATCCGCTCGGGTGAGAAGGCGAGATGGAAGTCACGGCCCGCGATGAGGCCATCGGCCTCGAGCACCGGACGCACGACCTCGTCGGTGGTCCCCGGGTACGTCGTCGACTCGAGGATCACCACCATGCCGGGCCGTAGCTGTGCGGCGATGGTCGCGACCGCGGCCTCCACGTGTCGCAGGTCCGGCCCACCATCGTCTGCGAGAGGCGTGGGCACGCAGATGACGATCGCGTCGGCCTCGCTGAGCCGGCCGGGATCACTCGTTGCGCTGAAGCCCAGGGCCAGCATCTCGGCGACATCGCGGTCCTGGAGGTCGTCGACATGCGAGATCCCCGCGTTGAGGTCAGCGACAACACTCGTGTCGATGTCGAACCCGACGACCGACAGTCCCGCCCGGCTCGCAGCCTGGGCGAGGGGCATGCCCACATACCCAAGGCCGATGACGGCGGCGTCTACCACTCGTTACTCCCTAGCTGCCTCTCTGGTGGGAACCCGCGACCGGCTGATGTCGCGATAGATCCCTGCGTACGTCGCGGCGGCAGCCTTCCAGGTGCGGTGCCCGGCGACCCAGTTTCGCCCTGCGGCGCCCAGGTCGGCCCTGAGCGTGGAATCATACAGCAGCCTCCGGAGGGCCTCCGACCACGAAGCGGCGTCGCCGGCCGCGGCCGCGAGGCCGCGCGGCTCGGAATCGAGGCCGTCACTGACCAACTCGAGCAGGGGCGGCAGGTTGCTCACGACGACGGGACGAGCGGTGGCCATCGCCTCGAGAGGCTTCAGCGGGGGGACGAGCTCCGTCACGGGTGTGCGCAGACGAGGCACGCAGAAGACGTCCAGCGCAGCATGGTGGAGGTGGGCCTCGTCGTGGGGCACGCGGCCGGTGAAGGTCGCACGCTCCGGTCCGAGCCGCTCGGCCGCCCTGCGCTGGAGGTCGGCGAGGGCCGGGCCGTCCCCGACCACGAGCAGCACGAGGCGCGGGTCGTCGACGGCCGCAACGGCCTCGATGAGGACGTCGATCCCCTCGTAGTCGTTGAGCGTGCTGACCATGCCGACCGCCACCGCGTCCTCGGCGATGCCGAGGCGGGCGCGGAGCCGGGTCGCGTCCGGCGCCGGCTCGAGGAACTCGGCCGAGACGGCATTCCCGACGAGGTTGACCTTCGCGGCCGGGATGCCTCGGGCCACGATGTCGTCGACCATGGCCCGTGAGACGGCGACCACCGCGTCGGCGGCGCGCATGCAGGCCGTCTCCGCCTCCTTGGACAGCAGGTACTGGTCCGAGGCCGGATCGCCTCCGCGGCTGCGCCAGGTCTCCTCGAGGAAGCCGCGTGCCTCGTAGACGACCGGCAGGCCGAGCCGGTCCCCGGCGAGCAGCGCCACCTGACCGTTCTCGTGCTTGCTGTGCGCGTGGAGTACGTCGATCTCGAGGCGCTCGGCCAGCCGAGTCACCGCATCGGCCCCGACGCGGATTCGCTCATGAGCGAGCACGGGCAGGCCGCGGAGCGGTACGAGGCGGTGAGTGGGCACCGTCTGGTGGACGAAGTCCCGGCTGGCAGCGAGTGCGCCGCTGTCCACCGGGAAGCCCAGGCGCGTGACGACATGCGCATCGATGCCGGCGCCGCGTTGCGACTCGGCGATGCCCTGGGTCCGGATGGTGTATCCGGCCTGCACCTCGGGCAGCGCGTTGGTCACGACGTGGAGGACTCGCATCGGACGCTCGCCGTGGCCGGAACCTGCGCCCGCGGACCCGGAGATCCCTGGTGCACGTTCGGGCAGGGCGTGCACCTCCGGGGCCTCGAGCACCGTCAACTCCGAGGCGAGGGTGGCCTGGAGCGACCGCTCACGGGCGCCGCCGGATCGCGCCGCCTGGGCCGCCAGGGCCACGGCCGCTCGTGAGTGGCCCTGGGCCCACTCTGCGAGGGCGCGGATCCGGGTCGCCTCGGGTGCGTCCTCGGGCAGCCGTTCGACCGCCAGCGACGCGAGATCGGGTCGGTCGAGGACGCTGGCGACCGCCGCGACGCCGTGGAGTGAGCCAACCGGTCCGTCGAGGGCGAGCTCACGCAGCCCGGCAGCAGCGCGCTCGCGGTCACCGGCGGCGGCATCGGCGACGAGGGCGACGAGTGGCAGCCGGCGACGGACGGCCCTGTGCCGGAACCGCTCCCGCAGGGGTGCGGGGGAGGCGCGCAGCCCCACCGAGACGGCCTTCCACGGGTCTCGCGCCACGTGTCGACCGGCGACCGAGATCGCGGCGGGCAGTTGGGAGAGCCGTGAGAGGGTCCGGGCTGCAAGGGCTGCAATCTGGCGAGCGGTCCGAGGGACGTTTTGAGCGGTCGGTCGGTGCGCTGTAGCCCGACCAGCACTCGCCATGCGCGTATCTTGGCACAGTTCTGGACTGGCCCCCGGTGCTGTAAGACTGTCCCCCATGACTGCGATCCCGCCCCAAGCGCGGCAACGGCTGGCCAAGGTGGCGCGGGCCCTCGATCGTGCACGGAACGATCGTCGGGCGCGTTCGCAGCTGATCGCTCGGGTCAGGACCGAGGTGGGGCGCCGGGTTCCCTTCCGGCACGATCAGCAGTCGCTGCCCCCGCTCCCGTCCTTCCAGCTCCCGACGGGCCCAGTCGTCCGGCCGGACGTGCGAGCAGCCGTCATCCTCGACCCGTTCTCGGAGCTGGCCTTCGCCTACGAGTGGGACCAGGTCAAGCTCCTGCCGGGTGAGTGGCGCCGGCAGCTCATCGAGCCGCGCAAGGCCGACCTGCTCTTCGTCGAGTCCGCCTGGCAGGGCAACGGCCGCGCATGGCGGCTGGCGATGACGAGCGACCAGCCCATCCGGGACGAGTTCAGGCAGCTCGTGGCCTGGTGTCGCGAGCAGGGGATTCCCACGGTTTTCTGGAACAAGGAGGACCCGCCCAACTACGACACGTTCATCGAGACCGCGCGCCTCTTCGACCATGTCTTCACCGTCGACTCGGACCGGATCCCCGACTACGTGCGGGACCTGGGCCACAACCGCGTCGGGCTGCTCCCGTTCGGCGCGCAGCCCCGGATCCACAACCCGATCGAGCGCGACCACGGTCGGACCTACGAGGTCGCGTTTGCCGGCACGTACTTCACGGAGAAGCACCCGGAGCGCCGCGAGCAGATCGAGACCATCGTCAAACCAGCCATCGACCTGGGCCTGCACATCTACTCGCGGATGGCGGCGGAGGACCATCGGTACCAGTTCCCGCCGGAGTACCGGTCACGTGTCGTCGGCTCACTCCCGTACGAGCAGATGCTCGCGGCATACACGTCGTACAAGGTCTTCCTCAACGTCAACTCCGTGACGGATTCTCCGACGATGTGCGCACGCCGGCTCTTCGAGCTCTCAGCCGCCCAGACGCCGATCGTCAGCGGCAGGGCCGCCTCCATCGAGCCGTTCTTCGGTGACACGATCGCGGTGTCCGACTCACCCGCGGAAACCAGGCTGGCGCTTGGGTCGCTCCTGCGGCACAAGGAGTACCGCGATCGCGTCGCGCTGCGCGCACATCGTCGCGTCTTCGACGAGCATCTCTACCGGCACCGAGTCGATACCGTGCTCGACGTGGTCACCCGGCCGCACGAACCCGTGGACCAGTCGATCAGCGCGGTCGTTCCGACGATGCGTCCCGACATGCTCGACAACGTCCTCGACTTCCTGGCGCGACAGTCACATCCAGCCGTCGAGCTCGTCCTCGTCACGCACGGTTTCGAGGTCGACGAGGTGGATGTCAAGCGCCGGGCTGCGGAGCGCGGGCTCGATGCTCCCGTAGTCCGGGCGGCCGACGCGGACCTGACGCTCGGGGCCTGCATGAACCTCGGCGTGGAGGCGGCATCGGGGCGGTACGTCGCCAAGATGGACGACGACAACCACTACGCCGAGCACTACCTCAAGGACCTCGTGCGGGCGTTCGAGTACACCGATGCGGTGGTCGTCGGGAAGTGGGCGCACTACGCCCACCTCACGTCCTCCGACGCCGTCCTTCTGCGCTTCCCCGACCACGAGAACCGCTATGTGCGACTCGTCCAGGGCGGAACGATCCTCGTCCCGACAGAGGCGGCGCGGGAGCTGCGCTTCGAGGATGTACCCCGGCGGGTGGACACCACCTTCCTCGAGAAGGTGAAGCGATCCGGTGGCCGGGTCTACGCCTCGGACCGCTTCAACTTCGTCAGCGTCCGGGCTGCCACGACAGACGGGCACACCTGGCCGATCAGCGACCGTGAGCTGCTCATCCGCCAGGGACGGCTCGCCTTCTACGGCGACCCGGTTCCCCACGTCACCGTCTGAGCGCGCCCCCGACCCATGGAGAGCAGAGTGAAGAAGTCGTCCGGGCCGCGTGCCTACACCAAGCGGCCGGAGCGGTGGCTGTTCCTCGTCGCGGACGCCGCGGACCTCGACGAGTGGGTCGAGCAGGCTCGTGAGATCGCCCTGGGCCGGCACCACGTCTCCGTCGCCTACCTCCAGGGAGCGGTGCCAGAGCGATTCCCGCGCACCGCCAAGACCCATCAGTCCCACGACGCGGAGCCGTGGTACCTCAAGCAGCCAATCGAGCGGCTCAGCCGCGCGGCCGCACGAGCCGCCCGACGGGACGAGACGTGGCTCGAGTCCCGTCGGATCGATCGGCGCTTGCGCCACCAGCTCGACAAGGCTGACCACATCGTGCTCGTCGACGACGCGTTCGAATGGGCGCTCAAGACAATGCCGCCCCTCAAGGCGAGGGTCTGGCGCGACGGCTCCGCGCACGCCGCACTCGACGAGGAGTCCGCATGGCGCTGGCTCGTCGTGCAGGCGGAGCTGTTCGCCAACCGCGGCAGCCATGACCGGTTGCCAGTCACCGGACTCGTCGCGCGAAGCAAGCACCTGCTGGGTCTCGACGAGTTCCACTTCACGCCGGAGGCCGACGTCCGCACGCCGCTCCGCGTGCTCGCGCGGCGGCTCGTGCGCCGGGGCAGCCGAGACGAGGCCCTGCTCCTGCTCGACGTCATGGACCTGTTCGACCGCTGGTACCCGCCGCTGCCCGACGAGAAGGCCGCGGCGCGGGCGCTGCGGCTCCACATCGCCATCGCGGCAGGGGAGCCGCGACCGCCGGACTACGAGGACGTCGTCCGAGAGGTCCTGGCGGTTGCCGACCGACGGTTCGCGAGCCACGACGCAGAGGGTGGCTACTCGTTCGCCGTCATCGGCATGGCGCTGCTGTTCCACCAGCAGCTCCACACCGCGACGGAGAGCAGCCCGCTCGTCGAGGAGCCGGACCGCTTCCTCGCGCCCCTCCAGGCTGCCGACTTCTGGAAGCGGCTCCTTGCCGAGGAGGCGCGCCGCACCGCGGAACGCTCCATGGGGGTCGACGCGCGACCTGAGCCGGTCGCATCGCCACCGGAGCGGCAGCGGGTCCTGGCACTGCCGGGCATCTACCACCACCACGCCGGGCCAATGCTCAAGGCTCTCGAGGCGCGCGGCGACGTCGACCTGCGGATGGTGCGGCTCGACAAGCCCGAGTTCGCGGGCATGATCCTCGACACGACGACCCTCCGGATGCGGTTCGAAGCCCAGGCAGGCGACCCGTCCTTCGCGGACAGCCTCGATCCAGAGGCCGCTGCATTCGTGCGGGGTACCGACGTCGTCGTCGCCGACTGGGCGGACAAGGGCGCGGTGTGGGCGTCCGTGCTCGCCCCGGCCGAGGCTCGGCTCGTCATCCGCATCCACAGCGTCGACGTCCTCTCGGGACCCGCCCAGCTCGTCGACTGGTCCGCGGTCGACACCGTCATCGCCGTCAGCCCCCACATCCGGGACGTCTTCAAGACCGTGCTCGGCCGGCGCGTCGACCACGTGGACGTCCGGGTCGTGACGAACCGGATCATGACCGAGCGGTTCGAGGCCGACAAGTCCGAGTCGGCCGACTGGACCATCGGCCTCGTGGGCTGGGGTCAGCACGTCAAGGACCCGGTGCTCGCCCTCGACATCCTCTCCGCACTTCGCCAGAGTGACGATCGATGGCGTCTCAAGCTCATCGGCGCGGACTTCGGGCACAACCAGGCCGAGCACATCAACCGCTACAGCCGCGAGTTCATGGGCCGTGCCCTCCAGCCCGACGTCGTCGATGCGATCGACTACGCAGGCTTCACGAGGAAACTGCCCGTGCATCTGCGCGACGTCGGCTACATCCTCAGCACGAGCCTGCGCGAGTCGTGCCCGGTCGGGGTCCTCGAGGGCGTCGCCTCCGGCGCCGTGCCGGTCGTGCGTGAGTGGCCGGTCTTCGCCCGCCTGAACGCGGCCCACCAGCTGTTCCCCGAGCGGTTCGTCTTCACCACGGCAGCCGAGGCGGCCAAGATCATCGAGGCCAATCGGGCCGAGCGGATGGGACGCGCTGCCGAGGCGAAGGAGGAGATGGCCGATCTCTTCTCCGTCGAGCAGACTGAGGGCCGCCTCGTCGAGGCAATCCTCGGGCGGCCCTGAGCCAGGTCAGATGGTGATGACGCCTCTGGCCAGGCGGCTCAGGAACTGTGCGGCCGCGGTCGGCTGCTGGATCGGCGTCCGGAACCGGATGGCGTCGTGGTTCATCGCCGACAGGACGCTCGACTCCTCGAGCAGCCCCCAGACCGGGGTGCCGCTGCCCTCGTAGTCGCCCCACTTGGACAGCAGGAACGGGTTCTTCTCGGCGTCCTTGGCCAGCGGGTAGTCGATGACGAGCAGCAGGTCCATGCGGGTCGAGATCTCGAGGAACTGGAGGAATGGCAGGAACGGGTGTGCCCGGACGCAGTCAGCCACATCGAGGGCCTCGATGTACTCGTCCAGCTTCTCCGTGTCGTTCGTGTAGATGTGGAGCGCGAGGCGACGGCGCAGGTCCTTGTCCAGCGCCGAGATGCCGCGCACGACGTCCACGGGGCTCTGCTTGCCGTAGAAGTTGCCGAAGTAGCCGATGTTGATCCGGTCCGACTCGAGCTCCTGGTCCGCCCGGTCGAGCTCGTAGAACCGGGGCGGCAGCATCGGGTGGTGCGCGACGACGGCCCGCTCCCGGGCCCGGCGCTGCAGCTGCGGGTCCGCGATGAACCCGATCATGTACTCGAGCTGGTTCTCGTTGGTGAAGACGATCCGGTCGGCCCGGCTCCACACCAGGTGCTCGGCCCAGGCGAAGACGTTCTCCACGTCCGGCTCGACCTCGAGCGGCCCGACGATCGAACGGATCCGGCGCAGCAGGGCATCGTGCTCGACGGCGGCGAACCGGACGGCGCCGTTCGCGTCGCGTGAACACGGGTCCGAGAACTCCGCCTCCCACTCGATCTCGGGGTGCTTGTCCTTGACCAGCGCGGCCAGGTAGTGCGAGGCCACGAAGTGCGACCGGGAGTACATCGACCGCCACGGAGCCGTCCCGCCTGAGTCGGCCACCCACTGGTCGACCTTCGCCTCGCCCGCCTCGCACCACTCGCGGATCGACGGCCAGCTCGAGAAGCGGGTCTGGGTCGGCAGGATGGCGCGGCGCCGGATGAGGTCGCCCGCGACGGCCTCGACACCCGGGTCGATGCCACGGATCGAGCTCATCTCGTTCTGGATGACGTCAACGGGCTCGCCGAGCAGGCGCACCCGCTTGGCCATGACGGTGCCTGACGTGTCCACATAGGGCGTGAAGCAGTACGCGACGACGAGGCGGTCGGCGGGTCCCTGAGATTCGTCAGCGCGGTCCTGGACGAGGGAGTCGATCAGCTCGGGTCGAGTGGTGCTCTGAGCGGTGTCCGTCAAAGGACCTGCGCCTTCCTGCTCTGCTGGGCTTGGGTGCTCGCAGGAGCATACGTGACCTTCCCGTGAGACTGATTTCCTGTGCCGTATGCCGCTGTGTCCCTCTCGCGCGCACGTGCCCTGCCGCTTCGCCAGCCCGAGCGTAAGGTCGAGGATGCTGGCAGCGAGCTCAGCGGCATACGGCATCGTCTCGCTGTAGTTGAGTGGAATACACTCAACTTTCCTGAGGTTGCACCCCGTGTACGCCGCCCTCTCACAGGAGAATGCATGGATCTTCAGCTGACCACCAAGGCTCAGGAGGCCTTCGCCCAGGCCGCGACGACCGCAGCTGCGAAGCATCACCCCGCGATCGAGCCGGCCCACCTGCTGCTCGGGTTGGCAGCTCAGCAGGGCACGACGACGCCGGCCCTGCTCGAGAAGGCCGGATCCTCCGTGGGTGCCGCCACGGCGGCCGCCGAGAAGGAGATGGCCGCCCTGCCGCAGGTGTCCGGCGGCGCCCAGCAGCCCCAGCTGTCCCGGACCGCGGCAGCGGCGATCCAGCAGGCCCAGCAGTACATGACGGCGATGGGGGACTCGTACGTCTCCACCGACCACCTGCTGCTCGCCCTCGCCCGCACGGGCCAGTTCGGCCTTGATGCCGACGCGATCGAGCAGGCCATCCCCGAGCTGCGCGGCGGCCGCCCGGTGACGTCCGACAACCCGGAGGGAACCTACGAGGCGCTCGCCAAGTACGGCACCGACCTCACCGCAGCGGCCCGCGAGGGCAAGCTCGACCCGGTCATCGGCCGCGACGCCGAGATCCGTCGGGTCGTCCAGGTGCTCAGCCGGCGGACCAAGAACAACCCCGTCCTCATCGGCGAGCCCGGCGTCGGCAAGACGGCGGTCGTCGAAGGGCTCGCCCAGCGGATCGTCGAGGGTGACGTCCCGGAGAGCCTGCGGGACAAGACGCTCTACGCGCTCGACCTCGGCGCCATGCTCGCCGGGGCGAAGTACCGCGGTGAGTTCGAGGAGCGCCTCAAGGCCGTGCTCGACGAGATCAAGGCGTCCGACGGGCAGATCGTCACCTTCATCGACGAGTTGCACACCGTCGTCGGCGCGGGGGCCGGCGGTGAGGGCGCGATGGATGCCGGCAACATGCTCAAGCCGATGCTCGCGCGGGGCGAGCTGCGCCTCGTCGGCGCGACGACGCTCGACGAGTACCGCAAGCACATCGAGAAGGACGCCGCCCTCGAGCGCCGGTTCCAGCAGGTCTTCGTCGGCGAGCCTTCGGTCGAGGACACCATTGCCATCCTCCGTGGCCTCAAGGAGCGCTACGAAGGGCACCACAAGGTGACCATCGCCGACGCGGCTCTGGTGGCTGCGGCGAGCCTCTCCGACCGCTACATCACCGGCCGCAAGCTGCCCGACAAGGCCATCGACCTCATCGACGAGGCGGCGTCGCGACTGCGCATGGAGATCGACAGCTCGCCGGTCGAGATCGACGAGCTCCGGCGCGCCGTCGACCGGCTCAAGATGGAGGAGTTCGCGCTCGAGCAGGAGCACGACGCGGCCTCGCGCGAACGGCTCGAGCGACTGCGCAAGGACCTTGCCGACCGCTCCGAGGAGCTGGCCGCCCTGAACGCACGCTGGGAGGCCGAGAAGTCGGGCCTGAACGCTGTTGGCGACCTCAAGGCTCGCATCGACGACCTGCGCACGCAGGCGGACCGGCTCCAGCGCGAGGGCGACCTCGCGGGCGCCTCGAAGATCCTCTACGGAGACATCCCGTCGCTCGAGAAGGAGCTCGCCGCGGCCCAGGAGCGCGAGGAGGCCGCGGTCCACGGGGCCGAGGAGACGATGGTCGCCCCGATGGTCAAGGAGGAGGTCGGCGCCGACGACATCGCCGACGTCATCTCGGCGTGGACCGGCATCCCTGCTGGCCGACTGCTGGAGGGCGAGACCGAGAAGCTGCTGCACATGGAGCAGGTCATCGGCGCTCGCCTGGTCGGCCAGAGCGAGGCGGTGCGTGCCGTGTCCGACGCCGTGCGGCGCTCGCGGGCCGGGGTCTCGGACCCCGACCGTCCGACCGGGTCCTTCCTCTTCCTCGGCCCGACGGGTGTCGGCAAGACCGAGCTCGCCAAGTCGCTCGCGGACTTCCTCTTCGACGACGAGCGGGCCATGGTCCGGATCGACATGTCGGAGTACTCCGAGCGACACGCCGTGGCGCGCCTCATCGGTGCGCCTCCGGGTTACGTCGGCTACGAGGAGGGCGGCCAGCTCACCGAGGCGGTCCGCCGCCGGCCCTACTCGGTCGTCCTGCTCGACGAGGTCGAAAAGGCGCACCCGGAGACCTTTGATGTTCTGCTCCAGGTGCTCGACGACGGTCGGCTCACCGACGGCCAGGGGCGGACGGTCGACTTCCGCCACGTCATCCTCGTGATGACCTCGAACCTCGGGTCCCAGTACCTCGTCGACCCGCTGCTCTCGCCGGACCAGAAGCGCGAGGAGGTCCTCGGGCTCGTCCGCGCCGCGTTCAAGCCGGAGTTCCTCAACCGGCTCGACGAGATCGTCATCTTCGACGCGCTGAGCCAGGCCGAGCTGGCGGACATCGTCGACCTGCAGGTGCGTTCCTTCGCGACGCGGCTCGCCGACCGGCGAATCACCTTGGAGGTCAAGGACGCCGCCCGCAACTGGCTCGCCGAGCGTGGTTACGACCCCGCCTATGGTGCACGACCGCTGCGACGCCTCGTGCAGCGGGAGATCGGCGACCGGCTCGCCCGTGCCCTGCTCGCCGGCGAGGTCCGCGACGGCCAGACGGTCACGGTGGACCTGGACCCGAGCGGGGAGTCGCTCAACCTCGGCTGAGTGCCCACCGGACGAGTGCCGAACGCGCGGTATGTCGCGCGTTCGGCACTCCTGGCGTATGCCGCTGGGCTCGCAACCACGCGCACCCGCGGTTCCAGCCCTCCCGCCCTCTCAAGCCGCAACACACCCGCTTATCGACTGCCGCCCCCTGCTGCAGCAGGGGGCAGCAGTCGATAAGCGGGTGTGTTGCCTGCTGGGAGGCTTGTCTGAACGAACTGAGCGACCCTGAGGCTTTGTGGCGTTGCTCATTGGGTGAAGA
>NZ_DATCWX010000045.1:0-26152 GCF_036566125.1 Intrasporangium sp.
TTCGCACCCGAAGTTTTTTGATTGTTACCTGAGCGTGAGACGCCGGAGGCCGCCCAACAGGTCGGTGGGCGGCCTCCGTGAGGGGACGATTCAGGCGACTCCGGTCAGCCGTTGCCGCCCGCCCGGAAGGCGAGCCAGGCGTCACTCATGCGCTCGGCCTGGCCCTCGGTGAACATGTCCATGCACGAGTCCTGCGTGTAGTCCATGAAGTTGTGGATCGGGTCGAGCCCCGGGGCGGCACACGTGTCCGCGCCGACCGGGCAGTTGAACTGCGGGTGCGCCTCCTTGGGCGTGTCGGCGACGAAGTCACCCGACGCCGAGCATCCCGCGTTGAAGGTGTGGTGCAGCGCGAGCCAGTGCCCGACCTCGTGGGTCAGGGTGTCGCCCAGGCCGTACTTCCAGGGCTTGCCATCGTCCAACCCGCCGGGCATCGACTCGTCGAGGATGACGACGCCGTCGATGTAGTCGCGGCCGTTGTTGTAGTCCTTCGGGAAGTAGGCCCAGCCGAGCAGGCCGGCGCCGATGTTCGCGGAGTAGACGTTGAGCGTCTCGGAGTCGCCTTCGTACAGGGCCTTCTTCATGTCGCGCTCGACCTTGCCGGGGACGACGTCATACCACGCGTCGTTGACGACCCAGTTGATCTTGCTCAGCTCGAAGCGGAACGGCGTGTCCGCGGCGTCCGGCGCTGTCCTGCCGGCATACGAGTCGTTGAGGACCTCGATCTGGTCCTCGATCATCGTCTGGAACCGGCTCTTCTCCGCGGCGCTGAGCTCGTGGTCGGAGATCGAGTGGAACACGGTCTCGATGGTGACCGATCCATTGGCCAGACGGGGAGCGTCGGGTAGGACGCCGTAGGCCTTGGCCTCGTTGTCGGGGAAGAGCTTCGGTTCTTGGGCGCCGCTGCCGTCGCGAACGCGAGCGATGTCGGCCAAGCCGCCCGCCTCGTCGCACTCGGCCACGGCCGGTGAGCTCGACACGCCTGATGCGGGCGCCGCGCTGACGACCGGCGTCGAGCCGCTGACGATGAGGGCGGCAGCAGCGGCCGTGCCCATGAGGGCCAGCCGCGCATGGTTCTTTCTCAGCATCGATGTGGGACCTTTCGGTGGGGCGCTCCTGGTGGAGGACGCTGAGACGCTACCGTCCATTGCGAGTCCTTGGGCCCTTGCGAGTCAACCGATCTGAGGAAGCTGCGCCGGCCTCGAGCGCGCCGATCACCTCGGCCAGCACGGCGCGGGCCTGCTCCACGTCGAGATCCT
Organism: Intrasporangium sp.; assembly: GCF_036566125.1. Lineage (GTDB taxonomy): Bacteria > Actinomycetota > Actinomycetes > Actinomycetales > Dermatophilaceae > Intrasporangium. Next base: position 1,257 of record NZ_DATCWX010000045.1, read on the forward strand.
TCGAGACAGGTCGCCACACCTGACGCCCCGCGCGCACGGCCGCCACGTGCACTCGCCGACCCTCGTCCGTCAGGCGCAGATCGACCGAGCGGCCGTCCGCGCCGGGGGTCCGGCTGAGGATCCCCTCCCGGACCAGTTTCGCGAGGTGAGCGCTGAGCGTCGACGGCTTCGCCCCGATCAGCTCCGCCACCTCTGACGGCGTCGTGCTGCCCAAGGCGTCGACCAGGCTCGTCACGGCATAACCCGTCGGGGTGAGGCCACTGGACTCGAGCGCGGTCCGCAGCATGGCGCCGAGGCCCTCGCTGGCCCGCAACAGGTCAAAGAGCAGCCCGAGCTCGGGAGGGCGGCGCGCGGTCATGGGTCCAAGGATGCCCGTCGAGAAGGGCGCTCGCGCCCGGAAGCCGGCTCAGCGGCATACGGCATCGACGTGCCAGAAGAATAGGGAGCCCGGCTCGTGAACGAGCCGGGCTCCAGTGGCGGTTCACGTACCACAACGGGCCAACCGCCGAAGTTCTCCTCACCCATCCGGGCAACCTCCGCGAGGTTAGCCCCGCCGACCCGCGGCCCGCTGCGACGTTGACCGGATCGTGACCATTCCGTCGCGGTTTCGCTGCATGATGGCTTCGGTACTCGCCGGTACGTGCAAAGGAGCGCTCATGACCAATCTCGCCGCCAATCTCGTCGCCACCGCGCAGCGGCTGCCGGACAAGACCGGCATCAAGCTCGACCAGGGCGAGGTGACATGGGGTCAGCTCCACGGCGCCGCCGCCACGGTTGCGGGACAGCTGCGCGCGGCCGGCCTGGAGCCGGGGGATCGCGTCTCCCTCATCCTGCCGAACGTGCCCGCCTACCCCGTCCTCTTCTACGGGACCCTGCTCGCCGGCGGCATCGTCGTCCCGATGAACCCGCTGCTCAAGAGCGGCGAGATCGCGTACTACTACCAGGACGCGGGCACAATGTTCTCCTTCGTCTGGCCGGACTTTGCTGAGGAGGCCCGCAAGGCGGCCCAGATCGCGGCCATCGAGGGGGTCGCCACCCAGGTCATCGAGTGCACCCCGATGGGGCCGGTGGCGGGAGCGCTGCCGGACGGCGAGCCGGTGACCGAGCCGGTCGACCGCGCCGACGACGACACCGCGGTGATCCTCTACACCTCGGGCACGACGGGCAAGCCGAAGGGTGCCGAGCTGACCCACTTCAACCTGCACCGCAATGCCGAGCGGTCGGCCACGGACATCATGGAGATGACCGAGGACGACGTCATCATGGGCTGCCTGCCTCTCTTCCACGTCTTCGGCCTGACCTGCGGGCTCAACACGAGCGTCCTGCGCGGTTGCACCCTGACCCTGATCCCCCGCTTCGACCCCGCGAAGGCGCTCGAGGTCGTCGGCCGCGACCACGTGACGATCTTCCAGGGAGTGCCGACGATGTACGCCGCGATGCTCAACCACCCCGACGCCGAGACCGCCGAGACGTCCAGCCTGCGCACCTGTGTCTCAGGCGGGTCGGCGCTCCCGGAGGCTGTGATGCGCAACTTCGAGAAGACCTTCGACGCCCAGATCCTCGAGGGATACGGCCTCTCCGAGACGTCGCCGGTCGCGTCGTTCAACATGCCGGACCGGCCGACCAAGCCGGGCACGATCGGCTGCGCCATCCCTGGCTGCGAGATGAAGCTCGTCAACCTCGACGGCACCGACACGGCGCCCGGCGAGATCGGCGAGATCGCGATCCGCGGCGAGAACGTCATGAAGGGCTACTGGCGGCGGCCGGACGCCACCGCAGAGGCAATCCCGGACGGATGGTTCCGCACCGGGGACCTCGCGACGGTCGACGAGGACGGGTACTACACGATCGTCGACCGCAAGAAGGACCTCATCATCCGGGGCGGCATGAACGTGTACCCACGGGAGGTCGAGGAGGTGCTCTACACGCACCCCGACGTCCTCGAGGCCGCGGTGGTCGGGGTGCCGGACGCGACGATGGGCGAGGAGATCGGTGCCGCCGTGGCGCTGCGACCGGGGTCGTCGACGACGCTCGACGAGGTCCAGGAGTACGTCAAGGAGCGGATCGCCGCCTACAAGTACCCGCGTCAGTTGTGGCGGCTCGACGAGCTGCCCAAGGGCCCGACGGGCAAGATCCTGCGCCGCGAGGTGCATCCGCCGGCCTGACCTGGGTCACTGCCTGGCTGGCTGTGAAAGGTCGCCTTCCCTCCCGGGTGGGCGACCTTTCACATTCGCCCGTATGCCGCTGAGCTCGGTTCGCGTCCCACGTGTCCTTCCGCCCCGGTGGCCTTGTGATCGTTATCGGTTCTCGGCCCGGGGTAGTGGAGCGGGAGCACTCGAAGCCTTCAGAAGGGTGGGCTGTCGAGCTTCTCTGGCGTGGCGTCCGCCACGCCCACGATTGGAGGACACATGTCCCAGCACACCAACGGACCGACGTCCGGGAGCCTGCAGGACACGGGCCTACCCGAGTCGGGCATGACCAGTTCAACCAGTTCGATGCCGGGCTCCATGACGAGCTCGACCACCACCGGCGCGACGACCACCGGCTCGAGCGGCTACACCGGTTCCGGCGCATCGACCGGGTCAACCGGTTCGAGCAGCTCGACGACGGACGCGGCCAAGCACGCCACCCGCGAGACGGCCGAGACGGCAAAGGACGAAGCCCGCAACCTGGCCGACACCGCGAAGAGCGAGCTCGGCAACGTCGCGTCCACGGCAACCGACCAGATGCGTCGGCTGGTGGACCAGTCCCGCTTCGAGCTGACGGAGCAGGCCCGGTCGCAGCAGCAGCGCCTCACCACCAACCTTCGGACGCTGACCGACGAGCTCGACTCGATGGCTGGCCAAGGCGACCAGCAGGGTGTCGCGCATGACCTGGTGCGCCAGGTCTCGCAGCAGGCCCGGGCGCTCGGCGACTGGCTTGACGGCAACGAGCCCGGCGCCGTCCTCGACGAGGTCAAGCGGTTCGCGCGGCGCAAGCCGGGCACGTTCCTCGCAGTGGCGGCCGGTCTCGGCATTCTGGCTGGCCGGATGACGCGTGGCCTCAAGGCAGCGGCTGACGACGAGGAATCGCAGTCGTACCGCGCCACCGGCTACACCGCGTACGGCACCCCGACGTACCCGTCGTACCCGACGGAGACGACCGGCGTGACCGAGACCGTCATGGACGGCCCCCTGACGACGACCGGCACGACGGCGACCTACCCGGTGTCGACCGAGTCCGCGCGGGGTGACACCCGATGATCGAGGTGCCCGGCGCACGCGAGGCGCCACGCCACGAGTTCCACGAGGCGTCCGACAACCTCCCGGGCGAGCCCCTCGGCAACCTCGGGGACGTCGTGTCGGACATCGCCAAGGACATGTCGACGCTGCTCCGGCAGGAGACCGAGCTCGCCAAGGCGGAGCTGCGGGAGTCGGCGAAGCGGGCCGGCAAGGGATCCGGGCTGCTGGGCGGCGCGGGACTGGCCGGCTGGTTCGTCCTGCTCTTCCTGTCCATCGCCCTCTGGTGGGTGATGGGCGACGCCTTGGGCCTCGGCTGGTCGGCGGTCATCGTCGCAGCCATCTGGGCCATCATCGCGGCCGTCCTCTACTCGATGGGCCGCAGCGAGCTCAAGCGGATCCAGGGCATGCCCAGGACGGCGGAGACCGCCAAGCACATACCTGAAGCCATGAAGGGAAACGAATCATGACCGACTACGAGACCGAGAGGCTGCGCACCGAGGTGGAGCGCACCCGTCAGGAGCTCAGCGACGACGTCAACCGGCTCGGGGCGACCGTCTCCCCGAGCAACATCGCCGAGCGTCAGAAGGCAAAGGTGACCCAGCGGGTCTCGGGGTGGAAGGACCGAGTCATGGGAGCCGCCGGGGATGCCAGGGAGTCGACGATGGGCGCGGCGCACAGCGTCGCGGACACCGGCCACTCAGCCGCCGACACCGTCCAGGACACCGCGCATGACGTGAAGGTCAAGGCGCGCCAGCAGACGCAGGGCAATCCCCTTGCGGCTGGCGTGGTCGCGTTGGCCGCCGGCTGGCTCGTCGGGTCGATCCTGCCCGCGTCCGAGAAGGAGAAGCAGGCGGCGACGGCGGTCAAGGAGCAGGCGCAGCCGGTCCTGGAGCAGGCCAAGACGGAGGTGCGGGAGGCCGGGAGCGAGATGGCCGAGCACCTCAAGCAGCCGGCGCAGGAGGCCGTCGAGGAGGTCAAGATGACGGCGAGCGACTCCGCGCAGGAGCTCAAGTCCCAGGCCCAGAGCTCGGCGGACACGGTCAAGATGGAGGCGCAGGAGCGCGCGCAGGACGTCCAGCGCTGACGCGCACCGTCGGTTGGCTCGGCCTCGGGATCAGGACCTGTCCTGCCCGAGGCCGAGCTCGCGTGTCTCCTCGATGGTGCGAGCACCGGTGAGCGCCATGGTGAGGTCGAGCTCGGCGAGCAGGTGCTCCATGACGGCCCGGGCTCCGGCGCCGCCGCCAACGCCGAGCCCGTAGACCCAGGGTCGCCCGATCAGGACCGCGTCGGCTCCCAGGGCGAGCGCCTTGTAGATGTCGGCGCCACTCCGGATCCCGCTGTCGAAGAGCACGGGCACTCGTCCCCGGGTCTCTCGCACGACCTCCGGCAGCGCATGCAGGGACGCGATAGCGCCGTCGACCTGGCGCCCGCCGTGGTTCGAGACGATGAGCCCATCGACACCGTGATCGATCGCCTTGGCCGCATCGGCTGGATGCTGGATCCCCTTGAGCAGGACTGGCAGCCGGGTGTGCCCACGCAGCGACGTAAGGTCGTCCCACGTGAGCGATGGGCGGGAGAAGACGTCGAGGAAGGTCTCGACGGCTGCGCGCGGTAGCGGGGACCTGAGGTTCTCCCTGAGGTTGCCGGGCCAGTGTCGCGCCATGGAGACGGCCGCTGCGACCGCGGACCTGGTCGGGCGAGGCCTGGGCTCGGCGGCAGCCACGGGGTTGGCCACCCGCTCCTCGACGAGGCGACGGAAGATCGGGTCACTGATGTACTGCGCAATGCCCTCCGCCCGGATGAAGGGCAGGCTGCCCAGGTCGAGGTCCATCGTCCGCCAGCCGAGGGTGTGTGTGTCGAGCGTGACGACGATGGCATCGCTGCCGACGGCCTCGGCCCGGCGTACGAGCGACCCGACGAGGTCATCGTTGCTGCTCCAGTAGAGCTGGAACCAGCGCGGGCAGTTCCCCAGGGTGGCGGCTGTCTCCTCCATCGGCCTGGAGCCCTGAGTCGAGATGACGACCGGGAGCCCGAGCTCACGGACGCCCTCGGCGAGCTCGACGTCGGAGCGCGCGTGCACGAGCTCGAGGGCGCCGATGGGAGCGAGCAGGACGGGGGCCGGGATTCGCCGACCGAGGAGCTCGATCCCGAGGTCCCGCGAAGAGACGTCGACGAGCATCCGGGGCACGATCGGGTGGTCGTCGAAGGCGGCCCGGTTCGCCGCATCGGTGCGGTGCTGCCCGGCGCTGCCGGCCACGTAGGCCCACGCGCGAGCACTCAGCTTCCTGCGGGCGGCTCGCTCGAGCGCGCTCGGCTCCACCGGCGCCGCCGGCAGCCGCCCGAAGAGTCCTTCTCGATAGATCCGACTCTGGACGCGCCGTCCGACGCTCTCCTGCTCGCTCATGCGGTCAAGGATGCACCCGGCGTCCCCCATCGAGTGAACAACTTTCGGCCCGAAAGCTGTTCACTCGATCGGATGGCTAGTTGATCTCGACGTCGCCAGAGCCCGTCCTCACCTTGATGAGCTGGTCCGCGGTAGCGCTGGACGGGACGTCCACGTTTTGGTCGCCCGAGCCGGTGTCCACGTCGAGGCGGAACTGGTCGGCGTCGGGAGCGTCGATCGACACGTCACCGGAGCCGGTCTCGACATCGAGGCTGTCCGGTGCGGACGGCAGCTCGACGTCGATGTCGCCGCTGCCCGCGCGGAGGACGGCGTCCCCTGTGTCGGAGTCGAGGCGGAGGTCCATGTCACCGCTGCCCGTGCGGACATCAACCTTGGTTGCCCGGGAGTCCAGGCCAAGGTCCACGTCGCCGCTCCCGGTCCGGAGCAGCACGTCCGCGCTGCTCAGCGCGTCGGCCTCGACGTCACCCGAGCCGACCTCGAGGTCGATCGTGCCGAGCGACCCACCGAGGACCACGTCCCCCGATCCGCCGCGGAGCTTGACCGCAGTGCTGTCGGGAACGCGGACGATGTAGTCGATCCCGCAGCGCCACGACACGCCTTGGCAGTCCGCGCCGGAGATCGCGACGCCGTCGGCATCCCAGGTCTCGTTCGGCTTCGGCTTGGTGCCGCCCAGACCCCAGTCGAACCGTCGGGTCACCTCGATCGTCCCGGCGGGTGCCCCGCCAACGATGTCGACGTCGTTGGAGCTGACGTCGAAGGAGATGGTGTCGCCCGTGAACGGGCGGACCTCGGTCTGCGTCTCGGACTCGGTGATGACCCCGAAGCTACCGATGATCAGAGCCAGCCCGACGCCGGCCACGGCCAGCCACGGGCCACGGGAGCGGCCCGGAGGACGCGCGGGGGTCGATGGCGGAGCCTGCCACGCGCTCGGTGGCGCTGGGGGCGGTGCGGTCGGTGAGGGTGCCTGAGCCGCCTCGAGACTGTCGCCATGGATACGGTCGTCCGGCACGTCCGTCACCGGAGGCATGGTCGGCCGAGGGAGGAATGGACCTTGGGTCGGGGTATTCGCTGAGCCGCCCGGCGATGGAGCGCTGGGTGTGGAGGTCACCGCACCACCGTAGGCGCGACCCGTGAGCTGGTCCACGAGATATCCGCCCTTCGGGTGTGCGTCAGGGGATCAGCTTGCCGGGATTGAGGATCCCCGATGGGTCGAGTTCGGTCTTGATCGCACGAAGGAGACCCACCCCGACCTCGCCGATCTCCGCAGGGAGGTAGGCCCGGTGATCGGTGCCGACGGCGTGATGGTGGGTGATGGTCCCGCCGGCATCGATGATGGCCTGGCTCGCCGCGGCCTTGACCTGGCGCCACTGGGCGAGCGGGTCCTCGGACTCGGGCGTGACGAACGTGTAGTAGAGCGAGGCGCCGTCCGGGTAGACGTGGGAGACGTGGCACATGACCACCGCACGGCGATCCTCGACCTCGAGCGCGCCGCGGATCGCGGCGCCGACGGCCTCGTGCAAACGGGAGAGGTTGGCCCAGCTCGTCGCCGTCTCGAGGGTCTCGACGAGGAACCGGTGGTCCATCAACTCGTCCCGCAGGTACGGGCCCGAGAACCGGCCGCGCTCCCACGCCCGGCCGACCTGCTTGGGCAGCCGTCGGCCCCCCGCTTGTCCGAGCAGTCGGCGGGCAGCGCGGTACCGGTGCCGGAGCTCGCGCTCATCGGTTCCCTCCCAGACGAGGACGAGGAGGGCCGGCCGGTCCAGCCCACCTGCCCGGACGTAGCGGAGCAGGCGCCGGCCCGAGCCTCCCGCCAGGGTGAGGTTGACGCGCGTCTCGTCCTCGTCCGACAGGCGGCAGATCGTCGGCAGCGCAGCTCGGCCCAGCTCGTGGGTCAGCCCATGCAGGGCATTGGTCCCCGCCACGAAGGACGGGAAGACCCACGCAGCGTGCCGCTTCGCGGTCGGCAGCGGGGCGACCCGCAGCGTGACCTCGGTGATGACGCCCAACGTCCCCTCACTCCCGACCACCACGTCGAGCAGGCGAGGGCCGGCGGCCGAGGCCGGGGCACGTCCGCCGAGGACGAGCTCGCCCCGCGGTGTGGCGAGCCGCAGACCGACCACGTTGTCGTCGATCCGGCCGTACCCCGTGGAGGCCTGGCCCGCTGACCGCGTCGCGACGTAACCGCCGACCGTTGCCTCCTGATGACTCTGGGGGTAATGCCCGAGGGTGAGGCCGTGGGCGTGCAGCGCCTGCTCTGCCTCTGGGCCCCGGAGGCCCGGTCCGAGGGTGGCCGTCCTGCTGATTGGGTCGACGGCCGCCATGTCGTCAAGCCGTCGCAGGTCGAGCGCGATCACGGCGGCGAAGCGTTCGTGGTCGGTCCCCGCGCCCACGCCACCGACGACACTCGTGCCGCCGCCGAACGGCACGACTGCGACCCGGTGCTCGGCACACACTGTGAGCAGGGCTGCGACCTCACCGGGACTACCCGGGACGACCACGGCGTCGGGCGCGTTGGACCCGTCGCCGGTGCGCAGCCGATACAGGTCCGGATAGCTCTTGCCCCCCGCGTGCTCGATGCGCCAAACCCGTTCGAGATGAACGTGATCCGGTCCGACGAGGTCGGCGAGCGCCTGCTGAGCCGCCGCCCCGGCGCCGACCTCCTCCAGCCGTGACGGCGCGAGAGCGACCTCCTCGAGTGCGACGGGCGGTGAGGTCTGGCGCTGGCTGACGTGGACACCGCGCAGGCCCAGCTCGGTCCGGAGGAACCGCCACGCCACGTCGCTCAGGGGGTGCGCCTGCGTCGGGTCGCCCCACCCGTGCCACACGGACCGCGGAATCACCTCGGTGAGAAGATCTGTCACATGTAACACTGTTACAGAAAACGTTTCATCAGTACAGTGAAGGACATGGACACTGCCCAGCTGGCCGCTCCGAGCGCTCCGAACACTGACGAGGCACTGCTCGCGGCCGTGAGGGACGAGGTCCTCGCCTACGGCGTGCGTCGTGCCACGGCAACGTCGATCGCCCAGCGGGCCGGGGTCTCACGCGTGACGGTCTATCGGCGCGGAGGGGGCATCAAGCAGCTCCTCCTCGACGCCCTCGTCGCCGAGTTCCGCAACGCCGTCGAGGAGGTCACGGCCGAGGTTCGCGCGGAGCAGTCGCCGCGGGACGGACGGGCAGCGGTCACCGCCATCGCCGCGGGCATGGTGAAGAAGCTCAGCCACGCGCCTCTCGTCGCAGCCCTGCTCAAGCACGACCCGGAGATGCTGCTTCCCTATCTCGTCGATCGCCATGGGCGCAGCCAGCAGCTGATGATCGAGGCGATGACCAGCGCGATCGCCGCAGGCATGGCGGACGGCTCCATCCGCGACGGCGACCCGGTGCTCCTGTCCGTCGTCCTCCTGCACGCTCTCACGCCCTTCGTCATCGGCCTCGGCGTCGTCACCGCGAAGCACGACCCCACTGAGGTCCTGGCCGAGGTGCGACACCTCGTCGATGCCTACCTGGCCCCGGAGGCCACGAGCTGAGGAAGCCGCCATGACCGTCTCCATCAACGCGCGGACCCGCTCGCAGGCCCTGCACCGACTGGCTAGTGAGTCGTACGACGTCATCGTCGTGGGTGGAGGGGTCACCGGCGCGGGCGTTGCCCTGGATGCAGCCTCGCGCGGGCTTCGCACGGCGCTCGTCGAGCGTCATGACCTCGCCGCGGGCACGAGTCGCTGGAGCTCCAAGCTCGTCCATGGCGGCCTGCGCTATCTCGCGAAGGCAGACGTGGCGATCGCGTGGGAGTCGGCTCGTGAACGGCACGCCCTCATGACCGCGATCGCACCCCACCTGACGCGAGCCATGCCGAATCTCGTCCCTCTGGGGACCTCGACACCGCCCGTCACGGGGCTCGCCCTCGAGGCCGCGATCCGCCTGGCCGACGGACTCAGGGTTGCGTCGGGCACCCCGAGGAGGCTGCTGCCCCGGCCGTCACGCATCAGCGCCGCCGAGACGCTCGTCCTCGCGCCGGGACTGCGGTCAACCGGTCTCCGCGGTGCCTTGCTCTACTGGGACGGCCAGCTCGAGGACGATGCGCGACTCGTCACGTGCATCGCCCGGACGGCGGTTGCCCATGGAGCGGATGTCGTCACCCGGTGCAGCGCCACCGCGCTCGGCGACCGCAGCGTGATCCTGCGCGACGAGCTGACGGGCGAGTCGTTCGAGGCACGCGGCCACGTCGTCAACGCGACGGGGGTCTGGGCCGGCGAGCACGAGCCGTCCGTTCACATCCTGCCCAGCCGCGGCTCCCACCTCATCGTCCGCGCCAGCGCCGTCGGGTCCCCGAAGGCGATCTTCAGCGCGCCGGTGCCGGGCCACCGGGCCCGATTCGTGTTCGCCGTGCCACAGCCGGACGGGCTCGTCATCCTGGGCCTCACCGACGAGCCGGCCCCTGGGGTCGACGGCTTCGCGCCGGCGGTGCCGGACGTTGACGCACGGTTCCTCCTCGACACCATCAACACAGCCCTCGCACGGCCGCTGGAGGCCCGGGATGTCGTTGGCCGCTATGCCGGACTTCGTCCACTCGTCGAGGACGGGCGCGGGATGAGCGCCGACGTCTCCCGCCGGCACCTGCTCGTCGACGAGCCCGGGCGTGCCGTGACGATCACCGGGGGCAAGCTGACCACATACCGCCGGATGGCCGAGGACGCCGTCGACGCCGTATGCCGCCGGGCCGGCTCCCCGGTCGCGTGCCGGACTCGCTCCCTCCCCCTGGTCGGCGCGGCGCCCAGAGACGTCCTGGCGCGCACAGGTGCGCCGACGCGACTCGTGCGCCGCTATGGCACCGAGGCCATCACCGTGTCGGAATTGCGCGACGCTCATCCGGACCTCGCCGCGCCGGTGAGTGACTCGTGCCCGACCCTGGGCATCGAGTTCCTCTTCGGCGTCCTCCACGAAGGCGCCATGGTGGTCGAGGACCTGCTCGAGCGGCGGACCCGCGTCGCGTTCGACGAGGCTGTCCTGCCCGCCGCGCGCGAGCTGGCGGAGCGTGCCCTCGACCGCGCAGGCGAGCTGGTCGGGCCCGCGAAATGAGTCGCCACCCGGCAGGCCCGCTGGCAGGGTGACCACATGACCACCCCCGCAGCGCCGGCGCCCCTCCTCACCGACGGCACCGTGACGCTGCGGCGACACACCGCGGCCGACGTGGACGGCATCGTCGGGCAGTCCATGGATGCGCAGTCACAGCGCTGGACGACCGTGCCGCGTCGGTACACGCGCGCGGATGCGATCGCGTTCCTGCAGCACATCCGGGGCGAGTGGGAGAACCCGGGAGGCAAGCGCTACTGGGCCATCGAGGTCACCGGAGCCGACGGCAGACCGCAGTTCGGGGGGACGATCGATCTTCGACCCGGTGAGGCGTGGGACCACGCGTCGATCGGGTTCGGCCTCCACCCGGCCGCTCGAGGCAGAGGAGCGATGTCGCGAGCAGTGCGTCTCGTGGCGGCCCACGCGTTCGAGCATGGCCCCTGGGGACGGCCGCTTGGCCGGATCCACTGGCGCGCCATCGCCGGGAACTGGGCTTCACGCCGGGTGGCCTGGGCGACTGGATTCACCTTCCACGGCACCCTGCCGGGCACGCACCCCAACGTCCTCGACCCGTCCGGGCCGGCAATGGACTGTTGGTACGCCAGCCTTGCGGCCGGAGAGCCGATGCATCCCCAGACCCCTTGGCTGGAGCCAGTTGCGTTGGAGGACGCGCGAATCCGGCTTCGTGCCTTCCGCGAGTCAGACGTCGACGACCTCGAGGAACGGAACGACCCGGGGCACTGGTTCCCACAGCGGTCACTCCTCAGCCCTGACACATTCGGCGCCTGGCTGGCGCGCCGACTCGAGCTCATGGCGAGCGGCTCCGCCATCGAGTGGGCCATCGCCGATGCTGGCACCGACCGGGCGCTCGGCCACCTCACGGTCTTCGTCCGCGACGGGACGCTGACTCGCGACGTCGCCGAGCTCGGCTACCAGCTCGTGCCGAGCGCTCGCGGCAAGGGCGCTGCGAAAGCGGCCTGCCGCCTCGCGATCAGCTACGCGTTCACGCCCAAGGAGGACAGCGGTCTCGGGTTGCGAAGGCTCGTCGCGGAGACGGCCGCGGACAACGTTGCGAGCAACGCCGTGCTCCGTGCGGTCGGTTTCACCGAGTTCGGCCGGGAGCGTGCAACCGACCTGCTGCCCGACGGCACCTACGGTGACGGCCTGCACTGGGAGCTGCTCAGCTAGGCGGCGGCATCCTTCCGGGGACGACCCCGGCCCCGCTTGCGCGCCACGATCGCGCCGTCGACGACCAGCTGGCCGCCCCAGACGCCCCAGGGTTCACCCCGCTCGAGCGCCCCCGCGAGGCACTCCTGCCGCAACGGGCACTCCCCGCAGAGCGCCTTGGCCAGCTCGACCTGTTCCGGCCGCTCGGCGAACCAGAGCTGCGGGTCGTACTCGCGACAGGGGATTGCCCCGGTGGCTTCCAGACGTAATCGAGTCCGTCGGGGCTTGGTCAGTGATGGTCCCTGCGTGGAGGTCATGGGCCCTATCCTCAAAAGTGAAGCGAACTTGAAGTCAAGGGAAGCGATCGGCGCTGCCCCTCACTCCTATGTCGAAGCAGAAGTGCCGGATTCGACACAGACGGCGCGTCCCGGCCGAGAAATACCGCGAGACGTTCCTGGACACGCGTGTACGAGTTCCAGAGTATGGAAGTCATACACGGATGTTCAAGATAAATCTCGCGATAGCGTCCCGGGCCCACCTGAAAGCAGGCGAAGCCCCACGGAAGGTGCCGTGTGCAGCTGACTCAGCTCAGCGGCATACGGCACTCTCCGTGGGTACCGACAGCGCCGGTTGTCGTCAGGCGGCGACCGGCTGCTTGCGCGGGCGGCCCCTCCCTCGCTTGTACGCGACGACGGCACCGTCGACGACCAGCTGTCCACCCCAGACTCCCCAGGGCTCCCCTCGCTGGAGCGCGCCGGCGAGGCACTCGACCCGCAGCGGGCAGGTCCCGCACAGGGTCTTGGCGAACTCGACCTGCTCCGGCCGCTCCGCGAACCAGAGCTCCGGGTCGTACTCCCGACACGGAATCGTCTCGCCTCGTCGGAGCACCTCGCCGTTGAGGTTGGGTTGCTTGCTCTCCTTCATTGTCTACCCCTGTAATCCGGCGCACCCGTGGAGGCGGCCCGCCGGTTCAGATGTTGGCCAGCGGTGGAGCGCTGGCGGTCATTGGGTCGAGATGGCTTGAGTGGCATTCCTCCTTCCGAACGTCGATGTGGTGGGTCGGCGGTCGACTCCTCAGCCGCCCGGCGCCACGGTGTGGCTTCGGTGGAAGACGTTGTCCGGGTCCCACTCCGCCTTGACCGTGGCCAGTCGGGCGTAGGTCTCGGGCGGATAGATGTCGTGGATGCGGTCCGGTCCCTCCTCCCCGACGAAGTTGCCGTACGCGCCCGGCGTGCCACCGGACAGCGAGGCCTGGAGTGCCTCGAGCCACGGACGCTGCGCGTCAAGGGTGCTCGGGTCGCTGACGATCGCGGCGACGTTGACCATGAGCGGCCACTCACGGTGGGCATACGCGGTGGCGTCGGAGTCGACCCGCGAGATGGCTCCCCCGAGGACCCGAGTGTTGACGACAGCCATCTGCACGTCCGGCGAGGCGAGCTGCTTCGTCAGCGTGTCGAGGATGAGCTGCGCGTCGTCGCGGTCGAACCCGCGCGAGTAGCCGTTGCGGCTTGTGGCGACCGGGTGGAAGTCGTCCGGCTCCGGCTGGAACATTCCCCGGTAGGGCATCTCCTGCAGCAGGTCGGCCAGTGGGGTGGCAACAGCACGGAACGGCGCGAGCACCGGCTCGGCGGCCGCGGCGGGGCCGGCATACGTCAGCAACGCCAGCACCACGAGCTCCCCGTGCTGCTCCTTGGGCAGGAACGGCATGGGCGGTGCCGGCATGACGTTGATCATGGCGCTCAGCTCCTCGGGTGCCGCCTGGGCCAGGCGGACGAACTCCGTGACGGTGTCAACCGTCGCGGGGACCATGAGCATTCCGCCGACCACCTGGGGCAGCGGGCGAAGGCGGTAGGTGAACGTCGTGACCACGCCGAAACCACCGCCGCCACCGCGCAGGGCCCAGAAGAGGTCGGGGTGGCGCTCGGCGTCCGCAACGACGACGCGCCCATCGGCGGTGACGAGCTCGACCGCAAGCAGGTTGTCGATGGTCAACCCGTGCGCCCGGCTGAGGAACCCGGCACCACCGCCAAGGGTGATGCCGCCGACGCCGACCGAGCCGGTGTCACCGAACCCGATGACGAGCCCGTGCTCGCCCGCTGCGGCCGTGACGGCGCCTGCCGTGGCACCCCCGCCGACCCGGGCGACGCCCTCGTCGACGTCGATGTCGATGCTGTCGAGATGGCGGAGGTCGATGACGAGCCCGTCCTCGACCGTGCTGTGGGCCGCGAGGCTGTGCCCGCCGCCCCGGACGGCGAGCTCGAGCCCGACCGCTCGGGCGAACGCAATGGCGGCCGCGACGTCATCTGTGTCGCGTGGTTGGACGATGACAGCGGGCGTCCGGTCGAGGTGTCGGTAGTACAGCTGGTTTGCGGCCCCGAATCCCTCGGACTGGGGAGTGAGGACCTCGCCGGCGATGGCGTCACCCAGTGCCTGCAATCGGTCCCGTTCGATGGTCAGTGGTCCATGTGTGGAGGTCATGGCGTCCATCCTTCGATTTGAACTACACGTGAAGTCAAAGCTTTTTCGCCGGGCTGGTTCCTCCTTCTGTCTGGCCCGGGCACGGCATCGGCAGTTGCCGCCCGCACCCGTACGTCGATCGAGAGCCCACCTCTATGACGCATTGGGTCGGCGATGTGTGACAGTCCCCGATGACGCTACGTCGCACCACTGACAGTGGAAACGTTTCGCGCTGGATTTACTCCCAATGGCGTAGACCCGAGTCCGCCGCCTACCCCTCAGGGCGTAGGTGCCGCCGCGTCTCGTGGCTGAACGGACGAACGGTGTGCCAGAGCAGGGCGAGGGCAAGGAGCTGCGACGCCCCGACCGTCGCGACGAGAGCAGGTAGCGAGACGTCGTAGAGCCACCCGATGGCGACGCCGCCCACGACGGCGAAGGCCCCCTGGATTCCCGCGAAAACGCCGTAGGCGGTTGCCCGTCGAGGTGGGGGGACGAGCTCGGCGACGAGCGCCTTGACCGCGGAGTCCTGGACGCCGGCCGCGAGCCCCCAGACGACAACGCCGGCCACGACGATCGACGTCGAGTCGCTCAGGGTCAGGGGTGGGACGGCGGCCACGAGGACCGGCACGACCAACAGCACGTGCGCACCGACTCGGTCGTAGACCCAGCCGACGACGAGCGCAGAGACGGCGCCGACCGCCATCGCCAACGCATAGATGAGGGGGACCCCGGCCACCGGGAGCACACGGTCAGCTGCGAGGTGGTAGCCGATGATCCCGAACGTGACGAGTCCGCCGGTCGTCAGGCTCGCCGCCACGGCGAAGCGGAAGAACTCTGCGGGCAGCTCCCGACCGAGCGCGTCGGCCAGCCAGGTCCCTGCGGGACCCCGATGCCGTATGCCGCTGGGCCGGCTCCCGTCGTCAGCGGCAGTCCGCGCCCCCAGGAGACCCTCGAAGAGGGCACCCTCACGCGTCCGGGCCCGGAGCACCAGCAGGATGATCATCGCTGCGGCTCCAGGGAGGGCGAGGACGAGCATCCCGGGCCAGATCACGCCTGTTGCGGCGACGACCGCTGCCACGAGGAGGGGTCCGGCGAAGGCCCCGACCTGGTCCATCGCCTTCTGGACGCCGAACCCCTTTCCGCGGCCCACTGCTCGGGCTGCCTCGGCCAGCAAGGTGGACTTCGATGGGCTGCGGACGGCCTTGCCGCTGCGCTCCAGCAGGATCAGTGCCGCAGCGACGGCCAGGCCGGCCGCGCCGAGGAAGGGCGTCACGGCGAGGAGCGGCACGCACACGGCGGTGAGGCCGTAGCCGGTGATCGTCAGGGCCCAGTATCGACCGGACCGGTCCGCCAGCGGTCCGAAGACGAGTCGCAGCACGAGGGCCATCGCCTCGCCGAGGCCCGTGACCAGTCCGACGACGAGTGCCGTCGCGCCGAGGGACGCGAGGAGCGGCCCGTACATCGAGCGCGCCCCCTCGTAGACCATGTCGGCGGTCAGGCTGATGAAGCCGAACCAGATCACGACCCGCCACTCGGTCATCGGTCTGGACACACGCACCATGATGCCTCCGCTCAGGGACACCTCAGGGTTGGTGCGGGGACGATCCCCATGGCGGTCGGGACCCGGCCTGGTTGACGGTGGAAGCATGCCCGCGACCGCCCGATCCTCAACCGTCGTGCTCAGTCACCGCCCGCCCATCCGCACCACCCCGGCCACACCGGGCCGGCGCGCCCCGGCCCTCGCCCTCTTCGGACCGCTCCTGCTCTTCGTCCACGGCATCCTCGCCTGGCTCGACGGGCCTGACGCCGGGTCCGGCACGAGCTCGGTTGCCGTCGTGGCGGGGCTGGCCCTCGTCGCTGCGGTCGTCGCGCTGGCCCTGCTTGCTGCCCGACTGGGCGAGCAGACGGGTGGCGGGATTCTGGCGACGGTCGCCGTCGTCGCCTCCGCCTTCGGCGCAGGGGCGGTCGGCGCAATCACGGTGGGACGGATGCTCGGCTACCTCGGCGGAGGCCTCCCCACCGCGTTGACCGCCGGCGGACCGATCCTCATCGCGGTTGGCCTGGGTCTCCTGCTCTGCCGGCTCGATCTCGCTGGCCGGGTCCCGACCTCCGCTGTTGCCCTCACCCTGCTCGGTGCCGCCATCGTGGCGATGCCGTGGGGACTCCTACCGCTTGGTGCCCTCCTCCTTCTCTTGGGACTGGCTCCCATCGCCGGGACGTGAACGGCAGGATGGCGACATGCGCGCCACCACGATCCATGCCCCACGAGACATCCGCCTGAGCGAGGTCGCCGACCCGACGATCACCGCAGCCACCGACGCCGTCGTCCGCGTCGTCGCGGCCTGCATCTGTGGCTCCGACCTGTGGTCCTATCGCGGCGAGAACCCGATCACCGCCGGCTCGACGATCGGCCACGAGGCGATCGGAGTCGTCGAGGAGGTGGGGTTGGAGGTCCGGTCCTTCCGGCCGGGTGACTTCGTCATCGCGCCGTTCGACCACTGCGACAACACCTGTCCGCACTGTCTGGCCGGCGCTCAGTCCGCCTGCATCAACCTGGGCTTCACGACGAGCGGGCAGGCCGAGTTCACCCGCGTGAACCAGGCCGAGGGCTCCCTCGTGAAGATGGACGGCACACCCGACGAGTCGTTGCTGCCGTCGCTGCTGGCCCTGTCCGACGTCATGGCAACGGGGTGGCACGCCGCGGTCGCCGCGGGTGTCCGGCCGGGGACAACGGCGGTCGTGGTGGGCGACGGAGCCGTTGGACTCTGTGGCGTGCTCGCTGCACGCGAGCTCGGCGCAGCGCGGATCGTCGCCATGTCCCGGCATGCGGACCGGCAGCGGCTCGCACGCGAGTTCGGCGCGACCGACGTCATCGCCGAGCGCGATGAGGCCGGGGTCGAGGCGGTCCTCGAGCTCACCGACGGCGTTGGCGCCGACGCGGTGCTGGAGTGCGTGGGGACGGACCAGGCGATAGGGACGGCGTTCCAGATCGCCCGAGCCGGGTCGACGGTCGGCTTCGTCGGCGTGCCGCACGGCGTGCAGCTGCCCGTTCGGCGGATGTTCCAGCGCAACATCGGTCTCGCGGGAGGCATGGCCCCGGTGCGCCGCTACCTGCCCGACCTGCTCGAGCGGGTGCTCTCCGGCCGGATCGATCCCGGCCGCGTCTTCGACGTGACGCTACCCCTCGACGACGTGGCTGACGGCTACCGCGCGATGGACGAGCGGCGCGCCATCAAGGTGCTCCTCCGTCCCTGACAAGAACACCATGCCGTATGCCGCTGGGCCGGGTCAGCGCCTTCGTGCGGGCCGCGTCCTGGCCGAGACCCCGGCCACAACCGCCACCAGGGCAGCAGTTCCAAGGCCGCCGACCCACCAGACGACGACGCCCGCACGATGTTGCTCCACCAACAGGTCGGTGAGCCAGGGCAGCCGGAGACCGTCGAAGAACTCGGCGGCCAAGGGCGTGGTGCCGAGCGCGAGCACGAGCCCCAGCAGGCCGACCACGACGGCGAGCGCGGCCACTGCCGCCACGGCCAGAGTGCGCGTTCCCACCCGAAACGCTTCGACGATGGACGAGACGAGGACGTAACCGAGGAGGGGTAGCGCCACGGTCGCGATGACGTGGCCCGGGTGGGCCAGGAGCGTCCACTCGAGGCCCGGGCCCAGCACGAGGCCGATCAGCGCCAGGGCCGTGATGCCGACGACGACGAAGGGCTGCCGGGACGACCGGTCGACGATGCCAGCGACGGCCAACGCCGTCTCGTGGATCCCGATCGTCCCGTCCTCCCTGGGGGCGGATGCCTTGAGAACCAAGCCGACCGGGTCACCGATGACGAGCAGCACCGGCACGATGAGCAGCTCGACGAGAACGAGCGCAAGGTGCCACGACAGCGCGACCCTCCCGAGCGTTCCAGCACCCCCCGAGGTGGCCGCCGCGAAGACGACCCAGCCCATCACCCAGGCTGCGGTCCGTCCACTCGGCCACGCGCGGTCTGCGCGTCGGAGGCGGACGAGCCCAGCGGCATACGTGCTGATGGCGACGGCGGCAAGGGTGAGCATGAGCCAGTCGGTTCGCCACGGGAGCAGCCAGGACCACGCGCCTGGGGCCGCAGGCGCCGGGAAGCCCGTCAGCGCGAGCGCCGGCGTCGGGTCCACGACGTCCTCGGACAGCGGTGGGGCGCTGCGCGTCAGCGCGGTCGCGACGCCGATCGTCGCGGCCATGACGGTGACCTCGACAGCCGCGAGGCGCCAGAATCCGCGGCCCGACTCCTCGAGCCGCGGGATGGTCCAGCGGCGGTGCAGCCAGCCGGCGACGCCGAGCGCCAGCAGGGCGACGGCCTTGACGACGACGAGAACTCCGTAGGGCGTGGTGAGATCCGACCAGCTCCCGAGCCTCGTGGTGGCCGCGACGACGCCCGAGACGGCGACCGCGCAGAAGCACCACAGTGCGATCGTCGACCATCGGCGCACGGTGGGCGTGGCAGCAACTCCGGTCGGGCGGAGCGTCAGGAGTGCAAAGAGGCCCCCGACCCAGGTGGCCGCCGCGACGATGTGGACAGCCATGGCGTTGACGGACGTCTCGTGGTCCGACGAATCGCCGGTGTGGCTGGCGAGCCCGAGCACCCCGAGCGAGGCAACGCCCACCGCCAGGAGCGATGCCGTTGCCTGCCGGGGGACAGGCCTCGCCGTGGAGAGAGCGCCGAGCGCCACAGAGCCCACCACGGCCGCACCGACGGAGCTGATCAGGCCGATCCGGGTCGCCTCGAAGGCCCACACGTTCGTGCGCAGGGCGGCGAGGAAGCCCGGCGACTCCAGGGGCATCCCGGAAGCGTCGGCGAAGGTGAGGACGGTGCCGGCCAGGCCGCAGGCGGCCCAGACCAGCGCGGCGATCCCGGCCAGACGCGTCAGCGCGGGTGTGCGCACGACGAAGAGAGCCAGGACGAGCGCTCCCAGGGTCACCGCCGCCGCGAGGTCATGGACGACGCGAAGCAACGGGGCCGACCACCGCACGAGAGGACCCGCGTCAGCGACGAAGAAGAGTGGGTCGGCAGCCCCGGTCGACCGGACTGCCAACGCCGAGGCAACGATCCCCAGAGTGCCGAGCGCGACCACCCCGATGACGGAGCGTGCGTTCATGTGGACGAGTTGACGAAGCCGATGACCACGGCGCCCCACCAGGCGATCTGGGACACCGTCGTCGCGAGCACCATGCGCCGCCATTCCCGCTGGGGGACGTCGACGGGGGACGCGTCCGCGGAGAGCTCGGTGAGCTTGAGGCGGACGGGAGCCATGACGGCGCCGTTGACCGAGACCGCAAGGACGAGGGCCAGCTTGACGAGGGTGAGGGGAGAGCCGAGGTCGGGCCGGAGGAGGGCGCCGGTGACGAAGAGACCGCCGAGGCCGGCCCAGATGATGGGCGAGGCTGCAGCCGCGAGGCGGGTCGACTCCATGAGGGTGCGCCTCCTGGCAAGCCAGAGCAGCCCATGCCAGTCGACGAGGAGCACGGCCCCGAAGGAGGCCACGAGCGACATGACGTGGAGGTCAACGATCAGCGGCCGCAATCGGTAGTCCTCGGGCACGAGACGTGACAGGACCACGGCGGCGACGAACACGACGGCGACGATCCCGAGGCGCTGCACCGATCCCAACCGCGCCGTGGACGGGAAGATGATGTCATCGACCCGAGCCGGCGCGGGAGCGGGCGCACGTGGCTGGGCGGGGGGAGGGTGTGCCCGGGGTGGTTCGGGCGTGCTGGGTTCGGGCGTGCTGGGTTCGGGCGCGCTGGGTTCGGCCGCCGGGGGCTCGGCCTCGCTCAGGACGTCGCCCTCCCCCGGCTCGGGCGAGGGCAGGACGGGCCAGTCGAAGGATCGCCAGTCCGGCCACTCGTCCTCGATGCGCTCGTGGACCGGCCGGGGGTCAGCAGGCTCGGTCTCGCGGACCCAGCGCCTGAGCGTACTCGGACTCACTCCGATGTCTGCCGCGGCAGCCGTGATGGTCAGGTCGGGCCTGGCGGCAAGCGCCACGGCCCTCGTGCGGAACTCCGTGGAGTAGTGCTTCCGCTGCGGTCGGGCAGGTGGGGAGGGGCCGCTGTCCTGGGGCAACCGCTCAGCCGGTGGTTGCGACATGGCGCACCTCGCTTATCCGCGGCACCCGGTGTGTGAACGCAGGTCCGGTCAACCCTGCGAGAATAGCGAGATCGGGGCAGAGCCGGGCCTTTCGGAAGTTCGTCAGGCTCCGTTAATGTCCAGAATCGGCACCAGCGACTCCGCGACGAAACCGCGAAGCACGGGACCACGGGAGCTCACGTCGTGGTAGCAGCCGGTGTTGCCGGGTACGTGCCCTGCCGGATCGGCCTTTTGGGGGTTATCCGATGACAGACCAGCCAAAGACCCGCCGCGAGCGGCGCGAGCTCGAGCGTCGGCATGGACCGGGGGCGGCAGTGGCGCTGACGGTCGTGGCCCTGCTCGTCCTCGGCGCTGCCGTGTGGTTCGGCAAGGGCCTTTTTCTCGGATCTCCGACGGCCGGGCCAGCCGCACTTGGCAGCACGTCGACACCGAGGGCAACGACAGCGGCAACGACAGGCGCCACGGCAACGGCCAAAGCGACGTCGACCGAACCTACGGCTTCGGAGTCCTCACCCACAACAGTGGATCCGGTCGCCGCGCAGGTCGAGGCCTGCCGCAAGGGCTGGGAACTGCAGGCGGCTGCCAACAAGGCGGCGGCAACGGTTCTCGCGGAGTGGGATGCCCATCTCGACATCATGAACAACCTTCAGGCCGGGAAGACCACGCTCGAGCAGGCCAAGAAGGACTGGGGGCCCACCACGGCGAACGCTCCGCAGCACATCGCGGCGTTCCACGCGGCGGACCAGGCGTTCACGTCCTCGAAGTTGCGCTGTGTGAAGCCCGCCGCTGCCACCGGCAGTGCGGCGGCCGCTCTCGCGACGTGTGCGGCGAACATGCAGGTCGTCGACGGCGTCTTGGCCAAGGCCCGGACGGCGATCCAGCCATGGGAGACCCACCTGAAAGACCAGTCTCACTTCAAGGCTGGGGGCATCACGGCAGCAAAGGCCGAGGCGCTCTGGCGTTCCCTCTGGCAGAAGGGCTTGGCGCTCAACCCGCCCTATTTCGCCGCCGCCCAGGCCGGCGCCAAGGCCACCTGCTCACCCTCCGGCTGAACACGCAGTCGCTTTACCAATTGATGGACATGCCGTTACCTCAGTGTGACATCTCCGGATTCGTGCTCTAGTGTCTATCGCGACCCCCTCCCCGTGGGGGCCCGCCCAGAAGCAGACGCCTAGTCCTGCCACTGCCTCGAGGCGCCGTTTGACCCGTATGGCAGGAGCGGGGGAACCACAGTTCCTCCGAGCGCCGTGGAGTTCGCATTGAGCGAAACCCGCGTCGCTCTTGGGGTGCAGCACTCGAGGAAGGCCTTCGGGCCGGAGACGAGAGCCGGGCAGTCTCCGCCCGAACCCGACAGCTAACCTCGCAGGCGCGGAGGTTCTTTGTGAACATTGACACCCGCCCCGGCCGTCACCGCGCGCCGGGTGGCTACAGCCCCTTTGGCGAGCTCAAGAGCATCGCACGCGAGTCCGCCCAGCCAGCGATGAAGGGTGCAGCGGTCGTCGCTGCCGCTGGTGGCCTCGTTGCCACGCTTTCCGCCCCAGCTTCAGCCGAAACCATCACCGACACGTCCGCGGTCGTCGCCGCGCCGAAGGTCGCCGCCCCGAAAGCGGCGGTTGCCGTCGGCCCCGACGCTGCCACTGTCCCCGCTCTTGCTCCGGCACCGGCCCTGAGCTCGATCGGCTACACGGCGCCGGCGCCGAAGAAGGCCGCCAAGCCGAAGCCGCTCGTCATCAAGGACGTCGTTGTCGAGAAGGACCGCAAGGAGGCGGCTGCGAAGAAGGCCGCCGCCGAGAAGGCGCGCAAGGCGGCAGCAGCCCGCGACGCAGCAGAGCGGGCCTCGCGTGACTCCTCCCGGACCAGCCTGACGACGCCGACGTACACGGAGAAGTCGACCGTCAATGGCACGTCCGGCACGAAGTCCTCGTACAACTGGGCAACCGCCGGCCAGTGCACGTGGGGCGCCCTCAACAAGTGGTACCAGTCCGAGGGTTACTACCCGGGCGGCTGGACCGGCAACGCCATGGAGTGGGCGTGGGGCGCCGCCAACGCGGGCTACACCGTCTCCGGCACGCCGCGCACCCGGTCCATCCTCGTCATGCAGCCCGGAGTCTACGGCTCTTCCAGCGTGGGCCACGTGGCCTGGGTGACAGCCGTGAACGGCAACGAGGTCACCATCATCGAGATGAACGCGCTCGCCGGGCCCTACAACTACAACACGCGCACGCTCACCGACATCAGCGGGATGAAGTACATCTACGCGCCGTGAGCTGACTCCGCGCCACCTTCAGAGGGCGGTGAGGTTGCCCAGGCGACCTCACCGCCCTCCGTCGTGCGACGTGGTGGCTTCCTTTACCGATTCTTGGACATTCCGTTACCGCAGCGTGACATCGCCCGATCTGTCATCTACTGTCAACCCCAGCCCCCTTCCCCGGTGGGGTCCACCCAGGGGCGGACGCCGAGTCCTGCCACTGCCTCCGGGTGCCGCTTGACCCGCATGGCAGGAGCGGGGGAACCACAGTTCCTCCGAGCGGCGGCGAGCAGGTTTTCGCACCGCGTTCACGTCGCTCTTTGGGGTGAAGCTCTCGAGAAGGCCTCCGGGCCGGAGACGAGAGCCGGGCAACCTCAGCCCGAACCCGACAGCTAACCTCGCAGGCGCTGAGAGGTTCAGCCGTGAACAGTGACCACCGTCCCGGACGTCACCGCGCGCCGGGTGCCTACAGCCCCCTGGGCGAGCTCAAGAGCATCGCGCGCGCATCTGCACAGCCGGCCATCAGGGGCGCAGCAGTCGTTGCTGCCGCTGGTGGCCTCGTTGCCACACTCTCCGCCCCCGCTTCGGCCGAAACCACGGCAGAGGGCGCAGCGGTGGCCGCCGCCCCGGTCCGGGCCCCCAAGGCCCCAGCGCTCGTGGGCCCCGATGCCACCCCCAGTCCCGCCCCGGCAGCGTCGACGGCCCTCAGCTCGATCGGCTATGTGGCCTCGGCGCCGAAGAAGGCCGCCAAGCCGAAGCCCATCGTCATCAAGGACGTCGTCGTCGAGAAGGCCCGCAAGGAAGCGGCCGAAAAGGCCCGCCGAGAGGCGGCTGCGAAGAAGGCCGCCGCAGCAGCGAAGGCCCGCAAGGAAGCCGCTGCGAAGAAGGCGGCCGCCGAGAGGGCCGCCGCCGAACGAGCCGCCGCCCAGAAGGCGCGCAAGGACGCGGCCGCGAAGAAGGCTGCCGCCGAGAAGGCCCGCAAGGCAGCCCAGCGAGCGTCACGCACCTCGTCACGAACCAGCACCACGAAGTCGACCTACAAGCCCAAGACCACGCTCAACACAACGACGGCCAAGAAGACGACGGCGAGGGCAACCACGGGCAAGAGGTCATCCCACAACTGGGCGACCCCCGGCCAGTGCACGTGGGGCGCTCTCAACAAGTGGTACCAGTCCGAGGGCTACTACCCCGGCGGCTGGACCGGCAACGCGATGGCGTGGGCTTGGGGAGCTGCCAACGCCGGCTACACCGTCTCCAGCACCCCCCGCACTCGGTCCATCGTGGTCATGCAGCCCGGAGTCCACGGCTCGTCGAGCGTCGGGCATGTCGCCTGGGTCACCCGCGTCAGCGGCAACAAGGTGACCATCATCGAGATGAACGCACTCGCCGGGCCCTACAACTACAACACGCGCACGGTCACGCACCAGAGCGGGATGAAGTACATCTACGCGCCGTGAGGTGACTCCGTGCCTCTTTGGAGGAGGTGCCGAGGCCAGGGCCGCCGAGTCAGCGCTGAGCCGATTCAGGGGCCTTGGTGTCGGTAACCGCGGACCGACCACTGCGACTGTGCAGAGAGCGTCGAGAGATCACTCTGGGCCGACAGGGCCGACAGCCGCGACTGGAACGACAAGAACGACAACGCGCTCATCACCGATCCGATGGACCCGATCGACGCGAAGGACCCGACGCTGCCAATCGACAGGATCGACCCGGCACTGCCGATCGACAGGATCGAGTTCGTCGAACCGATCGACAGGATCGACCCATGCGACTTGAAAGACCACTTCGAAGGTCGGCTTTGCCTCACGGGAACCCCTCCAAAATATCGTCGGCCCATGGCCAATGTATGCGCTGAGCCAGCCCTGAGCCAGCATTGGCCGTGCTCCAGCAACGACGCCGAACCAGCCGGCTCAGAACGGCGGAGGTTCCTCCTGGATGCTCGTCTCGGGTTGGGCGGGTTCGTCGTGGATTCTCTCGCGCCAGTTCTTCGGGTAGGTGACGTACTCGCGCCCGGCCAGCGTGGTCCACGCCAGCGCGCCGTCGGGCCGGGGCGTGCTGGTCCACAGCCCGGCGGTCTTGGTGTTGTGGCAGCGGCGGGACTTCGCGTACAGGTTGCCCGCCTCGGTCGCCCCGGCCGGCCACGGCAGCTCGTGGTCCAGGTCGCACCGGTCCGCGGGCACGGTGCAGCCCGGGCCGCGGCAGAC